>NZ_MDCR01000211.1 GCF_001723055.1 Streptomyces niveus
CTTCGGGGTAGGGGGCGTGTGGATCGTTCATGGCGTCAACTCCCGTGCCATCGCCAGTTCGTACAGGTGGTCCACGAGGGCGATCAGGACGTCCTTGCCCGACGAACGGACCCGCGCGTCGCAGCTGATCAGCGGAATGTGCTCGGGCAGCGACAGCGCCTGCCGGATCTCGTCGAGCGAGAAGGCGGAGACGTCGTCGTCGAACCGGTTCACCGCGACCACGAACGGCGTCTTGTGATGCTCCAGCCGGTCGATGGCGTACCAGGACTCGCTCATCCGCCGGGTGTCGACCAGGACGACCGCTCCCAGCGTGCCCGAGAACAGCCGGTCCCACAGGAACCAGAACCGCTCCTGGCCCGGCGCGCCGAACAGATAGAGCACCACCCGGTCGCTGAGGCTGATCCGGCCGAAGTCGAAGGCGACCGTCGTCGTGGTCTTCGTGGTGAGCCCGGCGGTCTCGTCGACCCCGACACCGGCCTGTGTCATCACCTCTTCGGTGTTGAGCGGACGGATCTCGCTCACCGAGCGGACCAGGGTCGTCTTGCCGACCCCGAAGCCGCCCACGATCACGATCTTCAGTCCGGTCTCGGCGGCGTCGGTCAGCGGGGTACGGGCCGGCAGCTCAGAGGTTGCGGAGTCCATGGAGCACCTCCTTCAAGAGGGCCGAGTCGGGCAGGGCGGAGACGGAGCGCGCGCCGCGCGGATGGCGTGCGGTGATCCGGCCCGTCGCCCGGAGGTCGCCGAGCAGGATCCGTACGACCGTCACCGGCAGTCCCAGCTCCGCCGAGATCTCCACGACGGCCGTCGGGTGGCGGCACAGTTCGAGGATCGCGTAGTGGTCCGACGGCGTCCCCTGGGTCGGCGCGCACTCGCTGACGATCAGTGTGACCAGGTCGAACGCGTCGTGGTCGGCATGGCTGCGGCCACCGGTGACCGTGTACAGCCGGTCGGGACGGCCGGTGTCGACGGGTTGGCGGGTCCGGCGGGTCATGACGGGGCGGCTTCGGGGGACACCGGGGTCCGGGGCTCGGCGCGCAGATGCTCGCCGATCTGGTCGACCAGCTCGGTCATCTGATGACCCACGACACCCGGGTCGGCGCCGTCCTCGGCCACCAGCGCGAGATGCGCGCCGTCACCGGCCTCCACGATGAAGAGCAGGCCGCCGTGGAACTCCGTCATCGAGTGGCGTACGCCGCCCGTGCCGTTGCCGAACTCGACGGAAGCGCCCTGCGCGAGTGCCTGGATTCCCGAGCAGATCGCCGACAACTGGTCGGCCTGGTCGAGCGTCAGATGCCGGCTCCAGCAGAGCTTGAGTCCGTCGCGGGAGAGCACCAGGGCGTGCCGGGTGCCGGGGGTGCGCTCCAGCAGACTCTCCAGGAGCCAGGTCACGCTGTTGTCAGTGGTGGCCATGGGGTGCATGGGTTGCGTCGGGCGGGATCGGCCGGGGGAAGCCGGTCACCGGCCCGTGCCTCCAATCTCAGATGGTGCTGTTCGCTTGCGACTTGCTGTGCTTCCGGGTGCCGTACGGGGAACGAGCAGCGGCTCAGTGGGTGTCGCCGTGCTCCGGCCGGTCCTTCTCGGGCGTGCCTTCCACCGGACGCCTGGCGCGGTGGAAGGCGCCGAACCGGGTTCCTGCGTCGCGTCCCGGCGGTACGGCCCGAGGCGCCGAGCCGTGCCGCGTACGGTCCTGCTCACCCGTACCGTCGGCGGGCGCCCTGTCGCGGTCCGCCGCCGCCATCGTGCGTCCCGGCGGCCGTACGGGCAGCCCGCCCGGCGTCGCGACCCGGGGGCCGTCGCCCGGCGCGGCGGGGGACGGCAGAGCGGGCGACGGCCCGGCAGGGGACGGCAGAGGCACCGGCGGCGGTGTGCGCGGCTGCGGCTGCGGCTCGGGGAGCGTGTCGGCCGGTACGGGCGCGGCGTGCCGCCCCGACAACTGGGGCGCCGCGGTGCGCCGCTGGGCGAGGAGCTGCGGCGGGAAGAGGACCACGACGCCCGTACCACCGCGTGAGGAGGGGCGGAAGTTGACGCTCAGGTGGTACTTCTCGGCGAGCCGGCCGACGACGGCCAGACCGAGCCGGGTGCCCTGGAGGGTGGCCAGGTCGTTGGAGCGTCCCGACACCGACTCCTCGGCGCGCCGCATGGCGGCGTCCGCCATCTTCAGGCCGCTGTCCTCGATCGTCACCACGATGCCGGCGGAGCGTTCCTCGACGTAGACGTGCACCTCGTCGATCGGCGGGCTGAAGTTCGCTGCGTTGTCCATGAGTTCGGCCAGCAGGTGCATCACGCCCTCGGCGGCGAATCCGGCGACGGACGCGGTGCTCGAACAGTGCAGGCGTACGCGCTGATAGGCCGCGATCCGGCCGACGGCGCCGCGCAGGATGCTCTCCATCGGGATCGGCTTGTTCCAGGCGCGGCTGGCCCGGCCGCCCATCAGCAACGCCAGCCGGTCGGTCATCAGCCCGAGTTGGGAGGTGTTGTGGTCGAGCTTCAGCAGATCGCCGAAAACCTCCTCGCCGTGACGTTCCTGCATCTCGCGGAGATCGGCGAGCATGCTCACGGCCTTGGCCTGCACCCGGCTCAGCGCCTTGGCGCTGGCCGCCTGCGCGGCCGAGCCGCGCCGCTCGCTGACGGCGAAGTCCCGGACGACCGCGTCGGCCAGGACCCGGAGCCGGGGGTCGGACGGCCGTTTCAGATCGGCCAGTACGGTGTCGGCGCCCCGGCCCTCGCGGAGCCCGCCGAGCGCGGTGGGCAGTGTCACCGTCGACAGAAGGTCCAGATCGTCGGCGATCTGGCCGAGCCTGGTCACCGCCGTCTCGTGGTCGGCGACCGCGGTGGCGGCCCGGCGCGCGCCGAGGGCCACCTCATCGGCGAACATCCGCAGGACACGCTGGAGTTGGGGGTCCGACGGCGGGGGAGTGGCGGCCAGCGTCTCCTCGGCGCTCGCGCCGTCACGCAGCCGTTTGACGACGGTGGGGAGCGTGACGTTGACGAGATGGGCCGACTCCGCGCCGCTTCGGGCCAGTTGGGCGTGGAGCGACTGGATCTCGCCGCCCGCCGTCACTGAGGCGCGACGGTGACGCCGCAGCAGCAGCCCGGCGCCGGCGACGACGCAGGCCAGGACCGTCCAGGCGATGGCGAGCGAGGCCACCAGCCAGCCGCGGGCGGCGGCGGGGGCGGCCACGGCCGCGACGCCGGCCGCCGCTCCGGTCACGAGCAGCAGGGCGGGCGGCCCGGCGAGCGACAAGGGGCGTGTCTTGAGCACGCGGTGGGGGCTCGGTGCGACAGGCACGGACATTCCGCGTTCCCTCGGTAGTCGAGTGCGTTCGGTTGGGGGAGAAGTCTGGGGGAAAAGTGGTCGAAAGTGCCGGGAAACCGGACCAGTTGGGGGGCGTGCCGGTCACCGACTGGAACGGTGATTATCCGGACCGTGTGTGGGGCTCACGCTACGCACGAGGCGCGGTTCGGCAGGGACGCCGCGTGGCAGTGCCCTCCAACGAGGGAGTCGGCCTCGAACTCGCCCACGCGCGGGACGCAGTCGTGGTACTGGCGCGACCACGGGAGCTTCGCGTGGTGTGCGCGCCGCCGTGGGGTGAACGTCACAGCACGCGGCGCGGGCCCGCCCCGGCCCCGCGGATACCGTGGGCGGGTGCCGAAGAGCAGAGACACGTTCCCCGCACTGACCGCCTGGCGCCGCCGCCTCCTCGCGCGCGCCGTCCAGGGCGGCTGGCGGTGGGTCCAGGAGGCGGGCGCGGTCAGCGCCGAGCAGCCCGGGAGGCTGCGCTTCGGCCGGATCGGCACCGGGACCCGGCTCGCGTTCCCGCAGGGCACCGTCTTCGGCGAGCCCTGGATCGAGCTGGGCGAGCACTGCGTCATCGGCGAACACGTCACGCTGACCGCCGGGATGATGCCCGGCCTCGACCTGGGCGCGGAGCCGATCCTGCGGCTCGGCGACGGTGTCGTCCTCGGCCGTGGCAGCCATGTCATCGCCGACACGGCGGTGACCATCGGCTCGAACACCTACTGCGGGCCGTACGTCTACATCACGTCGACCAACCACAGTTACGACGATCCGCAGGTCCCCGTCGGCAAGCAGTGGCCCCGCACCGACCCGGTCACGGTGGGTCCGGGCTGCTGGCTGGGCACCGGCGCGGTGATCCTGCCCGGAGCCCGGCTCGGCCGCAACGTGGTGGTCGCGGCGGGAGCCGTCGTACGGGGTGAGGTGCCCGACCACACGGTGGTGGCGGGCGCGCCGGCGCGGGTCGTACGGAGCTGGGATCCGGAGCTGGGCTGGCAGCCGCCGTTGCGTACGCCCGCCCCCGTACCGATCCCGGAGGGCGTCACGCCCGAGCAGCTGCTGGCGATGGCCGAGCTGGATCCGGACCGGTCGTAGCCGCGCCGGGACCGGTCAGCCCGCGGCCAGCAGGACCGTACCGATCAGCGCGAGACCGGCGCCAGCCGCCTGGACGGCGCGCAGCCTCTCTTTAAGGAGGCCACGCGCGGCCACCGCTGTGATCACCGGATACAGCGAGGCCAGGACGGCGGCGACCGTGACGGGGCCGTTCTGCGCGGCGATCGAGTACGTCCCGTTGGCGGCCACGTCCGCGAGTCCGACGAACGCCAGCGCGGGCAGCGTGGCCCGGATCACCGTGATCCCGCCCCCCTCGGGCAGCGCGGGCGCGCCGCGCCGCACCGACACGTACAGCGCGGCCCCGCCGACACCGACGTTGGTCACGCGCTGCACGAAGAGCGCCAGGAACAGGCCCGTGAGCGAGGTAGACGCCTCGGAGATCAGGGCCATGACCGCGCCGAATCCGAACGCGGCGACCAGCGTCAACGCGATCGCCCGGCGGCGGACGGGCGCTCCTCGCAGCTCGGGCCCGCCCGCGAGCACGATGCCCGCGACGGCCACGGCGATCCCGGTGACCTGGAGCAGTCCGGGCCGCTCACCGAGGACGAGGCCCACGCCCACCGGTACGACCACACCGATCGAGGCGAGCGGCGAGACGACGCCCATCGGGCCGAGCGCGAGCGCCTTGTAGAAGGCGAGCATGGCGACGGGGCCGACGACTCCGGCGGCGACCGCGTACCAGAGCAGCGGCCCGGCCTCGGTCCAGGCGCGGGTCGCGACGACGATCGTGCCGAGGACGACCACGGCGACCGACTGCGAGACCACGACCACGGTCAGGGCGGGGATACGCCGGGTGAGCACGCCACCGCCGAAGTCGGCCAGGCCCCAGAGCAGGCAGGTGGCCAGCGCGAACAGTGCGGTCATGACGCGAACCTCGCCAGTACAGTGTGATGGACGGTTGGTGCACCACACCGTAGTACAGTCCATTGAACTGCGTCATCGAATATACTGGACGGAATGTGTCGGACCTCGATCAGCTGACCCAGTCGCTCGCCCGCAATCTCAAACGGTGGCGAGGCGAGAGGGCCTTCACTCTCGACACACTGGCGGCCCGGTCGGGAGTGAGCCGGGGCATGATCATCCAGATCGAACAGGCCCGCACCAACCCCAGCGTGGGCACGACGGTGAAGCTCGCCGACGCCCTCGGCATCAGCATTACCACGCTGCTCGACTACGAACAGGGCCCGCAGGTCAGGGTCGTACCGGCCGATCAGGCCGTACGCATGTGGTCCACCGAGGCCGGCAGCAGCACCGTCCTGCTGGTCGGGACCGAGGCGCGCGGCCCGCTCGAACTGTGGTCCTGGCGGCTGATGCCCGGCGAGCACAGCGAATCCGACGCGCATCCCGAGGGCACGACCGAACTGCTGCACGTCACGGCGGGCGCGCTCACCCTTGTCGTGGACGGCGCGTCGCATCCGGTGCCGGAAGGCTCGTCGGCGGTCTTCGAGGCGAATGTGCCGCACGGCTACCGCAACGACGGTGAGGTGACCGTCGAGATGACGATGGCGGTCTCCATCCCGCCCGCGCGCTGAACGCGCCCCGGCTGTTAGCTTGACGCGCATGCGCGCCCCCATCGGAGACTTCGACAACGCCCGCCCGGCCCCCGACTGCCTCGACCAGCTCACGGAGCCGGTCGCCGCCGCCGTACGCTCCTGGCAGGGCGAGGTGCCCGCCGACCAGTTGCTCTACGTGGACACGGACCCGGAGATCGCGGACACCGCCGCCTTCGTGGAGCACCACGGGGCGGACCTGCTCGACCACTCGGCCAACTGCGTCGTGGTGGCGGGCAAGCGCGGCGGCGAGTCCACGCTCGCCGCCTGTCTCGTCCTGTCCCACGCCCGCGTCGACGTCAACGGAGTCGTACGCAGGCAACTGGGCGCCCGCAAGGCCTCGTTCGCCCCGATGGACACCGCGACCGGCGAAACGGGCATGGAGTACGGCGGCATCACCCCGATCGGCCTGCCCGCCGACTGGGCCCTGTTGGTGGACGCGGCCGTGGTGGACACGGAATGGGTCCTGATCGGCAGCGGCCGCCGCCGGGGCAAACTGATCGTCCCCGGCAAGACGTTCGCGTCCCTGCCGGGCGCCACGATCATCGACGCCCTCGGCATCCCCGCCGCCTGACGCCCGGCCCGAGCACCACCGGCCCGCCCTGTCCAGACCCCTCGCGCGCCGATGCCGCGCTCCAGGATTTTCCCTCCTCTTGACCTTGCGACGTGTCCGGCTCTCGTTTCCCCGAAGTTGGGCTGACCCCGCTGAGTTGTTCTTGTTCGCCGAGGTTTGAGTTTCGGCTGACGCCGCCTGCCTGATGCCTCGGATTCCCGTGTGGTGACGGTGCGTTCATGGGGCGGGTGCAGTGGGCGTCGGTGTGATGTGCGTCACCGTTGACGTGGTGAACGGGTGATCATCTATCGTCCTGGCGTTCGTGCGCATTCCGTGAAGCTGGGGTGGGGGAAGTGGGCGTGTCCGGGTTTGGCCTGCGTGGTCGGGGCCGCGACGGGTGGCGAGGGTCGGTGACGGCTGTCGTGGTCTCGTCGCTGCTGGCCGGGGCTGCCGTCGTCGCTCTTCCAACTGCCTCCGCGGCGACCGCCGTTGAGTCATCGACGCGGACGGCGAGCGCGACGGAGCGGGCCGCCGCCTCCGGTGAGCCCGTCGAGGACGTGGCGCAGCGCAGCGCGTACTCGACGACCGTGGCGAACCCGGACGGTACGTTCACGCTGACCCAGTCGACGACTCCCCAGCGTGTGAAGCAGGCTGACGGTACGTGGGCCGGGGTCGACGTGGACCTGGTGCGCCGCGCGGACGGCAGTGTGGGTCCGAAAGCGGCTGCGGTGGGCCTGTCGTTCTCCGGTGGGGGCTCGGCCGGGGACATGATCCGGCTGGGGGACGGGCGCCGGTCGTTCTCGCTGGACTGGCCGGGGCCGTTGCCCGTACCGACGCTGGACGGTGCGACCGCCACGTACGCGGATGTCCTGCCGGGGGTGGACCTGCGGCTGACGGCCACGTCCGAGGGGTACCGGCAGGTCCTGGCGGTCAAGACCGCGCAGGCCGCTGCCAGTTCGGAGCTTGAGCAGATCACTTTCGCCGCGTCGGGCCAGGGGCTGGAGGTGGTCGCCGGTGCGGGTGGTGGTCTGCGGGCCGTGGACGAGGACGGAAATGCCGTCTTCAACGGGCCTGCCGGTCTGATGTGGGACTCCGCCGGGAACGACGAGCCCTCCCCGGCGGCGCACTCCCTGACGGCAACCGGCTCCGCCGCCACGGACGGTGGCGACGATCCCTCTGTTCCGGGCGAGGGGGACGCGACGGCTGAGCTTCCGGTGAAGGTGGCGGACGGAGCCGTGGAGGTGCGGCCCGACCTCGGTCTGCTCCGGGGCACTGACACGGTCTACCCCGTCTACATCGACCCTCCGGTCGGTCTCGGTGCGTCCGAGCGCACCAAGCTCTCCTCCGACGGCGACAAGTTCTGGCAGTTCACCGAGGACAAGGGCGTCGGCCTGTGCGGGAACGCGGACGGATACTACTGCGGGTCCGGCTACATCGACCGGATGTACTTCGAGTTCGCGCCGACGAAGCTGAGCGGGAAGTACGTTCTGGATGCGACGTTCCGCGCGCATGAGACGTGGTCGTTCAACTGCGACGCGAAGTGGCTGAACCTGGCCCGTACCGACAACATCTCCGAGGGCACCCGGTGGCCGGGCCCGTCGGTCATCGACCACATGGGCGACCGTCTGGTGTCCGCCGGCCGGGGCGACAACTGCAGCCCCTCCCAGCCGGACAAGTGGATCGAGTTCAATGACGATCCGGCCCAGTTGAACGAGAACCTGACGCCCACGGTACGGGCGTTCGCCGACGGGAAGTTCGCCCGGCTGACGCTGATGCTGTGGGCGAAGGACGAGAAGGACCCGCGGGCGTGGAAGCGTTTCGACAAGAACGCCGAACTCCAGGTCACATACGTCCCGCAGCCGGGCGTCCCCACAAGTGTCGGCCTGATTCCGGGCGATGGGACGGCCGCGTACTGCCGGACCGATCCCGACGCGCCGTTGACTGTGTCGCGTCTGGACCCGATGGTGCAGGCCAGGGTCCAGACGAAGGTCCAGCCCAAGGCGGGCGAGGAGAAGGGCTCGTTGCAGGCGGGGTTCCGAGCGGCTCGAAAGCTGGCCGACGGGACATGGGAGGAGATCTGGAGCGACACCGCGCCCACAAGCGGGTTCGATCCGGACGGCACGCTGGAGAAGACGCGTACAACGAATCGTACGGACGGCACGGAGTACCGCTATCGGGCGCGTACGCAGTCGCGTTGGTCGTACGGCGGCAAGTCGGGCGAGCTGGCCTCCGCCTTCTCCCCGTGGTGCTACTTCAAGATCGACTCGACGGCGCCGAAGGCTCCCGTCATCAAGTCCGTCTCTCCTTACACCCTGTGCACCGCGGGTCTGTGCGAGGGCAAGGGCGGCCCAGGTGTGGCGGGCACGTTCACCTTCCAGCACAACCCGGCGGACGCGGACATCACGGGATTCCGCTGGCGTCTGCTGACGGCCTCGGGAGCGGAGACGAAGGAAGTCTCCGGCTCCACCTACACGGAGAAGCTGGTCGTGCCGAAGCTGGGAGGCACCCAGGTGCTGTCGGTGGAGGCCAAGGATGTGCGAAACCGCTACGGGCCTCCGGCGGAGTTCACCTTCAAGGTGGCTCTGGCGGAAGGCGAGGTGGGTCGCTGGCGCTTCGACGACGGAGTGGCCGGCTCCGGGGTGACGGTGGCGAAGGACACCGCGACTGTCGGAACCCGTCACGACGCCAACTTGCGTACGGCGGGAGCGGGCTGGTCGACCATGGCCCGGCGCGGAGAGGCCGACCAGTCCTTGTGGCTGGACAGCGCCGACCCCGCCAACCAGCAGGCGTACGCCTCGACGAGCACGGCCGCCGTCAACACTGCGGACTCCCTGACGTTCTCCACCTGGGCTTATCTGACGGACGCGTCGACCAGCCGGATGGTGATGACGACACCGGGTACCCAGGCGCAGGCGTTCGCCCTGTACTACTCGTCCTCCTCCAAGGGCTGGGTGTTCAGCCACACGGTCGCCGACTCGGCGACACCGGTGATCATCACGTCCAACGCCGATGCCACCAACCCGCCGCTAAGGGTCTGGACGCAGCTCACCGGAGTCTTCGACACGCACGGTGACGCCGACCCCGCGAACGACACTCTGCAGCTGTATGTCAACGGGCGCCCGCAGGGTGCCGCGGTGAAGCTGGCCGCGGCGGCGACGGCCCAGGGCGCCACGTACAAACCGTGGAACGCTCTTGGTGGATTGCAGTTCGGGCGGTCTGTCATCCGCGGTGAGAGTGGCTTCTTCTTCCGGGGACGTATCGACGAGTCCGCGGTCTGGCAGCGGGCCCTCACCTCGGAGGAAGTCCTTCAGGAGGTGCGACTTCTCCAGGACGATCTACCGACAAATGAACTGGTGGCGCAGTGGGATGCGACCACGGCCACTGGCACCACGATCGACGAACTCTCTCCCTACCCGCACCCCTCCATGCAGTTGTCCGCGACAGGTGCGGTCCTCGACGGCGACGACAACGCCCTGACCCTGGACGGCACCTCGGGTTACGCCTCCGCCCAGGGCCCGGTGGTGGACGAGTCGGGTTCCTTCACCGTCTCGGCGCGGGTGCAGCTGAACGGGGAGAAACTGGCGGCCAAGCCCGTCGGGTACAAGGCGCAGGTGGCCGGACAGCGCAGCGGCGGTCAGTCCTCGTGGGCGCTGTGGGTCATCAAGCCGGCAGTTGATACGTACCAATGGCAGTTCACCCGTACCGCCACCGACTCCTCGGGCAAGGTGACGAAGGACACCGCCATCACTCCTGCCTCGGATCTTGCCGAGGTCGACACGTGGGTGGATGTGACGGGGGTCTTCGACGCCCAGGAGGCTTTCGAGATCACCGATCCGGGGAATCCGTCGCAGACGCTTGAGCGGCTGGGAACACTGCATCTGTATGTCGGATCGTTCGCCGTTGAAAGCCTCAGCCGCCCGGGATTTGATGCTGTCCAGCAAGGCACCGGTGAACTTGCCACAGGCCGGGGCACTCAGGGCGGCACCACCGGCCACTATCTTCCCGGCGGCCTCGAACAACTGAGGATCTGGACCGGTGCCATGACGCAGGAGCAGGTCAGCGATCAGGTCACGATCGCCTCTGCCGACGACACAGGAACTCCACCGTTGTAGGTGAAGGGGGTTGCGGCGATCCTGTGCCGCAACCCCTCTCGTGGACCTCGCCGACCTGACGGCCGGGCGTCCTTTCCTCCGCATTCAGACCTCGCCCCCTTGTCCGAATTCTTGCTCCCCTGCCGAGAACGAGGGAGCAGTCAGCGCATGCCCCTGGCCGGGGTGCGTAAAGGAGAGCTGTCAATGACATCGTTCAGACGGGCCACCATGCTCGCCGGCCGCAACAGGCGTAGCAGACACCAATGGTCTCGGCGTGTGGCCGTCATGACCGGCTTCATCCTCCTTCCTGGTCTCCTCGCACCGGTCGCCTTCGCCGGACCGCTCAGTAAGCCCGATCCGCTGGGCGTTGCGAAGCTCTCCGCGCCTCGGTCGGCCGAGGTGTCCGCGTTCACGGCAAAGGAGAACAAGGCTGCCGCCGCCGCTCGGAAGAAGGCTGAACAAGCCGATCGGAGCGTGATCACCCGAGCGAAGAACGAGCAGGCCAAGTCGGTGACTTGGCCCGCCGGTGGTACTGCCGTGCTGACTCTGCCCAAGGGGGAGACACGGCCGGCCGCCGCCGATCCAGGCTCGCTGCCTCTCACACTGGCCGCGCCTTCCGCGGCGAAAGGCAGCGCACAACGCACCGGCACGGCCGACACGGTGAAGGCCGAGGTTCTGGACCAGGAGGCGGCGCATCGTCTGGGGGTCAAGGGCGTCGTCCTCAAGGTCACCGGTCCGAAGGACGGGGGCCGCGCCCGTCTGGGCGTCGACTACTCGGCTTTCGCCTCGGCCTACGGCGGTGACTGGGCCGGGCGTCTGCGGATGGCCCGCCTGCCCGACTGCGCGCTCAAGGACCCCGCCAAGGCCGCCTGCCGTACGCGGACGACTCTGGTGTCCGACAACGACCGGCCCGGACAGACGCTGGGAACCCAGCTCACTTTCCCTCCCGCGCCCGCCGGGTCTGAGCCCGCCACGATGATGCTGGCGCTGGCGGCGGGCACCGAATCCGGTGCTGGTGACTTCAAGGCCACCCCCCCTGTCCTCCTCGTCCACATGGGAGGCGGGCGGCTCTTCCGGCACCTTCACCTGGTCCTACCCGTTGCGTACGCCGCCCGCCGCAGCCGGGCCTTCGCCCGATCTGGCGATCTCCTACGACTCGGGCAGCGTGGACGGCCGGACGGCCTCGACGAACAACCAGGGCACGGCCGTTGGTGAAGGCTTCGACCTCACCTCGTCGTACGTCGAGCGCAAGTACGGCACGTGCGACGACGACGGCCAGGAGGACAAGTTCGACCTCTGCTGGAAGTACGACAACGCCTCGCTCGTCCTCAACGGAAAGGCCAGTGAACTGGTCAAGGACGACACCACAGGCGTCTGGCGGCTGAAGAATGACGACGCCTCCACGGTCACGCACTCCACCGGCGCCGACAACGGCGACGACAACGGCGAGTACTGGACCGTCACCACAGGTGAGGGCACCAAATACGTCTTCGGCCTGAACAAACTCGCCGGCGCGCCCGCCGACGAGCGCACACAGTCGGTTTGGACTGTCCCGGTCTTCGGCGACGACTCCGGCGAACCCGGCTACTCGGACGGCACCAGCCTGTCAGGCCGGGACAAGACGCAGGCCTGGCGTTGGAACCTCGACTACGTCGAAGACCTCCTCGAGAACGCCATGTCGTACTGGTACGCCGCCGAGACCAACAACTACGACACCCTCGGCGACGACAGCACCGGCACCGCCTACACCCGCGGCGGCTACCTGAAGGAGATTCGCTACGGCCAGCGTGCCGGTGCCCTGTTCAGCGGCAGCCCGGCCGCCTCGGACAAGGTCACCTTCAACTACACGGAGCGCTGCACCGCGAGCGGCACCGGTTGCGACGCGCTGACCGAAGACACGCGCGACAACTGGCCCGACGTCCCCTTCGACACCGTGTGCAAGACCGGCGACAAGTGCACCGGCAGCGTCGGCCCCTCTTTCTTCATCCGTAAGCGCATGACCGCCATCACGACGTACGCCTGGGACGCGGCCGCCACTGCGCCCGATTTCGCTCCTGTCGACACCTGGTCGCTGAAGCAGCAGTACCTGGACCCGGGGGACACCGGGGACTCCACGGACCAGTCGCTGTGGCTGGACGAGATCCGGCACACCGGCAAACGCGGAACCGACCTGTCTATGCCGCCGGTCAGCTTTGATCACGAGATGCGGGCCAACCGGGTCGACAGTGGCAGCGACGACATCCTGCCGCTGAACAAGCCGCGCCTGAAGCAGATCATCTCCGAGACCGGTGCGCAGTCGATCGTCACGTACGCCGACGAGGATTGTGTCGCCGGTCAGACGATGCCGAAGGTCGACCAGAACACCCGCAACTGTTACCCCGTCTACTGGTCTCCCAACGGGGAGAAGGACCCGCAGCTGGACTGGTTCCAGAAGTATCCGGTCACCTCGGTTTCCACGACCGACCCTCTCGGCGGCTCGGAGGCGGTGGTCCACACGTATCAGTACGCAGGTGGGGGCGCCTGGCACTACAACGATGATCCGCTGGTCAAGGAGAAGGAACGTACCTGGTCGATCTGGCGCGGATTCGCCAAGGTCACCCACCTCACCGGCCGGTCCGACCGGACCCAGTCCAAGACGGCCACTGTCTTCCTGCGCGGCATGGACGGCGACCGCCTCCTTGGACCGGACGGAAAAACCCCCGACCCCGACAAGCGGCGCACAGCGAAAGTGACCGGTATCAAGGCCGGCGAGATCACCGACGCCGATCCGTACGCGGGTTTCACCCGGGAGACCGTCACCTACAACGGAGCCCAGGAGGTCGGCGGTCAGATCAACGACCCCTGGTCGAGGAAGACCGCGACGCAGCACAAGTCCTACGGGGACACCGAGGCGTACTTCGTCCGCACCGCCGCCACCCACGCCCGCACCAACATCACCACCAGCGGCACTGCCAAGGACCGCGTGCGCAGCACCGCCACCACCTTCGACAGCTACGGCATGCCCGCGACGGTCGAAGATCGCGGGGATGACGCCGTCACAGGCGACGAGACCTGCACCAGAAAGACCTACGCGCGCAATGACGCGTTGGGGATCAACTCCCTTGTCTCCCGCAGTCGTGTGGTCGCCAAGCCGTGCTCCGTCCTCAACGCGGACCTCGACCTGCCGACCGACTCGACCCGCCCGGGCGACGTCATCTCCGACACCGCGACCGCCTACGACGCCACGGCGTACACCACCACCCAGACACCCACCAAGGGCGAACCCCGGTGGACCGGCCGCGCCAAGAGCTACGCCACCGACGGCACCCCCTCCTGGCAGCGAACCGCGGTCATCACCTACGACACCCTCGGCCGTTCCCTGAATGTTAAAGACGTCAACGACACCATGGTCGCCACCACCGCCTACGTTCCGGCGGCGACAGGCCCGCTGACCAAGACGACGGTCGCGAACGCGAAGGCACAGACCACCACCTCCCTGCTGGATCCGGCGAGCGGCGCGGCGACTCGCGTCACCGACTCCAACAACAAGGTCACCGACAATGAGTACGACAGCCTCGGCCGCATCAGCAAGGTCTGGCCTCCTACAGCGCCCAAGGCACTCAACAACCCCCCGGTATATGTCTACAGCTACAGCGTCACCGCCAACGCACTGCCCTGGACCTCAACCGGCGTGATACGCGCCAACGGTTCTGGCAACTACAACACCACCTACGAGATCTTCGACTCGCTCCTGCGCCCCCGGCAGGTCCAGTCACCCTCCCCGGTAGGGGGCCGGACCATTGCCCAGACCCTCTACGACGAGCGGGGCCTCGCGGTTTCCGCGCAGGCCGACATCTGGGACGAGAAGGCGCCACCCTCGGGCACCATCGTCGCGACCGATTCCGGCCAGGCACCCGTGCAGACGGACACGACCTACGACGGTGCAGCACGCCCCGTCCGGGCGGTGACGAAGAACTTCAACGTCACCCGCTGGACGACGGATACCGCCTACAGCGGTGACACCGTCACCGCGACCGCTCCCACCGGCGGACAGGCCACCGCCGTGGTCACCGACGCACTCGGTCGCACCACCGAGAACCGCGAGTACGCCGGTACTCAACCCACCGGGACCAACTTCACCGTCACCCGCTTCGCCTATACCCCGGCCGGACAGCAGAAGACCGTGACCGGTCCGGACAACGCCGTATGGTCGTACGGTTACGACCTGTTCGGCCGTCAGATCAGCGGCACTGACCCGGACAAGGGCACGAGTACCACCGGCTACAACGAGCTCGACCAGGTCATCAGTACCAAGGACGTGGGCCGGAACAAGACTCTGATCTCTGAGTACGACATCCTCGGCCGTCAGACGGGACTGTGGGATGGCACGAAGACCGATGCCACCAAGCTCGCCGCGTGGACCTTCGACACCCTGGCCAAGGGCCAGCCCGACACCGCGGTCCGCTACGAGAACGGCGTCGGCACCGCCACCAGCAAGGCATACACCCAGAAGGTCACCAGGTACGACGCCGCCTACAACCCCCAGACCAGCCAACTCACCCTCCCGGCCACGGACCCGCTCGTTACCGCCGGAGTGCCGGGGACCCTGACGTACGGCACGAACTACAACACCATCGACGGCACCATCAAGGGCGAGACCTACCCCGCGGTCGCAGGTCTGTCGACCGAGATCACCACAAACACCTACAACGGTTTCAGGCAGCAACTGACTTCCAGCGGCAGTGGAAGCTACCTGCTCGACGCCACCTACGCCCCCGTCGGCGATCTGCGCCAGCTCGTCCTCGGCACGAATGAGACGGCGCCCAAAGCGTCCCTCAACTACGACTACGAGCCAGGCACACGCCGTCTCACACGCTCCTACGTCACCGACGATGTCCACGGCTACATGCCGCAGGAACTCAAGTTCACCCAGGACGACGCGGGCAACGTCACCTCCATCTTCGACGCCACCACCCAGGGCGGCACCGCCAAAGCCGACTACCAGTGCTTCACCTACGACGGCCACCGCCGACTGACGGACGCCTGGACCCCAAAAACGGCGGAATGCGCCACAACTGGCCGCACCACAGCCAACATCGACGGCGCCGCCCCCTACTGGACCAGCTACACCTACAACACCGCTGGCCAGCGCAGAACCGAAACCCAGCACGCCACAGCGGGTAACAGCACCACCAACTACACCTACGGCACACCCGCTCCTGCCAGCCAGCCCCACGCACTCACGAGCACGACGGGCGCGAAGGCCGGCGCCTACGAGTACGACACGGCGGGCAACACCACCAGCCGCCCCGGAGTCCAGGCCAAGCAGACCCTGACCTGGAACAGCGAAGGCAACCTCGTCTCCGCCACAGAACCCGCCACCAGCACCAAGGCCGCCATCGGCACGAGCTACCTGTACGACGCCGGCGGCGAACTCCTCATCAGACGCAACACCACCGGCGACGGCGACACCGTCCTCTACCTCGGCAACACCGAGGTCCGCCTCACCACCAAGGGCACCACCAAGACCCTGACCGGCACCCGCTACTACCAGGCCGCAGGTCAGACCATCGCCATCCGCACCGCCACCGCAGGCGTCACCACCACCAAGCTCAACTTCCTCGCCGCCGACCACCACGGCACCTCCAGCCTCGTCCTGGAAGCGGGCACCTACGCCGTCACCAAACGCCACACCACCCCCTTCGGCGCCCCGCGCGGCACCACACCGACCAACTGGCCCGATGACAAGGCCTTCCTCGGCAAACCCGCCGACACCACCACCGGCCTCACCCACATCGGCGCCCGCGAATACGACCCCGGCATCGGCCAGTTCATCAGCATCGACCCACTGCTCTCCCTCGACCAGCACCAGTCCCTCAACGGCTACTCCTACGCCAACAACCGCCCCCCGACCAGCAGCGACCCCACCGGCCTGAGGGACCCAGGAGGCTCACAGTGCGGCATCATCTCCGCGTGCACGGGCGGAGGCCCGCTGTTGGATGACAAGCACAACCCCATCCTCGGGACCATCAGCGGTGGAGGAGGCAGCGGCGTCAAAGCCGGAACCGCCCCGACGACCGTCACCGGAGACGTCAGGGAGATAGCCCGCCAGCAGGGCCCGCAGACTGACGACGAGTCACAACTGCGGATCTGGTACGGCTCCTACTTCGGAATCACCGGCGACGACTACTGGAGCGCGCCCGTCGGAGAAAACGGTAGGACCGTCAACGCATGTCTCGGACGGGACGCATGCATGGCGGCATACCGATACCTCAATGACGGCGGCGACGCTGCCGGAGCCAAGGAGATAGCGGCAACCTACTGCATTGACAACGCAGACAAATGCCAGAATCGATCCGGCGCCTATGACAACATGCAGAACCTGCTGGCGTCCCTGCCATTTGTCATAGCAGGCGCGTACAAACCGGGGAAGGCGTCACCTTGTAAGTGCTTCTTGGCCGGCACCGATGTACTCCTCGCCGACGGAGAAGTCAAGAATATCGAAGACGTAAGAATCGGCGACGAGCTGCTGGCGACAGATCCCGAGACGGGAAAGACCGAAAAACGCGCAGTTACCGCACTCATCGTCACCGAGGACGACAAGAAATTCAACGAGTTCACCCTCGCGACGGACAGCGGTCCGAGAAAACTGACTGCGACCCACGAGCACCCGTTCTGGTCGCCGTCCGCGCGCCAATGGGTCACAGCCGGTGATCTACAACCGGGAATGACCCTCCTCACAGACTCCGGCACCAGAGTCTCAGTCCAGGCCAACCGCGCTTTCTCCGAGCGGGCACGGACCTACAACCTCACCGTGGACGACTTGCACACGTACTATGTGCTGGCGGGCAGTACCCCCATACTCGTTCACAACAGCAACTGCCCTGCCGGGGATGCTGTCAGCGGGATGAGGGGATTGCTGGCGAAGAAGGCAGGGTTCACGGGGAATGGGCAGCGAATTATTGTGGACGAGAACATGACTCCCAAGTTTGCTGCGCAGTTGCGGGATGCGGGCTATGATGCGCGCAGTGTTTCCGAAATGGGAATGAGTGGAACGAAGGACCCCGAGCTTATGCGATTTGCCCAGCAAGTGAATGCTCGAGTGTTGACCAGAGATCGCGGGCGGCAGATGGATGGAGGATTCGGATCCCGAGCCGTTCAAGTTGATCGGCGTGTTACATCAATCGACGGAATTCTGCGAATATTGGGTGGCAGCAAGCAATGGGCAAGGATCACGTGACGCGCGGGCCTGGCGAACTTGATGATATTCATGCCCGATGGATCCAGAACAGGAATCGCCGCACGGACGATCCTGAGTATCGAGAATCCTGGTACGACGAGCAGTGCGGTGGGTGCCGTTGGTGGATTCCTCTCTCCGGCACACTTGGATCGGATTACGGTGCATGCGCGAACTTGGCGTCACCTTTCGACGGGACTATCCGTTTCGAGCATGACGGATGTGAGAAATTCGAGGAATCGGGGCGTTGGGCTGTGCCTGACGACTCGTGACAGTCTTCGTCGTTCGGCGAGGCAGCGGCAGGGAGTTGGCGGGCGCGCAGGCCCGGCGCTGAGGTCGGTCGGCTCCGTTTGCTTTAGAAGTTGTTCTTTGGTGGGTTGGTGCCGGGCATCATGGTCGTCGACAGGAGCTCATGCCCGAGAAGGACGGGTTAGGCAGGTGTTTGAAGGCGTACGGACTGACTTGACGGACCTGTGGCAGCGGCGTTGGCCCGACTGCCCGCCCGTTTGGTACAGGCTCAATGGTCCGTACCGGGATGTCTGGGTGCGCTTCCACAGCCTGCCGGAGTCGAAGCGATACGCAGAGGGCGAGAGCGAGTACGCCATCGTCCTGGTGCGGTACAACACGGTCCTCAATGAGTTGTTTGCCGGTGTGGATGTGTATGTGATCACACCGGTCTGGACGGCCGAACCGAGGTTCCACCCTTCCAGCCTGACGCCGGACACGCGACCGGCATGCCAACTTTCCGGCAGCCTGTCCGGTCTTTGACGGATCAGGTTCACCTCTCTGCCGTGATTCCCCGGCTCCGGAAGCCAGCCGCGGGAAGCAGATGCGCAGGGCCGCTATGCCAACGAAGGCAAGGAAATGCTCGGGCTTGCGTTCGTAGCGGCAGTGCAGGCGTCCGCAGCCGGCCAGCCAGGACACGGCTCGTTCGACGACCCAGCGGTGGCGGCCGAGCCGGATGGAGGACTCGACCTCCTTGCGGGCGATGCGCTGGCGTATGCTTCGTGAACGGAGCCACAGCTCAACGAGCCATCGAGCCATAAGAACGGCGTCTAAGGGACGGAAAGTTCAGGATCTCAACGGTAGAATCCCTCAGTCCTTCGTGGATGAAGATGCTTGCTTCGGGAAAAGGGTATCGAGCGCGTACGCGTGGAAGCCGTTGAGACCGTCGATGGGGGCGACGTCGTAGTACGGGAACTTGGCGTCGATCCAGAAACTCTCGAAGCCCCCTGGGGGAATTACTTCCCGCCATAATCGAGGCCCGACGCCAACCACTATGCTCGACTTACTCCGCTCGTCGAATTAGTTGAGCTGCGATGTGAAGAAGCGTTGGTCCGTTGGCTGGATTACCTCCTTGAAGTCTTCCCATGCAGAGCGGAACAGTCTTGTCGGATTTAGTGGAGTGGCCGGCGAACAGATCTCGTCCGACCGACGGAGAGCGTCAGTCATCCGGAACTGGAGCGGTCGGAATAGCGGGTGACGGAGCGGGTCTGGGGTAGGTGTTGGCCGGGTTGTTCGCTTCGCCCAAGTACGGCCAGGCGTTTGTCGGCGACGCACGCACCAGAGTGCCTGGGTTCGGCCCCGCGAGCGGGCGACGCCGCCCTGGGGCGCTCTCGGGGGCCACTCAGGGCAGCAGCGGGATCTCGATCGCCGGGCAGCGGTCCATCACCATGTCCAGGCCCGACGCGCGGGTGCGGGTGTACGCGGCGGTGTCGATCACGCCCAGTTGGAACCAGACCGCCTTCGCGCCGATCGCCGTCGCCTCGTCCGCCACCGGGCCCGCCAGGTCGCTGTTGACGAACACGTCCACCACGTCGACCGGGAACGGGATCTCCGACAGTGAGGCGTAGCCCTGCTCGCCGTGCACCGTCTCCGCCTTCGGGTGGACCGGGATCACGCGCTTGCCGAAGCGCTGGAGCACCGCAGCCACCCCGTACGCCGCCCGCGACGTGTTGCCGGACAGGCCCACGACCGCCCACGTGTCGCCCGTGGCCGTCAGGATCCTGCGGACCGTCTCGTCGTCCGCGTACGTCTCGTCTCCATACATGCCCGGACAACGGACGGTGCGGTCCCGCAATTCCCGAGGGGTCGCCATACCGGTCGGTACCCGCAGAGCCTAGGGTGGCGCGATGCATGAGCAGTACCGCACCGTCGCCCGCCGGGGCGTCCACGAGACCGAGGTCAACCGGTCGCGCTTCATCTGCGCGCTCGCGCCCGCCGCCACCGAGCAGGAGGCGCAGGACTTCGTCGCCGGCGTCCGGCGCGAACATCCCACCGCCTCCCACAACTGCTTCGCCTACGTGATCGGCGCCGACGCCTCCGTACAGAAGGCGAGCGACGACGGGGAGCCGGGTGGTACGGCGGGGGCGCCCATGTTGCAGATGCTGGTGCGCAGGGACGTGCGGTACGTCGTCGCCGTCGTCACGCGCTACTACGGAGGCGTCAAGCTCGGCGCCGGAGGGCTGATCCGCGCGTACGGGGGCGCGGTGGGCGAAGCCCTCGACGCGCTCGGCACCGTCACCCGGCAGCGCTACCGGCTCGCCACCATCATCGTCGACCACCACCGGGCCGGAAAGCTGGAGAACGAACTGCGGGCCACCGGCCGCGCCGTACGCGACGTGCGGTACGCCGAGATAGTGACCATCGGGATCGGACTGCCGGACTCCGACGTCGACGCCTTCCGCGCCTGGCTCGCCGACTCCACCGCCGGAACGGCCGTACTGGCACTGGGCGGTGAGGCGTACGGGGACGCGTGAGACCCGAAGCCGGCCGTGATGTCCGACCCCACCGTTACCCTCAAGGATCATGAGATTCCTGCACACGTCGGACTGGCACCTGGGACGGTCGTTCCACCGGGTCAGCCTGCTCGACGCACAGGCGGCCTTTCTCGACCACCTCGTGGCGAGCGCGCTGACGCACGAGGTCGACGCGGTCCTCGTCGCCGGTGACGTGTACGACCGGGCGGTGCCACCGCTCTCCGCCGTCGAGCTGTTCGACCGCGCGCTGCACCGGCTCGCCGAGGCGCGCGTGCCGACGGTGATGATCTCCGGGAACCACGACTCCGCCCGTCGGCTCGGCGTCGGTGCCGGTCTCATCGACCACGCGGGCATCCACCTGCGCACCGACCCCGCCCGCTGCGCCACCCCCGTCGTGCTCGCCGACGCGCACGGCGACGTCGCCTTCTACGGACTGCCGTATCTCGAACCGGCCCTGGTCCGCGAGGAGTTCAAAGCCGCCAAGGCCGGACACGAGGCGGTGCTCACCGCCGCGCTCGACCGCCTACGGGCCGACCTCGCGCGGCGCCCCGACGGCACCCGCTCCGTCGTCCTCGCGCACGCCTTCGTGGCGGGCGGCGCCGCCAGCGACAGCGAGCGCGACATCACCGTCGGCGGCGTGTCCGCCGTGCCCACCGGCACCTTCGACGGCGTCGACTACGTGGCCCTCGGCCATCTGCACGGCGCGCAGGCCCTCACCGAACGCGTCCGCTACTCCGGCTCACCCCTCGCGTACTCCTTCTCCGAGAGCGACCACCGCAAGACGATGTGGCTGGTGGACCTCGGCCCCGGCGGTGAGATCGACGCGACCCGGATCGACTGCCCGGTGCCGCGCCCGCTGGCCCGCGTCCGGGGCGCCCTCGCCGACCTTCTCGACGACCCGGCGCTCACCCGTCACGAAGAGGCCTGGATCGAGGCGACACTGACCGATCCCGTGCGGCCCGCCGACCCCATGGCGCGCCTCGCCGAACGCTTCCCGCACACCCTCAGCCTCGTCTTCGACCCCGAGCGTGGCGACGAGGACGTCGTCGCGTCGTACGCGCAACGCCTCCAGGGCCGCAGCGACCAGGAGATCGCCGAGGACTTCGTGGCGCACGTACGCGGCGGCGCCG
>NZ_MDCR01000212.1 GCF_001723055.1 Streptomyces niveus
GGCCCGCTGCGTCGTCGAGGACGGCTGGCCCCTCCGACGCGCCGCGGAACGCTTCCAGGTCTCGCCGACGACGGCCCGGCGGTGGGCCGACCGCTACCGGCAGTTCGGCGAAGCCGGCATGGCCGACCGCTCCTCCCGTCCGCACACCAGCCCGCGCCGCACCCCGACCCGCACCGAACGGCGGATCATCAAGGTCCGTCTCCTGCGCCGCTGGGGACCGGCCCGTATCGCACATCTGCTGGGCCTGGTGCCCTCGACCGTGCACCGGGTACTGACCCGCTTCCGTCTCGCCCGCCTCACCCACCTGGACCGGGCAACCGGCCGCGTCATACGCCGCTACGAACGCGAACGCCCCGGCGAACTGGTCCACGTGGACATCAAGAAACTCGGCAACATCCCCGACGGCGGCGGACACAAGACCCTCGGCCGCCAAGCAGGCCGCAAGACCCGCGCAGGCGCCGGCTACAGCTACATCCACACCGCCGTCGACGACCACTCCCGCCTCGCCTGCAGCGAGATCCACGCAGACGAGAAGAAGGAGACCGCCACCGCCTTCTGGACCCGGGCACAGGCGTACTTCACCCGAGCCGGCATCACCGTCGAACGGGTCCTGACCGACAACGGCGCCTGCTACAAGTCACACGCCTGGCGCGACGCCCTCGCCGACGCCGGAATCACCCACAAACGAACCCGGCCCTACCGCCCGCAGACCAACGGCAAGGTCGAACGTCTCAACCGCACCCTCCTCGACGAATGGGCCTACGCAAAGCCCTACCGCTCAGAGGCCGAACGACGCGAAGCGTTCCCCGGCTGGCTACACACCTACAATCACCACCGCGGACACACCGCACTCGCAGGCAAACCACCCGCCAGCCGCGCCCCCAACCTCACAGGGCAATACACCTAGGGCGTGTCCGCGAAGTCCCGTCTGGCTCACGACGCCTGGACGCACGCTCTCCCCCGTAGCCCTTCGGGCACGGGAGGTGCCCC
>NZ_MDCR01000213.1 GCF_001723055.1 Streptomyces niveus
CTGCCAGTCCAGCGGCTCCTGCCAGGAGCCGAGCGCGGCGATCTTCTTGGTGATGTCGCCCGTCTCCGGGTCGATGACATGGATCTTGCCGTCGGTGCCGAGGACCAGCGCCTCCCCGTGCGGGCCACGGGCCAGCGAGCGGAACGTGTAGCTCGTGCCGATGTCGACCAGCCGCATCGTGCCCGACTCGGTGTCGATCAGCGACACCTGCTCCGGACGTTCCAGCTCCGCGTCCTTGTCCTTCTTGTAGTCGCCGAGGACGACCGGGGACTCGTCCGACCCGGCCTGGTTACCGATCCGGCCGTACTCCGTGGGGCTCTTGACCTTCTTGATCGCGCCGTCCCGGTAGACGAGGACGCCGTCCTCGCAGCCGATGACGACCGCCTCGCCCCGCGCGGTGGCCTCGCCGTGGACGCCGGGGCACTCCTCGCTGCGGGTGATCTCCTCGCGGTCCTTGCCGAGCACGGTGATGCCGACCCGCTTCTCCTCCGTGCCGAGGGTGGTCACCAACTCGCCGTTCGCCAACTGGATCGCGACCCCGTGGTGCGGGGCGGCGGAGTCGTACGTCGTGGTTTTCGGCCGGGTGTCGCCGAGATCCGCCGGGTCGAAGACCGTGACCTCGCCGGTGCCGTCCGAGAAGAGGACGGTCCGGCCCGCGTGGTGCACCACATGGCCCGGCTTGGGGCCCTTGAACTCGACGTCGGTGAGCCGTCGGCCGACCGCGTCCATGACCTGGAAGCCCGCGGCGGTCGAGACCATCACATGACGGTCGTCGCCCGCCGGGTTGACCCGGTTGAACCCCTTCAGGGGTATGTCCTCGGCGACCTTCAGCGTCTCGCCGTCCAGTACGTACAGACCGCCGTCGTACGTCGCGACGACCGGGTCCTTGACCGGTTCTTTGACCGGGGGCTTGGCTGAAGTCTCCGCCGCCGCTTCGGACGAGTCGCCGCCGCACGCGGTGAGCGTGACGCAGGCCGCGAGGAGTGCGGTGAGGGCGATCGTCGCCCGGGGGCGTGCTCCGTGCTTCATTACGTGGTCTTTCCTCTCGTGGTTCATTCGGTGGTGCCCAGACCCGTCGCTATGGACCTGGTGTTGGCGCGCATCATTTCCAGATAGGTGGCCGCGCCTTTTCCTTTCTCGGTGAGGGATTCGGAGAACAACGGCACGACGTCGACATCGATCCGGCTCTCGCTCCTGAGCACCTGGGCCAGCCGGTCCGGCTGGGACGAATCGGCGAAGACCGCCTTCACCCCCGCCTTCTCGACGGCGTCGGCCAGGGACCTCAGGTCCGACGCGCTCGGCGACGCGAGAGTGGTGCCGCTCGGAATGACGGCGCCCACGATCCGGAATCCGAAACGCTCCGCGAGGTAGCCGAAGACATGGTGATTGGTCACCAACTGGCGGCTTCCCTCGGGTATTTCGTCGAACGCCGTCCGCATCCAGGAAGTGAGTTCGGTGATTTCCCCGCCGTACCCGGACGCGTTTTTCTCGACTGCTTTCCTGTCGACGCCCTTCACGTGCTCGGCAACCTGATCCGCGATGATCCCGACGGCCCGGTGGACCCGTTCCGGGTCGGTCCAGAAATGGGGATCCGGCTCGTCGGCGCTCTCGCCCGACGTGTAGGCGATCGGGTCGACGGCGTCCCCGACGGCGAGCGTCGGGACGCCGGCCTCCTTCGCGGCCTCGACATGCCGTAGGACGTTCTCCTCAAGACCGAGCCCGTTGTGGACGACGAGATCGGCCTGTTCGACGGAGGCCGCCTGGGGAGCGGAGATGCCGAACGAATGCGGGTCGGCGCCCGGCCCCATCAGCACCGTCACCTCGGCCTCCTCGCCGACGACGTTGCGGGTGATGTCGCCGAGGATGTTCGTGGTGACGACCACGGTGGGCCGGTCCTGACCGGCGGCCGTACAGCCGACGGCACCGGAACCCAGCGCCAACACGCAGAGCAGGGACAGGAGAAGAGGGAGAGGCCGGATCGTCATCGTCCCGTCTCCACCATGTGGGTCGGGGCGAAGCCGACCGGGAAGGTCCGGGCGAGCCGCAGACCGTCGTTGTAGTCGATCTCGTAGACCTTCCGCCCGCCGGCGTCGTTGACGTACGCGCGTGAGATGTCGACCTCGACGACGGCCGAAGCCGTGCCCTTCGTGAGCAGGTCCGCGCGCGCCGTGCGCTTCCTGGTCGCGATGTCGTACGCGCTGAGGGCGCCGTCCTCGCCGAGTACGAGCAACGGCCCGCCCTCACCAGGGGTGTTGGCGGCGAAGACCGGACCGGTCCCGATCCGCGTCCACGTCCTGTCGGTGACGTCGAGGACCCAGACCGCGTCGTCGCCGGCCTTGGCCGCGAGGGTCGTACTGCCCGCCCGGTGACGGAAGTCGACGGCACGCTCGCCGGCGCCCACGGCCCGGCCGTAGGGGATCTTCGTGGCGCTGAACGTGCCCTTGTCCTCGCTCACCAGCAGGGCGCCGTCGGCGCAGCCGAAGACCACACCGCGGCGGGTGACGGCCTCGCCCCGCGCACTGGCGCACGGTTCGTCGAGCGCCGCGACGGACGCCCCGTCCCGGGAGCGGACCTCCACCGTGTCCCGCTCGGCTCCCGCCGAGGCCACCAGCAGGTGCTCCGCGTAGGGGACAGCGGCTCCGGAGCCGGCGTCGCTCAGCGACCGGCCGCGCGGGACCGTGCCTTCCTCCAGCTTCTTCCGGTCGAAGAGTTGGGTGCCGCCGGTGACGGAGGACACCGCGGTGACGCTCTGGTCGCTGTGCACCTGAGCGGTGCCGGGCCCCCCGACCGGGCCGACGGGGCGGATCGGTGCCCGGTAGTAGTGCACGTGGTCGCCGTGGTCCACCGTCCAGGTACCGGAGTCGACGGCGTACGTCGCGTCGTCGGTCCGCAGGTAGGCGAACCTTCCGTCGGTACGCAGTCCCCGGACGCCGCCGGTCCGCTTCGACGGTGTGACGTTCACCGGCGTGATGTCCTGGGTGATCAGGTCGAGCACGCCGACCGTGCCGGTGCCGGCGTCGGCCAGTACGAGACGGGACTGCTGCTCGGAGGTCTCCTCGGCCCCCTCGACATATCCGTGCGGCGCCGACGAGGGCCGCGGCTTCGCGGCGGGACGCTGCCCGCCGCTGTCGCTCTGGCAGCCCGTCAGGCCCACGAGCAGCCCCGCGCCGACGAGTACGGCGGCGCGGGGGAGAACCTTCGCGTGCCGGATCTGATGGGTGTTCCTGGATGTCATGACGGATGTCCGTATTCCATGTGCGGGCGGTCGGCCGTGGGTGTGGCGGTGGACCGCGTCCACCGCCGGCGGAGGCCGGCGGTCAGGGTGGAGAGAAGGAACTGGAGGACGGCCGTCGCGGCGATCGTCGCCCCGGCGGCGGTGCCCAGATGCCACGAGAGCAACAGGCCGGCGAAGGTCGCGCTCATCCCGAGGCAGGCGGCCCCGATCATGACCGTGGGGATCCGCCGGGCCCAGGGCAGCACCGCGGCCGGTGGCGCGATCAGCAGACCGAAGACCAGCAGCGTTCCCACGATGTGGAACGAAGCGACGATCGCGAGCGTGAGCAGGGCGAGCAGCGCCGCGTGCGCGAGCCGTGGCCGCAACCCCAGTGTGTGCGCCTTGCGTTCGTCGAAGGCGAGCGCGACGAACGGCCGGTGGCCGAGCACCGCGAGCACCACGGCGACGCCCAACGCGCCCGCGAGGTAACCGAGATCGGCCGGGCGCACCGCGAGTACGTCGCCGAAGAGGAAGCCGGTCAGATCGACGGCGAACGACTCCGAACCGGACACGATGATCACGCCCAGCGACAGCATCCCGACGAACAGCAGCCCGATGGTGGTGTCCTGGGACAGCCGTGGCGAGCGGCCGACGAGGCTCACGCCGACGGCCATGACCGCCGCGCTCGCGGCGGCGCCGACGAGCAGATTGCCGCCCAGCAGCGAGGCCAGCGCGATGCCGGGGAGCATGCCGTGCGACATGGCGTCCCCGAGGAACGCCATGCCTCGCAGCACGACCCAGGTACCCGCCAGGGCACAGATCAGGGACACGAGGATGCCGCCCCACAGGGCGCGTTGCACAAAGGTCACCTCGAAGGGACCCACCAGCCATTCCATGAATCGGGACACTACAATGAAAACGATTATCGTTTCAAACTAGGTAGGGAACCAGGTATGGGGAGTGGCTCGGAGATGCGGCGACAAACAGGACTCGACGGTGTGTCCGCCGGTTATGCGAATCGTTCGGTGCTCAGCCAACTCAGCGCGCGTGTACCGGCGTTCACCACGACCGCCGTGGTCGGCCCGAACGGGTCGGGCAAGTCCACGCTGCTCGGAGTGCTGGCGGGCGTCATCCCCGTGACGGCGGGAACGGTCGAGCACCGGACCGACCGGCGCCCGGCCTTCGTGGCGCAGCGCAGCAGGGCGGCCGACGCGCTGCCGATGACCGTGTGGGACACCGTGGCCATGGGGAGATGGGAGCGCCGTGGGCTGTGGCGGCGGCTGTCACGGCACGACCGGGACGTGGTGGAGCGCAGCATGGACCGGCTCGGGATCACCGCACTCGCCGGCCGGCAGCTGGGGGAGCTGTCAGGAGGTCAGCGTCAACGAGCCCTCGTGGCACAGGGCTTGGCGCAGGAGGCCGAGCTGCTTCTGCTCGACGAGCCCACCACCGGCCTCGACGCGTCGGCGCGGCGCCTGATCGGCGACGTCCTGGCCGAGGTCACGGCGGACGGGGGCACCGTCGTCGTGGCGACGCACGACCTGGAGGCGGCCCGGGCGGCGGGGCATGTCCTGCTGCTTCAGGAAGGGCGCCTGTGGGGCGAAGGTGCTCCCGGTGAGACGCTGACCGGCCCGGTCGTCGAGCAGGTCTGGCGGCTGCCCCGGCGCGGGTGAGGAGGGGCATTACGGTTCAGCGCGTACGCAGGAGCCGGCGCGTCTCCCCGTCGATCTGGCGCGCTTCCCCCGTCGGCACGACCACCACCGGAACCGCCGCCTCCGGTGCGCTGACCAGGTGGGCCGGCGCGTCGTCGCCCGCCTCCGGTACCCGCAGGCCGCCGGAGACGCCGAGGATGCCGAGCCCGGCGCAGACCTCCTCGCGTACCTCCGGCTGGTCCTCGCCGATCTCGCCGGTGAACACCAGCGCGTCGACGCGGTCCAGGGACGCGGCCATCGCGGCGATGCCACGGCGGCAGTGATGGGTGAAGACGTCCAGCGCCAGCGCGGCCCGCTCGTCGCCGGCCGCGCGGTCGCGTACCAGGTCCCGCGTGTCGCCCGAGCTCCCGGACAGGGCCAGCAGCCCCGAATGGTGGTTGAGCGCGTCGTCGATCTCCTCGGCGGACAGGCCGTGCCGGGTCTGGAGCCAGATCAGCGCCCCCGGGTCGACGGCGCCGCTGCGACGGCTCATCACCAGACCGTCCAGTGGAGTGAAACCCATGGTGGTGTCGACGCTCGTGCCACCACGCACGGCGCACACCGAGCAGCCGCCGCCGAGATGCGCGATGACGACCCGCAGCCTCCTCGGCCGCTGCCGGAGCAGTTCCGCCGTACGGGCCAGCGCCCACGCGTACGACAGGCCGTGGAACCCGTAACGCCGTACGCCGAACTCGCCGCGCCAGGTCTCCGGCACCGCGAACTCCCGCGCCGCCGCGGGCAGTCCGGCGTGGAAGACGGTGTCGAAGCAGGCGACGTGCGGCACGTTCGGCAGCAGCTCACGCGCGGCGTCCAGTACGCGCAGGGCCGGCGGGACATGCGCGGGCGCGAGATCGGCCGTGCGCTGAAGGGCGTCGCGGACACCGTCGTCGACCAGGGTGTGGTGCCGCAGTTCCGGGCCGCCGTGCACGATCCGGTGACCGACCGCCGTGGGCGCCGGGGCGTATCTGAGCAGGTCCCGCAGCTGGTCCGCCATGTTGTCGCCCGCGGTCGACATGTCGTCGTACGAGGCGAGGGCCGTGCCGTCGTTCGCGAAGACGGTCAGGTGCACGCTGGCCGACCCGGCGTCCGCCACCAGCACGGGTTCACGCTCACGAGCGTCCACGAATTGCCCTTCCTCTCGGCTTCCTGTCCGGGTGCGCCCCGGTCAGCCCACGTCCCCGCCGGCCCGGCCGGACGGCAGCAGCGCGCCGATGTCCACCGGCAGCGCGGCGGCGATCTTGTTCATCAGCTCGGGCGCGAGGGCGGCGTCCAGCACCTCCAGCACGGCGGCCGACTCACGGAGCGCGGCGTCCTCCGTGGTGCCCGCCCGGTCAGCGACCCGGCCGGTGAAGGCGATCAGGTCGAACCGCTCGCCGGAGCCCGCGTCCTGCCCCCGCGCCACGGCGAACTCCGCGGGCAGCCGCAGAGCGGCGGCCAGATCCGGCGGCAGCTGCGCGGCCACATGATCGGCGAGCCCGGCCGGCAGCCGCTCGCCCAGCGTCCGCAGCACGGCCTGGGTCGCCCGCTCGGTGGATCCACGGTCCGGCAGTTGGGCGAGCGCCTGAATCTTGCCGATCAGCTCGTCGTGGTGCATGGCGTGATCCTCTCCGGACGTCACCGCCCCCGGCGCCTGCCGCACCGGCCGTGGCCCGCAGCCTCAGGGTGAGTCCGGGCCCGCGTTCCGGCAAGTTTGGGGCGCCGTCATTCGGCTACCCATGGAGGCGACCCGTAGCAGGCGAGGGCATCGGCAGGCGGGGCCGTACCGGGCGGGCCCACGACCATCCAGGCAGGAGAGGCACCATGCGCATCGGAATCATCGGAGCGGGCCGCATCGGCTCGACGCTGGCCCGGCACTTCGCCGGAATCGGCCACGACGTCGCCCTCGCGAACTCACGCGGCCCCGAGACGCTCACGGAACTGGTCGCCTCGATCGGCGGCCCCCTGCGCGCGGTCAGCGCCGAGGAGGCCGCCCGGTTCGGCCAGGTGGTCGTCGTGTCGATCCCGTACGGGCACATCCGCGACCTGCCCGCCGCCCAGCTGCGCGACAAGGTCGTCATCGACACCTGCAACTACTACCCGCAGCGCGACGGCCACGAGGCCGACCTGGACGACGACTCCACCACCTCCAGCGAGAAGGTACGGGCGCTGACGGACTCCAACCTGGTCAAGGCGTTCAACGCCATCGCGTGGGAGGTCCTGCGCGACCGGGGCCGCCCCAAGGGCGACCCGGCCCGCCTGGCCATCCCGATCTCGGGCGACGACGAGGAGGCCGTGGCCGTGGTGGCCGGTCTGATCCGTGACATCGGCTTCGACCCGGTGAACGCCGGCCACCTCGGCGGCGGAGGCCGCAAACACCAGCCCGACACCGACGGCTACCTCGTCGAACTGTCGGCCCACGAACTCGACGCCCGGCTGCACAAGTCCTGAACGGGCGCCGCTGCCTCCGCCTGCGCTTGCGCCTGCGCCTGCGCCGGCTTCCGGGGCAGGGCCCTGCGGCCGTACGCCGTCAGCAGATGACGTACGAGCGCGAGCCCGGCGAGCAGCGCCACGAGCGCGCACACACCCCGCCACCCGGCCCGGCCGTAGACCCACACCCCGAGCCAGGAGCCGGCGCTGCCGCCGAGGTAGGAGCACGTCATGTACGCGGTGTTCAGCCTGCTGCGGGCATCGGGACGCAGGGCCAGGACGCGGGCCTGGTTGGCCACCATGCCCGACTGCATCGCGACGTCCAGCAGCAGCGTCCCGACGACCAGCGCGGCCAGTCCCCGCGTACCGCCCAGGTCGCCGGGGACCAGCAGCGCCGCCGAGAGCACGACCCCCAGCAGACAGAGGAGATTCACCGGGTCCGGCCCCTGGCGGTCCACCAGGCGCCCGGCGAGCGGGGTGCAGAGCATCGTCGCCGCGCCGATCAGGGCGAGTGAGCCGACCGCCTGCGCGCCCAGCCCGTAGGCCGGACCGCTGAGCAGCAGCGCCACACAGGTCCAGACGGCGGAGAAGCCGGCGAAGACCGTCGCCTGGTAGAGGCAGGAGCGGCGCAGCTCGGGCTCTGTACGCAGCAGCCGTACCGACGCGGCGAGCAGCGCCGGATACGGCTCCCGTGACGACGGCGTCGTGACCGGCAGGGCGCGGAAGAGGACCACGGCGAGGAGCAGCACCAGGACGGCCGCCACCAGATACGGCGCACGCCACCCCAGCCACTCGCCGAGCGACCCGCCGAAGGTGCGGGCCAGCAGCATGCCGCCGATCGAACCGCTCAGCAGCGTGCCCATCACCGCTCCACGGCGCTCCGGCGCCACCAGCCCCGCCGCCAGCGGCGCGACGATCTGGGCGGCCACCGACATGACCCCGACGAACGCGCCGGCGGCGACCAGCGGCGGCAGCGCGGGCGCGCAGCCCGCGACGAGCAGCCCCACCCCGGTGAGCGCGAGCAGCGTGACCAGGAACGGGCGGTGCGGGAGTCGGTCGCCGAGCGGCACCAGCAGGAAGACACCGGCCGTGTAACCGATCTGAGTGGCCGTCACCACGAGCGCGGCGGACGAGGGGGACGTGTCGAGCCCGGCGGCGATCAGCGGGCCCACCGCCTGCGGGAAGTAGATGTTGCCCACGGCCACGCCGCAGGTCACGGCGAGGATCAGGAGCGTACGACGGTTCAGCTCGGCGCCCACCTCAGTCGACCGGCCCGCCCGCGACGTACAGCACCTGGCCCGACACGAACCCCGCCTCGGGGCCCACCAGGAACGACGCCGCGTACGCGATGTCCTCCGGCACGCCCACCCGCCCGACGGGGATGGCGCGCTCCGCGTCGGGCCGGAACTCCTCGAAGTCCACGCCGAGCCGGCGCGCCGACGCCCGCGTCATGTCGCTCACGACGAAGCCAGGGGCGATGGCGTTGGCGGTGACGCCGTGCCGCCCCAGCTGGAGGGCGAGCGACTTGGTGAAGCCGATCAGTCCGGCCTTCGAACTGCCGTAGTCGACACGGGCCTTGTCACCGACCGCCGAGATGCTCGACATGTTGACGATCCGCCCCCAGCCGGCCGCGATCATGTGCGGGCCCACCGCCCGGGTCAGGAGGAAGGGACCGCGCAGATTGGTCCCCAGGACCGTGTCCCACTGCTCGGTGGTCAGGTCCACGAGCTCGGCGCGGGGGCCGATCCCGGCGTTGTTGACCAGTACGGTCGGCGGCCCCAGTACGGCGGTGACGCGGGCGACGGCGGCGGTCGCCGCGTCCTCGTCGGCCACGTCCGCGCCGACCGCAGTCGCCGACCCGCCGGCGCGTTCGATGGCCTCGACCGTGGCCGCGCAGTCCGCCTCGTCCAGGTCGACCACGCCGACCGCCATACCGTCACGGGCCAGCCGCAGGGCCACGGCCGCGCCGATACCGCGTGCCGCGCCGGTCACGATCGCCGTGGGTGCGGCTGTAGTTGTCGCTGTCGATGTCATGCGGGCAGTCCACGGCACCGCCGCGCGCCCGCCAACAGATGTAGCGTATGGCTTAATGATCAGCTACCGGCTCGGCGTCGAGGACCTCGCGGACACCCGGTTCGCGCTCTCGCCCCTGAACGAGACCGTGCTGAGTCTGCGGGTGCTGCGCGATCCCGGACTCTTCGCACTGCACCTGCCGTGGCGCAGATCGGTGCTCGAAAGCCTGCGCGGCACGGCACCGGACATCGGCCCGCTGATGTCCGTGGTCGGCGACCGGCTGACCCTGCCCGACTTCCTGACGCCGCGCCCCACGAGCTTCGCCCCGTCCTTCGAGGAGGAGCTGGCCACCGTACGGCGGACCCCGCCCGCCCTCGTACGCCGCGACCTGACCGCGGTCCACGCCCCCGGCCCGCTCCCCGACGCCCTGCGGGACGCCACGGCCCCCGACGACGCGCCGGTCGCCGCGCTCCGCGACACGCTCTGCGCGCTTCTGCGGCAGTACTGGCAGCTCGCCGTCGAGCCCGCGTGGCGGCGGATGCGACTGCTGCTGGAAGCCGACATGACGTACCGGGCACGGCAGTTGGCCGTCGGCGGCGCCCGTCTGCTGTTCGCCGACATGCATCCGAATCTGCGCTGGAGCGACGGCGTCCTGTCCATCGACAAGATGATCAGCCACTACGACGCGCAGGCGTCCGGCCGGGGACTGCTCCTGGTGCCGTCCGCCTTCGCCCACAAACCCGCGCCGCCCGTCAGCGCCGAGGAACCGCCGCTGCTGGTCTATCCCAGCCGGGGCGTCGCCACGCTCTGGACCCCGGCTCCCACCCCCGACGCGCCCGCGCTCGTCTCGCTCCTCGGCGCGACCCGCGCACGGCTGCTCGACCTCCTCGGCGAACCGCTGCCCACGGTCGAGATCGCCCGCCGGTTCCGGGTGACCCCCAGCGCCGTGTCCCAGCATCTGCGGGTGCTGCACGCGACCGGACTGGTGACCAGGGCGCGCGACGGCCGGCAGGTGCTCTACCGCCGCAGCCCGCTCGGTGACCGGCTGACCGGCTGAGCGGGCCGTCCGCGCAGTACCGTGTGTACAGAGGAGGGAGTCATACATGAGCACAGAAACGGCTACGGAGAAAGCGGTCCTCGCGGGCGGCTGCTTCTGGGGAATGCAGGACCTGATTCGCGGTCTGCCGGGGGTGATCTCCACCAGGGTCGGCTACACCGGTGGCGATGTCGCGAACGCGACGTACCGCGATCACGGCACGCACGCCGAGGGCATCGAGATCGTCTTCGACCCCGAGAAGACCAGCTACCGCCAGATCCTCGAATACTTCTTCCAGATCCATGACCCCACGACGCTCAACCGTCAGGGCAACGACATCGGCCTCAGCTACCGGTCGGCCATCTACTACATCGGCGACGAGCAGAAGCGGATCGCCGAGGACACGATCGCCGACGTCGAGGCGTCCGGCCTGTGGCCGGGGACGGTCGTCACCGAGGTGGCCGAGGCGGGTGCCTTCTGGGAGGCGGAGCCCGAGCACCAGGACTATCTGGTCCGCTACCCCGACGGGTACACGTGCCACTTCATCCGGCCCGGCTGGAAGCTGCCCGCCCGCAGCGGGCGACAGGCGACGTGACACACGTTCGAGCCCGACCGCCGGACGGACGGCTGACAGCCGCACGTCCGGCGACCGGGCGGCCCGGTGGGTCACGCCGGTCTCTCCCGCACCACGTCCCTCGGGTCCTTGTCGTCCCGCAGCCCCACGAATCTCGGGTGCCGCAGCATCCCGTCCCTGGTCCACTCGGTGAACGCGATCTGCGCGACGAGCAGCGGCTCCGACCAGTGCGGAGCCCGCTCCTTGACCACATCGGCGAACGGTGACCGGGGCGTCGCCGCCTCGGCCAGCCGCCGGTGCAGCTCCACCAGCGTCGCGTGGTCGTACCCCGTACCCACCTTGCCCGCGTAGCGCAGCCGACCGTCCTCGTAATGACCGAGGAGCAGCGCGCCGAAGCCGACACGGGAGCCGGACGGCTCCGTGTAGCCGCCGATGACGAACTCCTGCCCCCGCTCGCACTTGAGCTTCAGCCAGCCCGACGAGCGCCGGGGCTCGTACCTCCCCGCCGCGCGTTTCGCGATCAGACCCTCCCAGCCGTCGGCGCACGCCCGGTCCAGCAGTTCCTGACCGCCCGCGTTGCGGTGCGGTGTGAAGCGCAGCGGCGCCCGGAAGGTCAGCGCCCTGCGCAGCAGCGACTTGCGCGAGCGCAGCGAGATCGCGGTGAGATCGGCGCCGTCGAGCCGCAGCAGATCGAAGAGGTAGTACGTGACGGCCACCCCGGTGGCGCGCGCCCGGCGGGCGTCGTCGATCCCCATCCGCCGCTGGAGCAGGGCGAAGTCGGTACGGCCGTGGGCGTACGCGACGACCTCGCCGTCCACCGTGAAGTCGGGGCAGTCCTGTGCGGCCAGGGCGTCCACGATCTCGGGGTAGGTGGCGTCGAGCCGCCGTCCGGTGCGCGACAGCAGCCGTACACCCGAGGCGTCCCGCACGGCGAGCACCCGCACGCCGTCCAGTTTCCGCTCGAACATCCAGCCGTCGCCGAAGATCCGCCGGTCGGTCAGGGTGGCGAGTATCGGCGCGGACGCCAGCAGGGCGCCGGACCGGGTGTGGCCCAGCCGGCGCCGCTCGTCGTCGGGCAGCGTTTCCAGGAGGCTGCTCATCGGGCCTCGCCTCATTCTCTCTCGGGGGTCGCGGATCGTCCTCGGCCGTTACGGGAGGAGGCTCCCCGGGAAGGGGCGCGCAGTGCGCCGGCGGACGCGGCTGATCACCCGTTAGGCGCAGCCCCGGCAGCGACCAGCCGGCGGACGGACCCCGCCCCGCCAGGGGCTCACCGGGGCGGCGCCACCAGGCCCATCTCGTAGGCGATGATGACGAGTTGGACCCGGTCGCGGGCCTCCAGCTTGCTGAACAGCCGGGCCACGTGCGCCTTCGCCGTGGCCACACTGATGACGAGGCGCTCGGCGATCTCGCTGTTGGACATGCCGCGCCCGACCAGGACCAGCACCTCGCGCTCCCGCCCCGTGATGCCCGCCACCGCCCGCGCGGGCGGGGCCGGTTCGGGGCGGGCGGCGAACTCCTCGATCAGCCGGCGCGTGACGCTCGGGGCGATGAGCGCCTCACCGGCCGCCACCACCCGGATCGCCGACAGGATGCCTTCGAGGGACATGTCCTTGATCAGGAAGCCGCTCGCCCCGGCGCGCAGCGCCGCGTACACGTACTCGTCGTCGTCGAACGTCGTCAGCACGACCACCCGCGCCGACTCCGGACCGGCGGTGATCAGCCCCGTCGCCTCGATACCGTCCATGCCGGGCATCCGGATGTCCATCACGACGACATCCGGCCGCAACTCCCTGACCAGGCGCACCGCCTGCGCGCCCGTCCCCGCCTCCCCGATGACGTCCAGGTCGGGATGGTCGGCGATCAGGACACGCAGCCCGGACCGGATCAGCGGCTGGTCGTCCGCCAGCACGACACGGACCGGGCCCCCGGCGGTCTCGTCGGCCGTCACCGGGCCGCCTCCGTCCCCGCGCGCACGCCGCTCTCCACGACCGCCACCGGCACCGGCAGCCACGCCGCCACCCGGAAACCGCCCTCCGGGCGCGGTCCGGCGCTCAGCCGGCCGCCCAGCAGACCGACCCGCTCCCGCATCC
>NZ_MDCR01000214.1 GCF_001723055.1 Streptomyces niveus
GTCCCGGTGTGGTGCTGTAGCCGGAGAGCCGCAGATCGCGGTACGCGCAGCTCTTCTCGTACAGCGTCCGCAGGAAGCGGCCGTTGCCCAGCTCGTCGATCCACCCCTGGTCGACCACATGCCCGCTGATGCTGCGGAGCTCGTCCAGGGACTCCTCGTCCCACACGTCGTCGTTCTCGGCGGCCAGTACCTCGCCGATCGCGGTCAGCTCCAGGGGGCGGTAGCTGGGGAAGTCGACGCGCGTCGTGAAGCGGGAGGAGAGCCCGGGGTTGGTGGCGAGCAGCCGGTCCATGCCCTCCGGATAGCCGGCGAGTATCACCACGAGATGGTTGCGGTTGTCCTCGGCGCGCTTGAGCAGCACCTGAAGGGCCTCGTCGCCGTAGGCGTCGCCCTTGCTGTAACCGGAGTTGGCGAGGCTGTACGCCTCGTCGACGAACAGCACGCCGCCGATCGCCGAGTCGATCAGCTCGTTCGCCTTGACCGCCGTCTGGCCCAGGAACTCGCCCACCAGATCGGCCCGTTGGGCCTCCACCAGATGGTCCCCGCCGAGCAGCCCCAGCGCGTAGAAGACCCGGCCGAGGATGCGCGCGACGGTCGTCTTGCCCGTGCCCGAGGGGCCGGAGAAGACGAAGTGACGTTTGGGCGGCTGTACGGGCAGGCCCTGACCGGCGCGTAACCGGGCCATGTTGAGCTGCGCGGACAACGCCTTGACCTGCCGCTTGACCGGTTCCAGACCGACCATCCGCTCCAGCTCCGCCAGTGCTTCGGCGAGCAGGACCGGATCGGTGGGCCGGTCGGGGAACTGCGGGGGCGGGGGCTGCGCCGGTACCCGGGCCTTCTCCCGTATCCCGTCGGCCGCATCGGCCGCGTCCGCCGGGTTCACCGGGTTCACGGGAACACCCACCCCGTACGGAGGCTGCGCCTCGACGCCCGGCCGTGGATCGGCGCCCTGCGGATACTCGCCGTCGGCCGCCGCGTCCGCCACGTCCTGGCCGAAGCCGGCCAGCGCGACGGAGGCCAGTCCGGCCGACTCGTCCGCCCCGTCGTAGCCGTCGGAGTCGGTGATCGCCGCGAGCCGGGCGGCGGTGTCCATGAACGTGGGGTCGATACGGTGCACGGCCCGGTACAGGGGCAGCGCGGCGGCGCTGCGCCCGGTCCCCTCGTGCGCGCGGGCCAGCCAGTAGCGCAGCTCCTTGCGTTGCGGCTGCTCGCTGCGACATCGCATGAGCGAGGTCGAGAGCAGCGGCTCGGCCTGTCCGTACATCTCCAGCCGGACGCGTGCCATCCCGCCGAAGAGACCCGCCTCGATGCCCAACAGCGGGTCGTTGACGAGGGATTCGGTGTGGCGCACCAACTGGTCCCAGTCCTTGACCAGATAGGCGCGGCAGGCGTGCAGGAAGCGCACGTGCGGATCGGCGTCCACGGGCGGCAGGCCGGCCAGCGCCCGGTCCAGCTCCGGCACATGGCGCCCGTCGAGCCAGTGCGAGGCGTGCGCGAGCAGCAGATCGCGCCGGCTCTCCAGCACGGGCTGGACCCACCAGCCCAGCCAGTACCAGGAGTTGAGTGTGCGACGGTGCCGGGAGCGCTGCTCGCCGAAGCGGTCACGGTGGCGGTACATGTTCAGCAGCGCGGTCGTGGTGTCGACGCGCAGCGCGTGCAACCCGAGCCAGCCGTCGGCCATTCCGGGATCGAGCCGTACGGCCTCCCGGAACTCATCCTCCGCCTGTGGATACGCCCCCATCGTGTAGGCGTCCACACCACGCACCCACGCGAGATCGGCCGGGGCGCCAGCGCCCTGCGTGCCGATGTCCATCCGGCCCCCCACAAACCATGACCCCGTGATGTCCCGCCGGGCAGGCGCCCGTCGGCAGAGCGTGCTGAACCACCTTGTCGTGGACGGGAATTGACCCCACCAGGAAGCATCGTACCTGCGTAGAGGGGGCGCGACTAAGGGCGCAGCCGCCGCGCACACACCGGTGACCCAGGGTGATCGCTGAGTGAGAGGCGGGGCCGGAGAGACGGCGAAGAGGGCAGAACGAAGCCCCCGATCACGGGGGAACAACCGGGGGCTTCGCGTCTGCGGCGGCTCCGAAAAGCCGCACATTGAGAACGTAAGACCTGTCCCACCCCTTGGTCAAGCCGAGTTGAGGCACCTTCGGGGCTGATTTCCGACTGCTCAGTACGGAGGGAATGACCCGTCACGGTGGGTGACAGGTTCAACCTGTGGCGCTATCGCCGGAATTCCGGGCAGCCACTTGTATCCCTCCTGCCACTCACGCACCAGAGCGTCGGCGAACGGGCGTGACGGATCCGTCTCGAAATGGCGGGTCTCCGCCCGCGTCCAGCCGTCCCAGAAGGCCGAAAGGGCCGATCCGTCGCGCGCCCGGCCCCGCCGCCAGGACTCCTCGGCGCCCCGGTCCATCCACAGCAGGCGGGCGAGCCAGGGCCGTACGGCGGCCCGCCCCGCGCCCACTCCTTCGATCAGCACGACCGGCGCGGCGCGCAGCGTACGGGGCGCGCCGAAGCCCCGCGAGGTCCAGTCGTACGGCGCGTACCGCGCGGTCGCGCCGCGCGAGAGCGGTCCGAGCACGTCGTCGGCGAGCCGCTCCGTCCAGTCGAAGAACGCGTCGTGCGTCGCCAGGTCGTCCAGCCGCAGTACGGGCGCCCCGCCGAGCGCGGCGGCGAGCCGGGACGCGAAGGTGCTCTTGCCGGAACCGGCGTGGCCGTCGATCGCGACCAGCCGCACCGGGCCGCAGGAGGGCGGCAGCGCGCGCAGGGTCATGGCGGCTTCGGTGAGGTCGTCCACCCGGCCACCCTATGCGCGGGGCGGCGGTGCCTCCGGCCCCGGGCCGGGCGCGGGCGGCCCGGCCGCGGAGGGGCCGTCGACGCCACTGGTGCAGACCAATATTGGTCCGGCGACGCGAGACGAATCTCTGGCCGAAGCCGTTCGGGACCCGCGATAGTTGACGAACTGTTGTGCACCCGACCACTGACCCGGGGGTCCCATGAACAACCCAGCTCCTTCCCGGAACAGCCCGGCGTCGCGCCGTACGGTGCTCGCCACCGCGCTCGCCGCGGCCGGCGCGGGCGCCCTCTCCGCCGCCGCGCCCGCCCTCGCGAGCGCCCCGTCCGCGCGCCCGGCTCCGCCGGCCGCCCACCGCCGTGCGAGCACCCAGGTCGACAACCGGTTCTGGACCTCGGCCACCGACTGGCGCGGCGGCACGGGCAACGGCGTCAAGGTCCTGACCGGCGGCCGGCCCGGCCTGGTCGTCGCCACCCCCGCGGGCAGCACCGACTACGCTGACCCGCACACCGGCAGGACCAGCACCTGGGAGTACGCGACCTGGACCTCGCCCGTCCACCGCTCCAAGGTCCCGGCCACCGAGGCGATCGCCTCCTGGAACGCCGACACCCCCGCGGGCACCTGGATCCAGACCGAACTGCGCGGCACCTACTCCGACGGCACGGCGACGCCCTGGTACGTGATGGGCCGTTGGGCGTCCGGCGACGGCGACATCCACCGCACGTCCGTCGACGGCCAGAGCGACGACCGCAGCAGCGTCTGGACCGACACGTTCGCCATCGACGCCCCGGCGAGCGGTCTGCGGCTGGCCTCGTACCAGCTCCGCCTCACGCTCTACCGCAAGCCGGGCACGACGCTCACGCCCACGGTCCACCGGGTCGGCGCGATGGCCTCCGACATCCCCGACCGGTTCACCGTCCCGGCGGCCGAACACGTCGTGGCGCGCGAGCTGACCGTGCCGCGCTACTCGCAGAACACGCACGTCGGGCAGTACCCGGAGTACGACAACGGCGGCGAGGCCTGGTGCAGCCCCACCTCCTCGCAGATGATCATCGAGTACTGGGGCCGTAAGCCCACCGCCGCCGACCTGGCGTGGGTGAACCCGGCCTTCGCCGACCCGCAGGTCTGCCACGCGGCCCGGTACACCTTCGACTACCAGTACGACGGCTGCGGAAACTGGCCGTTCAACGCGGCGTACGCGACGAGCTACCGGGACATGAACGCCGTCGTCACCCGGCTCGGCTCGCTCACCGACGTGGAGCGGCTGATCCGCGCGGGCATCCCGGTCATAACGTCACAGTCCTTCCTGTCGAGCGAGCTGACCGGCGCGGGCTACGGCACCTCCGGCCATCTGATGACCGTGATCGGCTTCACGGCGGAGGGCGACGTGATCGCCAACGACCCGGCCTCGCCGAGCAACACGGCCGTACGGCGGGTCTACAAGCGCCGCGAGTGGGAAAATATCTGGCTCCGGACCAAGCGGTACAACGCGTCGGGCGCCGTGTCCTCGGGCACCGGTGGCGTCTGCTACCTGTACTGGCCCCTGGAGCCCACGGCCGCCCAGCGGGGCGCACTGGCGGCGGTCGGCGTGCGCTGAGCCGTCCGGGGAGGCGCCGGGGAGCAGGAGTGAACTCATGTCCCCCGGCGCCGCCCGCGTGCGCGTGAGCGTCGATCACCGCGACGGCCGGACCCGGCCCCCGCCAGCGGGTCTGCAATACTGCGGCGGATCTCCTGTGACAGCCGAGACCGGAAAGCGCGGACGTGAACACCAGGCAGCAGCGTGGCGAGAGCGAGCGGGCGCAACTGCGCCGCTCCGAACTCATCGCCACCGGCCGGAAGTTGTTCGCCGACACGTCGTACGACGCCCTGTCGATGGACGACATCGCCCAGCACGCCGGTGTCGCGAAAGGGCTGATCTACTACTACTTCAAGAACAAGCGCGGCTACTACCTCGCCATCATCGAGGACTCGGTGATGGAGCTGGTCTCGCTCGCGTCGGGCGGCGTCGACCTGCCGAACACCCAGCGCGTCCAGCGCACCGTCGAGGCGTACCTCCGGTTCGCCGAGTTCAACGAGGCCGCCTACCGCACGATCATCACGGGCGGCGTCGGCTTCGACACCCAGGTGCAGGCGATCCGCGACGCGGTGCGTACGGGACTGGTCTCCACCGTCGCCGAGGGCGCCTACGGCCGCCAGGACATCCCGCCGATCGCCAGACTCGCACTGCTGGGCTGGCTCAGCAGCGTGGAGTGGCTGACCCTCGAATGGCTGGAGCACCGCGAGGAGCTGACGCGGGAGATCCCGCGCGATCTGCTGGTGCGGATGCTGCGGCACACGTTCGACACGATCGAGGAGTTCGCGCCCGAGTGCCCGGCGCCGCCGCCGGACCCGGACTTCCGCCCGTACACCGGCCGCGGGAACTGACACCGGCGGCGAGACGCGACGGGCCGCGAGACGTGAACGGGGGCGGAGCCCGTGAGCCCCGCCCCCGCCGTCAACTCCGCTGTCCGACCGTCTAGTTGATCGCCTTGATCAGCTCACCGTCGGCCGTGTCCCCGCTCAGCTCCCAGAAGAAGGTGCCTCCCAGGCCCTGCTCGTTCTTGTAGTTCATCTTGGTGCCGATGGTGGCCGGGGTGTCGTAGCTCCACCAGTTGTTGCCGCAGTGCGCGTACGCCGTACCGGCCACCGTCCCGTTGGCCGGGCAGGTGTTCTTCAGGACCTTGTAGTCCTCGATGCCCGCCTCGTACGTGCCGGGGGCCGCCCCCGTCGCCGTACCGCCCGGCTCGGCCTGGGTGACGCCGGTCCAGCCGCGACCGTAGAAGCCGATGCCGAGCAGCAGCTTCTCGGCGGGAACGCCCTTGGCCTTCAGCTTGGTGATCGCCGCGTCGGAGTTGAAGCCCTCCTGCGGGATGCCCGGATACGACGTCAGCGGCGAGTGCGGGGCCGTGGGGCCCTGTGCCGCGAACGCGCCGAAGAAGTCGTACGTCATCGGCAGGTACCAGTCGAGGTACCGCGCCGCCGCGCCGTAGTCCGTGGCGTCGATCTTGCCGCCGTCGGACGCGTCGGCGGTGATGGCCGCCGTGACCAGGTCGCCGCCGAACTCCGTACGGAGCGCCGAGACCATGTTCGTGAACGCGTCGGGCCCGCTGGTGTCGCAGGTCAGACCACAGGCGTTCGGGTACTCCCAGTCGACGTCGATGCCGTCGAAGACATCGGCCCAGCGCGGGTCCTCGACCAGGTCGTGGCAGGACTTGGCGAACGCGGCCGGGTTCTTCGCCGCCTCACCGAACCCGCCCGACCAGGACCAGCCGCCGAACGACCAGATCACCTTGAGGCCGGGGTTGGCCGCCTTGAGCTTGCGCAGCTGGTTGAAGTTGCCGCGCAGCGGCTGGTCCCACGTGTCGGCGACCCCGTCGACGCTCTGGTCGGCGGTGTAGGCCTTCTCGTAGTCGGCGAAGGAGTCACCGATGGTGCACTTGCCGCCCTGGACGTTGCCGAACGCGTAGTTGATGTGCGTCAGCTTGGCGGCGGACCCTGAGGTCTGAATGTTCTTGACATGGTAATTGCGCTGGTAGACACCCCAGTTGGCGAAGTATCCGATGACCTTCTCACCGGCGGCTGTGGGGGCCGCCGGAGCCTTCTCCTGGTCCGCGGCGGCGGTACCGGCGCCGGCGAGCAGGGATACGCCGAGAACGGCCGTACAAGCCGCTGCGACGAGCGCCCGGAAACGGGTGCGGGGACGGTGCGGTCTGAGCATGAGGTCTCCTCGTGGGGAGGGAGATCGAGGTCCATGAAGTCGGCTCGACTTGGCATGGACGCGAAATGTGTTCACGGGGACCGTAGAAGGACTAGACCAGTGGGTCAATGGTTCGGACCAACTTCCCGATGAGGCGCGACGGAGACCGGACGTACGACCGCCCCGGACGCGACGCCGGGTGAACGGAAGCCAAGCGGAACCTCAACGGCCGTTGGCCTCCCGTGACTGCACCCCGCCGATCAGGCATACTCAACGCGCCACAGCCGCAGGTCAGCCGCTCCCGTGATCCGGGAAGGCACCATCGGCCGGGCAGTATTCCTGTCCGGGGACATCCCCGGGCCTCGACCCGACCGACGGCCGCCGCCACACCCAGCGCGCGCGCCCCGTCGTAGCGTCCCGACAGGGAGGAGAGCGCCGCCATGTCCGACCGCGCCCCGCGAACGGTGGAACGTCAACTGCCCACCGAGGAGTCCAAGGACCTGCTCACACTCGTACGCGACATCGTCGAGCGGGAGATCGTCCCCAGGGCGTCCGAAGAGGAAGAGGCGGGGCACTTCCCCCGGGAGACCTTCTCCCTCCTCTCCGAATCAGGACTGCTCGGCCTCCCGTACGACTCCGAACACGGCGGCGGCGACCAGCCGTACGAGGTCTACCTCCAAGTACTCGAAGAGCTCGCCGCGGCCCGTCTCACCGTCGGCCTCGGCGTCAGCGTCCACTCCCTGGCCTGCCACGCCCTCGCCTCGTACGGCACCCCCGGCCAGCAGGCCGCCCACCTCCCCGCCATGCTGGGCGGCGGCCTGCTCGGCGCGTACTGCCTCTCCGAGCCCGCGTCCGGCTCCGACGCCGCCTCGCTGGGCACCAAGGCCGTCAGAGACGGCGACGACTGGCTGATCACCGGCACCAAGGCCTGGATCACCCACGGCGGCGTCGCCGACTTCTACACCGTCCTCGCGCGCAGCGGCGGCGCGGGCGCCGGCGGCATCTCGGCGTTCCTCGTACCCGGCGACGCCGACGGCCTGGTCGCCGCCGCGCCCGAGAAGAAGATGGGCATGAAGGGCTCACCCACCGCCCAACTCCACTTCGACGGCGTCCGGATCGGCGACGACCGGCGGATCGGCGACGAGGGCCAGGGCTTCGCGATCGCCCTCTCCGCCCTCGACTCGGGCCGGCTCGGCATCGCCGCCTGCGCCGTGGGCGTCGCGCAGGCCGCCCTGGACGGGGCCGTGGAGTACGCGACGGGACGCCGGCAGTTCGGCCGCCCCATCGCCGACTTCCAGGGGCTGCGCTTCATGCTCGCCGACATGGCCACCCGGGTCGAGGCGGGCCGAGCCCTGTACCTCGCGGCGGCGCGGCTGCGCGACGCCGGCCTGCCGTTCTCCCGGCAGGCGGCGATGGCGAAGCTGTTCTGCACGGACGCGGCGATGCAGGTGACCACGGACGCCGTACAGGTGCTCGGCGGCTACGGCTACACCGCCGACTTCCCCGTCGAGCGCTACATGCGCGAGGCGAAGGTGCTCCAGATCGTCGAAGGCACCAACCAGATCCAGCGCATGGTGATCGCCCGTCACCTCGCGGGCCCGGAGACCCGCTGACCCTCCGTCCGCCCTGCCGCTCCCGTCCGTCGGTCACCGTTCAACCGGCGGACGGGTCGGGCGAATTGACCGCTCTCGCGTCAGGCGGCGTGCCGACGCAGGTGCGGCAGCGGGAACTTGACGGGGCGTGAACTCGGGCCGCCCGCGTGGGAGAACGGCTGGGTGCGCCAGTCCAGCCCCTGAGGGAGCGTCAGCAGCAGCGCGGTGTCCTGCTCCTGGGCGTCGAGCGACTCGTCGGCCGCCCCGGCCTCCGAGGCCGAACGGCCCGTACCCGCGCACACGGTGAGGACGAACGGATTCCACGGGCTGGGGCACAGCGCGTGCTCCGGCAGACTGTCCTCGTCCGCCAGCAGGGCGATCGGCTGGGAGCAGTCCGGGCACACGACCCGGAACATCTCGAAGGTGTCGTAGAAGTCGAGCTCATCGGCCTCGACGGAATCAACGGGCTCCGGTTCGATACGGCCGGCGCGCTTCAGGCTCTGCATTCAGGCACTCCCCCTCGGGTGGGCCGACAGCCACGTGCGGCCTCGACCACAGCAAGCAATTCCCGTCGCGCGAGGCAGGTAACCGTAAGGTCTCGACGGACCCCGCGACATACCTGTGGTCTTCGTCACATGCCTGACGCAAGTGATGATCCGGTACGCCGTCAGCTGTGCCGGAAGCCGCCCCGGGCAATAGGTTGAACCGCATGGAGGAGCTGGATCGTCAGATCGTGGAATTGCTCGTCAAGGACGGGCGGATGAGCTACACCGACCTGGGCAAGGCCACGGGTCTGTCCACCTCGGCGGTGCATCAGCGCGTCCGCAGACTGGAACAGCGCGGCGTCGTACGCGGCTACGCCGCCGTGGTGGACCCGGAAGCCGTCGGACTGCCGCTGACCGCGTTCATCTCGGTCAAGCCGTTCGACCCCAGCGCACCCGACGACATCGCGGAACGGCTCGCCCCGATCCCCGAGATCGAGGCGTGCCACAGCGTGGCGGGCGAGGAGAACTACATCCTCAAGGTCCGGGTGGCGACCCCACTGGACCTCGAACACCTGCTGACCCGCATCCGCACCCTCGCGGGCGTCTCCACCCGCACGACGGTGGTCCTGTCCACCCCGTACGAGTCCCGGCCGCCGTATTTTTAGGGGCTCGGTTCGCCTCCGGGCGCTTTGAGCCCCTGCCGACGGTCGACCGTGCTCGGTCCACTCGTTCCTCGCGGACCTGTGCGCGCTCTCCCTTTCGGCAGCGGCGCGCCCTTCGGCTCACTCGCCGGGGGACGGTGGAGGTCAAACCAGCCGTCCGGCGCTTGAGGCCGACACCGGGCAGCGGGCCGAGGCGGTCGCGTCGTACCCCTGCGTACCCCGCACGTTCCCCCAGGCGGGAGACTGGGCGGCATGAACGATCGCGCCGCCCCCCAGAGCGAACCCCGCACCGTGCTGCTGCGCGGTGGAGACGTCCACAGCCCCGCCGACCCCTTCGCCACCGCGATGGTCGTCGAACGCGGTCATGTCGCCTGGGTCGGCTCCGAAGGCGCCGCCGACTCCTTCGCCTCCGGTGTCGACGAGACCGTCGACCTCGAAGGCGCCCTCGTCACCCCCGCGTTCACCGACGCGCACGTCCACACCACCGCGACCGGCCTCGCTCTCACCGGACTCGACCTGTCCGGCGCACGGACCCTGGGGGACGCGCTCGCGCTCGTACGTGCCCACCGCACCGCGCACCCCAGTGAGCGGGTGCTCATCGGGCACGGCTGGGACGCCGCGCGCTGGCCCGAGCGCCGGGCGCCCAGCCGCCGGGAGCTCGACGAGGCGGCCGACGGAAGGCCGCTCTACCTGACGCGCGTCGACGTCCACTCCGCCGTCGTGAGCACCGCGCTGCTGGACCAGGTGCCCGGCGTCAGTGAACTGGCCGGATTTCATCAGGACGCCCCGCTGACCGGCGACGCCCACCACGCCGTACGCGCCGCCGCGCACGCCGCCGTGACCCCCGCGCAGCGCACCGAGGCGCAGCGCGCCGCGCGCGCCCACGCGGCCTCCCTCGGCATCGGCACGCTCCACGAGTGCGCCGGCCCCGACATCTCCGCCGAGGACGACTTCACCGGGCTGCTGCGGCTCGCCGGCGACGAGCCCGGCCCGCGCGTCCACGGCTACTGGGCCGAGCACCTCAGCGACGACAAGGGCGCGGCCCGCGTCCGCGCACTCGGCGCCGTCGGCGCGGCCGGCGACCTCTTCGTGGACGGCTCGCTCGGTTCGCACACCGCCTGGCTGAGTGAGCCGTACGCCGACGCGCCCCACACCGGCGCCGCGCACCTCGACGCCGCCGACATCGCCGCCCACGTCACGGCCTGCACCGAGGCCGGACTCCAGGCAGGGTTCCACGCCATCGGCGACGCCGCGATCGGCGCCGTCGTCGCCGGGACCCGCGCCGCCGCCGAGAGGCTCGGCCTCGCCCGGATCCGGGCCGCCCGCCACCGCGTCGAGCACGCCGAGATGCTCACCCCCGAAACCGTCGCCGGCTTCGCCGAACTCGGCCTCACCGCCTCCGTCCAGCCCGCGTTCGACGCGGCGTGGGGCGGTACGGAGGGCATGTACGCCGACCGGCTCGGCGAGGCGCGCGCCGGCACCCTCAACCCGTACGCGGCCCTGCTGCGCGCCGGCGTCCCGCTCGCCTTCGGCTCGGACAGCCCGGTGACCGCGCTCGGCCCCTGGGGGACCATCAGGGCCGCCGCCTTCCACCGCACACCCGCCCACCGGATCTCCGTACGCGCCGCCTTCACCGCCCACACCCGCGGCGGGGGCCGCGCCGCCGGCCGGGACGACACCGGGGTGCTCGTGCCCGGCGCGCCCGCCGACTACGCGATCTGGCGCACCGAGGAACTGATCGTCCAGGCGCCCGACGACCGGGTCGCCCGCTGGTCCACCGACCCGCGTTCGGGCACGCCCGGCCTGCCCGATCTCACCCCCGGCGCGCCCCTGCCGGTCTGTCTGCGGACCGTGGTCGGCGGAGAGACGGTGTTCGTGCGACCGAACGAGTGATGTACCCGCGTTTCCCTACGGCCGACCGATGCTTACCGGCCACTGTCGCGACCAGCGGATCTTCCCCGCTGACCTGCTGAAACGGATAAATGCCGCAGGTCGAAGGAGTATTGACAGCAAGCACTCACGGGCCGGTAGGTTCGGCCGGGTCCACCAAAGGACGTCCGACCGGCAAACTCCCACGCAGTCGTCGAACGCCGCTGGGTCATGGGGCGGTGTGCCGCACCGGCGCACCACCACTGGGAGCCAGGCTCAGCGCCCGCGCCTCGGGGGCGAGGGAAGGTTTCTGCCGGTCGGCGGGTGCGACCCGGGTAGGGCCCCGGCGTTCAGTAGACAACGGCTTTCGGTCGACCCGCAGCCGGCGGGTCCCAGGTCGGCCCGAAGGACGCCGGGACCCGATCCGCAGAGCCCCGGATCCGAACGCCCGGCCGCCGGACCGCCGGATTCCGGCCGCCCCCGCCCTTTCCCCGTACGACACCCCTCACCGCGTGGACGGCGACCCCCCGCGTGCTCGCTAAGGTGGTACTTCTGCGTACGGCGATTAAGGGGCAGTTGTGAACGACGGTGGTCAGAGGCAGTACGGCCCGCTCGGCGCAGCCTTGGTGATCATCCCGACCTTCAACGAGGCGGAGAACATCAAACGGACCGTCGCCCGCGTGCGCGCCGCGGTCCCGGAGGCCGACATCCTCGTGGCCGACGACAACAGCCCCGACGGCACCGGAAAGCTCGCCGACGAACTCGCAGCCGACGACAGCCAGGTCCACGTCCTGCACCGCAAGGGCAAGGAAGGACTGGGCGCGGCCTATCTGGCGGGCTTCCACTGGGGCATGGAGCACGACTACGGCGTCCTGGTCGAGATGGACGCCGACGGCTCCCACCAGCCCGAGGAACTGCCCCGGCTGCTGACCGCCCTCAAGAGCGCCGACCTGGTGCTCGGCTCGCGCTGGGTGCCCGGCGGCCGGGTGGTGAACTGGCCGCGGACCCGCGAGATGATCTCCCGCGGCGGCAGCACGTACTCCCGCGCCCTGCTCGGTCTGCCGCTGCGCGACATCACCGGCGGATTCCGCGCCTTCCGTACGGAGACGCTCGACCGCCTCGGCCTGGACGAGGTCGCCTCGCAGGGCTACTGCTTCCAGGTCGACCTCGCGCGCCGCGCCGTCGAGGCCGGCTGCCATGTCGTGGAGGTGCCCATCACGTTCGTCGACCGCGAACTGGGCGACTCCAAGATGAGCCGGGACATCCTCGTGGAAGCGCTCTGGCGGGTCACCGCGTGGGGCGTCGGGACCCGGGCCAACCGCATGCTGGGCCGCAAGTCCCTCTGATCCGTACGACACCTCGCTCCGCTCCCAGGCACACTGGAATCATGACGACCGGCGCACCGCCTCCCGCGGCTCCGCAGCGCTCACGCGCGCGCAAAATTGTCCCCCTGGGCATCGCCCTCTGGCTGGTGCTCGAGATCTGGCTGCTGACCGTCGTCGCCGAGGCGACGAACGCGCTGACGGTGGTGGCCCTGCTGATCGGCGCCGGCATCCTGGGCTCGGTGGTCGTGAAGCGGGCGGGCCGGCGGGCCTTCCGGAATCTCAGCGAGACCCTTCAGCAGGCCCAGCGGCGGCAGCAGGACCCCGACGCCCCCGAGAACGCCGACGAGAGCGCGAACACCAGCTCCGGCAACGGCTTCCTGATGCTGGGCGGCCTGCTGATCATGCTGCCGGGGCTGATCTCCGACGCCTTCGGTCTGATCCTCCTGATCCCGCCGGTGCGTTCCCTGCTCAGCCGGCGGGTCGAGCGGTCGCTGGAGCGCCGTATGCGCGCCGCGCCCCCCGGAGGTCTCGGCGACGCCTTCCAGCAGGCTCAGCAGGCCAGGATGAAGCGCCCGGACGGCAAGGTCGTCCAGGGCGAGGTCATCAAGAACGACGAGCCCGCCCCGCCCCGCGATCCCGGCCAGGACGGACCGCGCCCGCCCCTGGCACCGTGAGGCGCTGACGGCCGGCGGGACGGGCGGAGAACACGAAAGCCGTGGGCCGCGACACTGTGTGTGTCGCGGCCCACGGCTTCTCGCATGTGCTGTTGAGGCGGTGCTACCAGGTCAGGCCGACTTCCGGCTGTCCCTCGGATGCACCGCGATATTCATGGCGCCGGAGCGCAGGACGGCCAGCCGTTCGGCCAGCACCTCCTCCAACTCCTCGCGTGTGCGCCGCTCCATGAGCATGTCCCAGTGCGTGCGCGCAGGCTTGCCCTTCTTCTCCTCGGGGCCATCCCCGTCCACCAGGAGTGCCTGGGCGCCACACGCCTTGCACTCCCACTCCGGCGGAATTTCCGCCTCTACCGAGAACGGCATCTCAAATCGATGGCCGTTCTGGCATGCGTACTCCACCGCCTGGCGCGGGGCCAGATCGATGCCGCGGTCCGTCTCGTAGCTGGTAACCACAAGTCGCGTGCCGCGGAGAGCTCGCTCACTCATGAATCGTGCCTCCCGGGCTTGTCGCCCACAGGACAGGTGTCGCTGTCGTCGTCTTCCGATCAACGTCCGGTCGGCGGTAAAGATTCCCGTTGCGGGTCATACGTCGCCGTCGTGCCGCTGCTTTCGCCGAGGGTTTCGTACCCACCAGTGCCCGGTTTGTCACATCTGGTGCTGGATGTCAGCCGACATTTTCGTTTCTGTGACACGCAGTAACGGTCCGGCTGGCAGGCCAACGGCGTACACTACCGCGCTTTCACTTCCACGTCTAAATCCGGTCCGGCACGGGGTTGCCCGCCTCGGCCACGGCCCTGCGGACCGGCACCCTCGCGAGCAGCACGAAACCGATCACGAAGAAGACCACCAGGGAGAGGATCGCGTCCCGGTAGCTGCCGGTGACCTGATAGGCGAGGCCGAACACCAGGGGCCCCAGCCAGCTCAGCCCGCGGTCGCTCATCTCGTACGCGGCGAAGTACTCGGCCTCCTTGCCGCGCGGTACCAGGTGCGAGAACAGCGAACGCGACAGCGCCTGGCTGCCGCCGAGCACCATGCCGATCGCCGCGGCGAGGGCGAAGAACCAGACCGGCGCCTTCGCGGGCAGGAAGTACCCGGCCGCCAGGATCACCGTCCAGACGCCGAGCGAGGCGAGAATCGTCCGTTTGGCCCCGTGGGTCCGCGCCAGCCGGCCCATGCCCAGCGCGCCCGCCACCGCCAGGATCTGCACCAGCAGCACGGCCGTGATCAGCGTCGTCTGGTCGAGCCCCAGCTCCTCGGAGCCGTAGATCGAGGCCTGCGAGATCACCGTCTGCACGCCGTCGTTGTAGATCAGATAGGCGAGCAGGAAGGAGAGCGTCAGGGGATGGCGGCGCATGTCGCGCAGCGTGGCCATCAGCTGGCGCCAGCCCGTACCGACCGAGCCCTCGCCCGGCCGGCCGCCGTCCTTCACCACCCGCCGGTCGCGCAGCCGGCTCAGCGGCACCAGCGTGAAGGCGCCCCACCACACACCGGCGGAGGCGAGACAGATCCGCACGGCCGTCGACTCCGAGACACCGAACGACTCGTGGCCGGTGTACAGAATCAGGTTCAGTACGAGGACGAAGGCGCCCGAGGTGTAGCCGAACGCCCAGCCCCGTGAGGACACGGCGTCGCGCTCCTCGGGCGTGGCTATCTGGGGCAGATAGGCGTTGTAGAGGGCCATCGACACCGACAGCGAGGCGTTCGCCACGATCAGCAGGACGACACCCAGCGCGTAACGGTCGCCGCCGAGGAAGAACATGCCCGCCGTGGCGCCCGCCCCGACGTACGCAGCGACCGCGAGCAGCGGCTTCTTGCGCCCCGTACGGTCCGCCACCGCGCCGGCCAGCGGCATCAGCAGCACGGCCACCACGATCGAGACGGACACCGCGTACGCGAAGACCGAACCGGCCCGCACCGGGATGCCCAGCGGATGGACGAAACCGTCGGCGTCGGCGGCCGCCTTCGCCACGGACGTCAGATACGGCCCGAGGAAGACGGTGACGACGCTCGTCGAGTAGACGGAGCAGGCGAAGTCGTAGAAGTACCAGCCGCGTTGCTCACGTATGCGGCCCGTCTCGTCGTCGGTCAGGTCCGCGGTGTAGGCGGTCACCCCGCGCCCCCTCATTCGTCCCCCTGGGGGACAGCCGTAACCGTCAGTGCCAGACCCCGCGCTCGACGAACACCGAGCGCAGCGTCTCCAGTTGATCGGTCATGATGCCATCCACACCGAGGTCCAGGAGCGCGCGCATCCGATCCGCGTCGTTGATCGTCCAGACATGTACCTGGAGACCACGGGCGTGCGCCGTCCGCACGAAGCGTTCGTCGACCACCCGCACACCGCTCTGCTCCGGCGGGACCTGCGCGCAGACCGCGCCCCCGCGGACCGGCACGGGCACCCCGAACGAGCGCAGCCGCAGACCGAGCACCCCGCGCACGCCGTACGACGTGGCCAGCCGGGGGCCCGCGAGACGGTGCGCCCGCGCGACCCGGGCCTCCGAGAACGAGCCCACGCACACCCGGTCCCAGCTGTCCGTCCGGGCGATCAGATTGATCAGCGGGTGCAGGGCGGGCTCTGCCTTCATGTCGACGTTCCAGCGGGCGTCCGGGAACTCGGCCAGCAGATCCTCGAAGAGCGGGAGCGGCTCACCGCCGCCGACCCTGGCCCGGCTCACCTCGCTCCACGGCAGCTCGGAGATCCGGCCGCGCAGATCGGTGACCCGGTCCAGCGTCGTGTCGTGGAACGCGACGAGCCGGCCGTCGGCCGTGGTGTGCACGTCGGTCTCGAAGTAGCGGAAACCGAGTGCGGCGGCGCGCCGGAACGCTGCCGCCGTGTTCTCGATCCCGTCGGCCGCGCCGCCTCGGTGGGCGAACGGGATCGGCGACGGATGGTCCAGATAGGGATGGCGTACGGGAGTCACGGCCGAAGTATGGCGCCCTCCGGGGAACCTCCGGCGACGGCGGTGCCGCCGTCGTCCGTCGACGGGACGACGAAGACGCGAAGGAAGAGCTGCGCGAGCGGTCCGATCGCCAGCGCGTACGCGATCGTGCCGACCCCGACGGAACCGCCGAGGGCGAAGCCGGTGGCGACGACTGCCACCTCGATCCCGGTACGGACCAGCCGCACCGACCGGCCGGTGAGCCGGTGCAGCCCCGTCATCAGGCCGTCGCGCGGGCCGGGGCCGAAGCGGGCGGCGATGTAGAGACCCGTGGCCACCCCGTTGAGGACGATGCCGGCGACGAGCAGCGGGATCTGTACGGCGAGACCGCGGCCGTCCGGGACGAGGGCCAGGGCGGCGTCCATCGCGATGCCGACCACGAAGACGTTGGAGACGGTGCCGAGCCCGGGACGCTGCCGGATCGGGATCCACAGCAGCAGCACGACCGCGCCGACGACGATCGAGACCACGCCCATCGTCAGACCGGTCAGCTCGGACAGGCCCTGGTGCAGCACACCCCACGGCTCCAGCCCCAGACCGCCCCTGACCAGCAGGGCCGCGCTCACGCCGTACAGCGTCAGACCCGCGTAGAGCTGGACGAGCCGGCGGGGGAGCCGCCTCCCACGGAGGGCGGGTGTGGTGGGCACGGTGCTGTCCTCCGGAGGTGGAACGAGTGGACTGGCCTGTGTCACTCTGTGGCTGGGTGGCATCGGCCAACCATGGCCAATTCGGGGAAGGTGGACTGATTTCCATGACGCGTTGGACTTCGGCGGTCGGAGCGGCACAGCTCGCTCGGCAGCTCCACGCCCAGCAGCCGCGACCCGCCGGCCCCGGCACCCGTAAGCCGCCCGCCTACCGCGCCCTCGCCGACGGTGTCCGGCTGCTCGTCCTCGAAGGCCGCGTACCGGTCGCCGCCCGGCTCCCCGCCGAACGTGAACTGGCCCTCGCGCTCTCCGTCAGCCGTACGACGGTCGCCGCCGCCTACGAGGCGCTGCGCGCCGAAGGATTCCTGGAATCGCGCAGAGGCGCCGGCAGCTGGACCGCCGTACCGGCCGGGAATCCGCTGCCCGCCCGGGGCCTGGAACCGCTGCCGCCGGACGCCCTCGGCTCGATGATCGACCTCGGCTGCGCCGCCCTGCCCGCGCCCGAGCCCTGGCTCACCCGCGCGGTACAGGGCGCGCTGGAGGAGCTGCCGCCGTACGCGCACACCCACGGCGACTACCCGGCGGGGCTGCCCGCGCTGCGCCAGACCCTCGCCGACCGGTACACCGCGCGCGGGATTCCGACCATGCCCGAGCAGATCATGGTCACCACCGGCGCGATGGGCGCGATCGACGCGATCTGCCATCTCTTCGCCGGGCGCGGCGAGCGCGTCGCCGTGGAATCGCCCAGCTACGCCAACATCCTCCAACTGATGCGCGAGGCGGGCGCCCGGCTCGTCCCCGTCGCCATGGCCGAGGGACTGGCCGGCTGGGACCTGCCGCGCTGGCGACAGGTACTGAGGGACGCCGCGCCCCGGCTCGCCTATGTCGTCGCCGACTTCCACAACCCCACCGGCGCGCTCGCCACCGAGGACCAGCGCAGACAGCTGGTCGAGGCCGCGCGTTCGGCGGGAACCGTCCTCGTCGTGGACGAGACGATGTCCGAACTGTGTCTGGACGGGGACCGGCCCGGCGCCGAACTGCCCCCGCCGGTCTGCGCGTTCGACCCCGCGGGCAGCACGGTCCTGACCGTCGGGTCCGCCAGCAAGGCGTTCTGGGCGGGCATGCGCATCGGCTGGGTACGGGCGGCGCCCGAGGTCATCCGCTCACTGGTCTCCGCCCGCGCGTACGCCGACCTCGGCACCCCCGTGCTCGAACAGCTCGCGATCAACTGGCTGATGGGTGGCGGCGGCTGGGAGCAGGCGGTCGACGTCCGGCGCGCACAGGGCCGGCAGAACCGCGACGCGCTGGTGGCCGCCGTCCGCAGGGAGCTGCCGAGCTGGGAGTTCGACGTGCCGCGCGGCGGACTGACGCTGTGGGTGCGCACCGGCGGACTGTCGGGCTCGCGGATCGCCGAGGTGGGCGAGCGGGTCGGCGTACGGGTGCCGGGCGGGCCGCGCTTCGGCGTCGACGGGGCCTTCGAGGGGTACGTACGGCTGCCGTTCACCGTCGGCGGCCCCGTCGCCGAAGAGGCGGCCGTCCGGCTCGCGGCAGCGGCCCGTCTGGTGGAGAGCGGCGCGCGCGCCGGCACGGACGCGCCGCGCACGTTCGTCGCCTGACGGGTGCGCGGCGCCCAGGGCGTGTCCGCAAAGTAGCGTCGTCCGCCCGTAGGGCGGGGCTCGCGGCGTCTGGTGCGTGCGATCGCAAGGCGGAGGATCGCTCTCGTACTGGGCGTACTCGGTCGAGTCCGACAACGC
>NZ_MDCR01000215.1 GCF_001723055.1 Streptomyces niveus
CGGTGCTGCTCGGGGTCACGCTGGTGATGGTGCTGATCCTGCCCCGCATCCGGGAGGCGGTCGCCCGCTCGCAGGAGTCGATCGGCGCCGTCGGCGCGGCGCTCGACCGGGCGCTCGGCGCGGCGAGGACCGTGAAGGCCAACGGCGCGGAGGGCAGGGAGACGGCGTTCGCGGGGCAGGCCGTCGACGGGGCGTACCGCGCGGGGCTGGTCGGCGCGCGGTACGTGGCGATGGTGAAGGTGCTGTCCGGCGTCTCCATCCAGGCGGCGTTCCTCGCCGTGCTCGGGGTGGGCGGCGCGCTGGTCGCCTCGGGGAGCCTGGAGGCGTCGGCGCTGATCGCGTTCCTGCTGTACGTGTTCTACCTGGCGAGTCCGATCGGCTCGCTGGTCGCGGGGCTGGGAATGCTCCAGCAGGGGCTCGGCGCCGTGGGACGTATCGAGCAGGTGGGGCGGATGCCGATCGAGGACGACGTCGACGGCGCGGGCGCCGACGGGGCGGTGGGCGCGGGCCGTTGGGACGGGAAGGACGCGCCGCCGGTCGAGTTCCGGGGCGTCCACTTCTCGTACCCGGACCGGTCCCCCGCGCTGCGCGGGATCTCGTTCACGGTGCGCGGCGGTACGCAGAGCGCGCTGGTGGGTCTCTCGGGTGCGGGAAAGACCACGATGTTCGCGCTGCTCCAGCGGTTCTACGAGCCGGCAGCCGGGCGGATCCTGATCGGCGGGGTGGACATCGCCACGCTGCCCCGCGCCGAGGTGCGCCGCCGGATCGCGTACGTCGAGCAGGAATCCCCGGTCATGGCGGGGACGATCGAGGACAACCTCACGTACGCGGCCTCCGGCGTGACGGACGAGGAGATCGCGGAGGTGCTGCGGCTGACCCGGCTCGACTCGCTGATCGAACGGCTTCCCGACGGGCTGCGCACGGAGGTCGGCAGCCGGGGTGTCGCGCTGTCGGGCGGTGAGCGGCAGCGGCTCGCCATCGCGCGGGCCCTGCTGCGCGGTCCCGAGGTGCTGCTGCTCGACGAGGCGACGGCGCAGCTCGACGCGAACAACGAGCGGGCGCTGCGCGAGGCGGTCGAGCAGGCGGCGCGGCGCTGCACCGTGCTGCTGATCGCGCATCGGCTCTCCACGGTGACGGGCGCGGATCAGATCGTGGTACTCGAACACGGGCGGGTACGCGGCACGGGGACGCACCGGGAACTGGTCGAGGCCGATGTGCTGTACCGCGAACTGGCCGCCTCCCAGATGCTGGTGGGTGACGAGGAGCCGGTGCCGGTGAATCCGTGAGAAGCGGTGGGGGCATTTCGCTCGCTCGCGAAATGCCCCCACCCGATCTCAGTCTTTCTCGATCAATTCGATTCCGGTCAGCCCGTAATGGAGTTCAGGGCTGCCAGATATCCGTCCCTGTGGCCCGCCGCATTCGGGTGGTAGGACTCGTTGATCTTGTCCCACTCCAGACTCGTGACCCATTCCGAACCACCCGAGCAGAGGGCGTGCGGGTCAAATGCGGGACGCGGGTCGAGGAAGGTGAATCCGGCCTCGGCCGCACGGCTCGCCATAATGTCGTTCAGTACGTCGGCCGCTGAATTCATGGCCGAACGCTCGGCGTCGCTGAGACCGAAGATCCCGCAGGAACCACCGATCTTGTAGAGCCTCGGGTAGCCGACGACGACGACCTTGGCCGACGGGGCGGCGGCCCGCACCGCGCCGTAGGTCTGCGCGAGCGCGGGGGACAGCGCGCCCTGCGCGGCCTGCTTCGCCAGCTCGACACCGGCGATGCAGTCAGCGTCGTCGATGGTGAGGATGCAGTTCGTCAGGACATCGACGAAACCGACGTCGTTGCCTCCGACCTGCACCGTCACCAGTGTGGTGTCGGCGGTCAGCTGCGGTATCTGGGTGCTGACGACATCGGCCGTGGTCGCGCCGGAGCACGAGGCCTCGACGAAACCGGTGGCCGGGTGCTGGGCGGCCCAGAGTCGCGGGTAGGTCAGCGGACCGCGCCGGCACGGGTCGTCGGGGTTGTCGTAGGTACGCGTACCGGGGGCGACCGCGTAGGAGTCGCCGATGGCGACGTACTTACCGTCCGCCTTCGGTGCCGCGGTCGCTGTGGGGGCTACGGTTGCGGCTACGACCATTGCCAGGAGTGCGGCGATGAGTGGTCTTTTTGAGCGCACGAATACTTCTCCGATGAGTGGGGTCATGGACTCTATATAAATAGCACCACTTGATGCCCCGCGGTATACCCGGTCATAAATTATCTGATGGCAATTCAGAAGACTGTCCCGCGGGCACGCAACCTTCATGCAACGTTGGGTGCGTTCTACTGGCGGGATGAGTGAAGAAGAGATCGCGCGGGTGGAGGTGACGCCCGCCGCCGCCGATCTGATCCGGCGACTGCGGGCGGACCACGGGCCGCTGATGTTCCATCAGTCCGGCGGCTGCTGCGACGGCAGCGCGCCCATGTGCTACCCGGACGGTGAGTTCCGTACGGGGAACTCGGACGTGCTCCTGGAGTCCCTGGAGATCGACGGAGTCACGGAGCCGGTGCCGTTCTGGATGTCGGTGAGCCAGTACGAGGCGTGGCGGCACACCCGGTTGATCGTCGACGTCGTCGAGGGGCGCGGCAGCGGCTTCTCGCTGGAGGCGCCGGAGGGGGTGCGGTTCCTGATCCGCTCACGGCTGGCCGGCTGAGCCGCCGCCGGACAGGACTACGGCTGGAGGCTGCTCACCACGTTGGCCGTGGAGTCGATGCCGTCCTGGATGGTCGGCGCCATGCTCGTGCCCGCGAGGAAGAAGCCGAGCAGTACACAGACGATCGCGTGCCACAGCTTGAGTCCGCTGTTACGCACGAAGATCACGGCGAGAACCGCCAGTAGCAGGACCACTGAGATCGAAATGGCCATCGCCAACCTCCTCCGCCGCGCCGGAATTGCGGCTTTCGGCCGTCAGTCTGGCGGAGCGGAGGGGCTGTCGCGGCAACGGGCGTGTAGGCCGTACGGGTTGACTGCCGGTCAATTTCGGTCGGCCGGGTCTGCCGGGTCGGCTGCGCGCCGGCTACCGGTCGTGCTCGGCCAGGAAGCCCTCCAGTCCGGCGAGGTCGTCGGTGTTGACGTGGTCGACCCCGGCCGCCAGCAGTTCGGACCACACGGCGTCGCGGGCGGGCCCGGCCAGGTCGGGGGTGGCCCAGAACCGGACGCGCTGGCCCCGGCGATGGGCGGCGCGGACGATCCGGTGCAGTTCGGTGCGCTCGGCGGCGGGGAACTCGCCGACCCCGGCCCAGGTGAAGCTCGTGGTCCAGTTGCTGCTGATGAGCGGTATGAACGAGGCCTTCGCCGTGCTGCCGAGGTCTTCGAGCCGGCCGTCGTAGAACGCGTGGCGGGTCCGCTGCGCCTCCATGGGGACGCGGGCGGCGCGGTCGCCGGAGATGACCGGGGTGACGGCCCCGTACCGCACCGCGCCGTGGGAGTAGGTGCTCAGCATGGAGCGGTAGGCGCGCAGTTGGCGGTGCAGCTCCAGATAGGCGGCGACGCCGTCCGTCTTGATGTCGACGAGCAGTTGCACCGGCCGGTTGCTTCCCCGGTACACGGCGCCGCCGTTGGCCCGTACCCGGTCACGCAGCGGGTCGAGGTAGAGCGAGCGGAGCGTACGCGTGGGGTCGAGCGTCTCGGGCTCGTGGGCGACCAGCAACTCGCCGTCGACCAGGAAGACATCGGCCTCGACGCTGGTGAAGCGGTGCGACAGCGCGTCGTGCAGGGGCCGTTCGTGCAGATAGTCGTTGTGCGCGTGGGCGCGGCGCAGCGGCTCGCGGCCCTTGCCCCGCCCGGTGGTGGAGAGCGCGGCGGTTTCGGGGCCGTCGGCGTGGGCGTACGAGGGGACGGCGACTGCTCCGGCGAACGCGGCGGCGAAGGTGGTCACCGCTCTGCGTCGGGTGGTGAGGGCCATGATGTCTCCGAGGTCGGTGGGGACGGGCTACGGCGGACACGACGACCTAGGACCTCGCCGGGGATCCAGTGCCACAAACCTCAGAAGACAAGGGCTTACGTACTGTTCGGCGACCCGACGGCTGTGATTCAGACAGCCACGGCGATCTCCGGCCAGCGGACCGTACGGTCGCACCAGCGCTCCAGCAGCACCCGGTCGTGGCCGACGGCGAGCAGCCCGGCGCCCTGGGCGCCGCGGTACTCCTCGACCACCGTGACCAGCGCGGCGGTGGTGGACGCGTCGAGCATCGCGGTCATCTCGTCGCAGACCAGCCAGCGCGGGCGCAGCACCAGCGCGCGGGCGAGACAGGCGCGTTGGAGCTGGCCGTCGCTGACCTCGTGCGGTCTGCGGCCGAGCAGGTCGTCGGTGAGCCCGACCGTGTGTGCCAACTCCCCCACCCGGTCGGCCACTTCGTCGCGACGGCCGCCCGCGCGCAGCGGCTCGGCGATCAGGTCGCTCAGCCGCAGCCGGGGGTCGGCCGACAGCCGGGGCTGTTGGAAGACGACCCCGATCGAGGTGCGTCGGGCTCTCGGGGCGCGGTGGCGCCAGCCGGTGACGCGTTCGCCGTCGAGGGTGACGGTGCCCGCTTGGGGCCGGTGCAGCAGGGCGGCGACGCGGGCGAGGGTCGACTTGCCGCAGCCGCTGGGGCCGAGGAGCCCCACCGACTCGCCGGGGGCGACGGTGAGGGTGGCGCCCCTGACGACGGGGGCGCCGCGTCCGTATCCGGCGGTGATGTCGAGGAGTTCAAGCATCGACGCGCTCCTCGGCGTGGTGGCAGGCGACGGCCGGGCCGGGCCCAGGGGCCAGGGCGGGCGGGGTGGCGCAGAGGTCGGTGGCGCGCGGGCAGCGGGCGGCGAAGGCGCACCCGTCGGGGAGGTCGCCCAGCTCGGGCGGCATGCCGGGGATGGGGGTGAACCCCCGCTCGGGCAGCGCGTCGAGCAGACCGCGCGCGTAGGGGTGGCGCGGTCCTTCCCCGCCGAAGAAGTCCCGCGCGGGGCTGAGTTCGACGATTCGGCCCGCGTACATGACGGCGACGCGGTCGGCGATCCGTTCGGCCGCCGCCAGGTCGTGGGTGATCATCAGCAGGGCGCGGCCGTCGTCGGTGTGGCGGCGCAGTTCGTCGGCCGTACGGTCGACGAGTTCCCGGTCGAGTCCGGTGGTCGGCTCGTCGGCCAGCAGCAGCGGGGCGTCGCCGATCAGGGCGAGCGCGGTCGCGGCGCGCTGCGCGAGACCGCCGGAGAGTTCGTGCGGGTAGCGGTCGAGATGGTCGGCGGGGTACGCCGCGCGCTCGGCCGCGGCCTCGGCCGCCTTGCCGGGCGCCGGCCCCCGCTCGCCGGTCAACTCGCGCAGCACCTCGACCAGTTGGGACCGTACGGTACGCACGGGAGTGAGGTGCGCGGCCGGGCTCTGCGGTACGAGTCCGATACGCCGGCCCCGTACCGTACGGGCCAGGGTCCGTTCGTCGGCGGCGAGCAGGTCCACGGGCGGCCCGCCTCCGAGCACGGCGGATCCGGTGGTCTGCGCGTTGCCCGGCAGCAGGCCGAGCAGCGCGGAGGCCAGGACGGACTTCCCGCAGCCGCTCTCGCCGACGAGCGCGAGGCACTCCCCCACGGCGAGGTCGAAGGTGGCGTCGGTGACGGCCGCGATGTGCCGGCCGCCCCGCATCCGGAAGCGGACGCCGAGGCCGCGTACCGACAGGACGGGTGAGGGCGTGGTCACAGCATCAGCTCCGATCGGCGGCGCGGATTGATCCGCTCGCGCCACACGCCGGCGAGCCCGGCGATGGCGAGGGTCGGGACGATCAGGAACAGTCCGGGGAAGAGCGTGGGCCACCAGTCGCCGGCGAGCAGCGAACCGCGCGCCGTCTGGACGAGATTGCCGAGGCTCGCCTGGTGGCTGGGCAGCCCGAGGCCGAGGAAGGAGAGCGCCGACTCGTGCCACATGGCGTGCGGCACCATCAGTACGGCGGCGAGTCCCGCCTGCGGCAGTACGCCCGGCAGCAGATGGCGCACGGTGATCCGCCACCGCGAGGAGCCGCCGGAGACCGCGGCGTCGATGTACGGGCGGGCGCGCAGCGACAGGACCTCGGAGCGGACGATCCGGGCGGTGGAGAGCCAGTGGGTGAGGGCGACCGACACGATCACCGGCCATACACCGGGGCGGAACATCGCGACGATGAAGATACCGAGGAGCAGGTGCGGCACCGACGAGAAGGTGTCGACCAGCCGCATGACGACACGGTCGGTCCAGCCGCCGAAGGCCGCGGCGGCGGCGCCCACGGCCGTGCCGATGACGGTGGCCACCAGCGCGGCGACCAGTCCGACGAGGAGCGAGACGCGCAGCCCGTACACACAGCGCAGGAGCAGATCGCGGCCGACGTCGTCGGTGCCGAACGGGTGGGCCAGGGAAGGCGGTTGGAGCTTGAGCGCGAGGTCGACGGCCTGCTCGTCCAGTTGGACGAGCGGCGGGACGATCAGGACGGCCAGGGCCACGGCGCCGACGACGGCGGCCGAGGTGACGGCGCGGACCGAGCGCGTGGAGCGGCGGCTGCGTCCGCGCGCCCGCCACACCGCGCCGGGCGGGGAGTGTGTGGTGTCAGCCATCGAAGCCCACCCTCGGGTCGGCGAGTCCGTACAGGAGGTCGGAGAGCAGATTGCCGACGAGCACGGCCGCCGTGGCGAGCACGGTGAGCGCCGCCAGCAGCGGGAAGTCCACGGAGGTGGCCGCCTGGACGGTGGCCGCCGCGATGCCCGGCCAGCTGAAGACCGTCTCGATCAGCAGCGCGCCGGTGATGAGTTCGGGGACGCGTGAGCCGATCAGGGTGAGCATCGGCAGCATCCCGGAGCGCCAGGCGTGCGAGAGCAGCACGGTGCGCTCGCTCAGTCCCCGGGCGCGCGCTCCGCGTACGGGGTCCTCCTCCAGCGCGTCGGCGACCCCCTGCCGTACGTAGAGGTAGAACCACGGCATCTGCGAGACACCGAGCACGGCCGCCGGCAGCACCAGGTGCGAGGCGACCTGGCCGAAGGTGACGATGTCGCTCCCCGAGTCGGTGAGACCGCCGGCGGGCAGGACGTCGAGCCGCAGGGCGAAGAACCAGATGGCGAGCAGACCGAGCCAGAACGCGGGCGCGGCCTCCAGGGTGTACGCGGCCGCGCTGACGCCCCGGTCGAGCCAGCCGCCGGGGCGGCGGGCGGCGGCGACCCCGAGCGCGGTGCCGAGCAGGATCGCGAGGACGAAGGCGGTGGTGGCCAGGAGCACGGACCAGCCGAGGCGTTCGGTGATCACGTCGGCGACCGGCCTGCGCATCACGCTGGAGTCGCCGAGATCGCCGGTGACGGCCGAGGTCAGCCACTCCCACCAGCGCGGGACGAGTGCCTGGTCGACGCCGAGGTTGGCGCGCAACTGGTCGAGGGTCTCCTGCGAGGCGGTGAGCCCGGCGGTGCCGGCGTACGCCTTGACGGGGTCGAACGGTGAGGCGGCGGCGACGGCGAAGACGCCGAAGGTGACGACCAGCAGGACGGGGGCGGCGAACAGCATCCGCCGCCCCGTCATACGGGCCATCGCCCCCCACGGGAGGCGTCGGTTCACGGTGTACGGGCCCACTTCTCGACGTTCCACCAGGGGCCGGACGCGAGTCCGTGGTCGTGCGGTTCGACCTGGGTGGTGAGGGTGCCCCAGGTGTCGTTCACGACGTAGATGTGGTCGATGTGGGTGAGGAAGGTGTAGCCGGGGTCCTTCGCCAGCTCGCGCTGGACGGTGTCGTACGCGGCCTTGCGCGCGGGCTTGTCCCCGCTCTCGCGGCCGGTGTCGAGCGCCTTGTCGACGGCCGGGTTGTCGTACCAGGCCATGTTGTTGAAGCCGTCCCCGGCGAGGCCCGAGTTGAGGAGGCTGAACTGGTCGAAGTCCGGGTCGCCGGGGGCTCCGCCGCCCGCCAGGACGGCGTCGGTCTTCATCCGCGGCTCGATGACCTCCCAGGTCCCGGCCTGGGTCTTGATGTCGATGCCGGCCTTCTTGGCGTCGGAGGCGTAGGCGAGGGCGTGGTCCTGGCGGAGCTTGTCGCCGGTGAGATACCAGAGCGGGAAGCTCGCGCGTACGCCGTCCTTGGTACGGACGCCGTCCTCGCCGGTCCGCCAGCCGGCCTCGTCGAGGATCTTCCCGGCCTTCGCGAGATCGTGCGGGCGCTCGGTGCCCTTGGTGAACCATTCGCTGTCGGTGGGGACGGGACCGTAGGCGGCCCGGCCCGCGCCGTCGAGGATCTTGTCGACCATGGTCTCGCGGTCGACGGCGACGTCGAGCGCGCGGCGTACGGCGGTGTCGCCCGCGACCTTGTTGTGGGTGGGGAGGGTGACGGTGCGGTAGTCGTACGTCGTGGCGGCGTACGTCTTGCGGCCCTTGTCGTCTTTGAAGCCCTTGGCGAGATTGGGCGGCAGGATCGCGCCGTCGAGGTCGCCGGCGCGCAGCCGGGTGGCGCGGATGTCGTCGTCCTTGATGATCGCCATGGTGAACTTCTTCACCGTGGCCTCGCCGCCCCAGTAGTCCGGGTTGGCCTTGAAGCTGATCTTCTCGCCCTTGGACCAGTTGGTCAGCAGGTACGGTCCGGTGCCGACGGGCTTGCTGGTGAACGGCCCGGAGTTGACGTCCTGCTTGCCCGCGACGTGCTCCGGCGCGATGGGGAGCACGGTCCGCTGGGCGAACGGCGCGTAGGGGTACTTGAGGGTGAAGACGACGGTGTTCTCGTCCTTGGCCGTGACGTCCTCGATGGCCGCCAGTTCGGTCTTGGACGGGTTGTTGGTCCCGGGGTCCAGGATGGTGCGGTAGGTGAAGACGACGTCCGCCGCGCTGAAGGGCTTGCCGTCGCTGAACTTCACGTCGTCGCGCAGCCGGTAGGTGTAGGTCATGCCGTCGGCGGTGACCTCGGGCAGCGCGGAGGCGAGGGCGGGCTTCAGATTCATGTCGCCGTCGACGGTGAGAAGCCCGTCGAAGAGTTTGGAGTTGCCGTCCTTGCCGTAGCCGAGCAGCGGGCTGAGGCTGTCCGGCTCGTAGGCGATCCCGACGACGGCGGACTCCTGGTCCCCGCCGCCGTCGCCGGAGCCGCTGTCCGGGTTCGAGCAGGCCACGGCGGTGAGGGCCAGCGAACCGGCCAGTGCCGCCGCGACCGTGCCACGTATCGAACGGGCGGTCATGGATTCCACACCCCTACTGAAGATCAAACGTTATTGCGAACGACTCGCAATTAAACAGTATGTAAAGGGGTGCTTGTCCAGGTGGCTTCCCGGCCGAACCGCTGGCCGGAGCCGGTGGCCGGAGTTACGCCGTCGGCGCTCCGGGCGCCGGCAGCGCGGTGAGCGCCGCGATGCTGTCGCGGTGCGCTCCGGTCGAACCCAGCGCGATCTCGTCCGACTTGGCCCGCTTGAGATACAGATGCGCCGGGTGCTCCCAGGTCATTCCGATGCCGCCGTGGAGCTGGACGCACTCCTCGGCCGCCCCCACGGCGACCCGGCCGCAGTACGCCTGGGCGACGGCCACGGCGAGCGGTGCGCCCGGGCTGTCGGTGGCCAGCGCGTCGGCGGCGTTGCGGGCGGCGGCGCGGGCCGAGACCACTTCCAGCCACAGCTGCGCCATCCGGTGCTTGAGCGCCTGGAACGAGCCGATGGGGCGGTTGAACTGGTGCCGTTCGCGGGTGTGCCGCACGGTCTCGGCCAAACACCATTCGGCGAGGCCGAGTTGCTCGGAGGCGAGCAGCCCCGCGCCCGTCAGCAGCCCGCGCCGTACGGCGGCGTCGGCCGCGCTCCTGTCGGCGAGCCGGGTCCCGGCGGCGAGGGCGAGGCCGGTCACGGTGACGGTGGACAGCGGGCGCGTGAGGTCGAGCGGGGTCTGCGCGCGGACGGTGACGCCGGGGGCCGCCGTGTCGACCGCGTACAGCCCGTCGGGTCCGAGGGTGAGCAGGACGTCGGCGCCCGCGGCGTCGGCGACGGCCCCGACCGGGCTCCCGGGGGCCGTGCCGGGGAGCGGGGCGTCCGGTCCGGTGGAGAGCGGCAGGGCGAGAACGGCGACCGTACGGCCTTCGGCCAGCCCGCGGAGCAGCTTCGCCGCGGACCCGTCGCCGTGCGTGCCTGCCGTGGCGCAGGCGAGCAGCGTCCGGGTCGCGATCACCGAACTGGTGAGGTAGGGCGCGGGAGTTACCGCCCGGCCCAGCTCCTCCAGCACCACCGCCGCCTCGCGGTGGCTCGCGCCCTGGCCGCCGAGCGCCTCCGGTACGAGCAGCCCGGCCGCGCCGATCCCGGTGGCGAGCGAGGTCCAGAGGGCGGGGTCGTACGGGGCGCCCGACTCGGCGCGGGCGAGCGCGGCGGGGACATCGCGGCGGTCGGTGAGCAGGGACCGTACGGCGGCGCGCAGGTCCTCCTCCGCCTCGGAGTAGAGCAGATCGGGCGCGTCGTCCTGGCCGGTCATCGGGTGAGGTCCTTCCATGCGACGTCCTTGTCGTCGCGCGGCTCGGCGGGCAGGCCGAGTACACGTTCGGCGACGATGTTGAGCAGTACCTCGCTCGTGCCGCCCTCGATGGAGTTGCCCTTGGAGCGCAGATAGCGGTACCCGGCCTCGCGGCCGGTGAAGTCGACCAGCTCCGGGCGGCGCATCGTCCAGTCGTCGTACAACAGGCCCTCGTCGCCGAGCAGTTCGACTTCAAGTCCGCTGATCTGCTGGTTGAGGCGGGCGAACGACAGCTTCAGGCCCGAGCCTTCGGGTCCCGGCCTGCCCACGGCGAGCTGCTGGCGCAGCCGTTCGCCCGTCATGCGTGCCACTTCGGCGTCCACCCAGAGGGCGAGCAGCCGCTGGTGCAGCTCGTGGGTGCGCAGGTCGGGGCGTTCGCGCCAGGTCCGGGAGACCGTACCGATCATGCCGCCCTCGCGCGGGAGACGGGCGCCGCCGATCGAGACGCGTTCGTTCATGAGGGTGGTCCGGGCGACCTTCCAGCCGTCGCCGACCGCGCCGAGCCGATGGGCGTCGGGGATCCGCACGTCGTTGAGGAAGACCTCGTTGAACTCGGCCTCGCCGGTTATCTGGCGCAGTGGCCGGACCTCCACGCCGGGATCGGTCATGTCGCAGATGAAGTAGCTGATGCCCCGGTGCTTGGGCAGCCCGGGGTCGGTGCGGGCGATGAGGATGGCCCAGCGCGCGAGATGGGCGCTGGAGGTCCACACCTTCTGCCCGTTGACGATCCAGTCGCCGCCCTCGTCCCGTACCGCCCGGGTGCCGAGCGCGGCGAGGTCGGACCCGGCGCCGGGCTCGCTGAACAGCT
>NZ_MDCR01000216.1 GCF_001723055.1 Streptomyces niveus
CGGCGCGCGTCTCCACCTGTACCTGGACCCGGGGCGCGGGGCCCGCGTGCCGTACGGCGTTGGTGAGGGATTCCTGCACGATCCGGTACGCCGCCGCCTCGGCCACCGGCGGGACACGTACGCCCTCCGTCCGTACCGACAGCTCCGTCTCGGCGCCCCCGGTCCGCGCGGCCTCCACCAGGCCGGACAGCGCCGCCAGATCGGGCAGGGCGCCGGCCCAGTTGCCGTCGTCGCCCTCGGCCGTGCCGGCGGTGCGCAGCACCTCCAGCGTGGTGCGCAGTTCGGAGCGCGCCTCGCGGCAGGTGTCCGAGATGCCGTCGAGCGCCTGGGCGATGGCCGCCCGGTCCAGCCGTTCGGGGTCGACGTCGAGGACGTGCGAGGCCACCGACGTCTGGACGCCGATGAGCGTGATGCTGTGGGCCAGCAGGTCGTGCAGGTCCCGCGCGATCCGCAGGCGTTCCTCGGCGACGCGCCGCGCCGCCTCCTTCTCGCGGTCGCGTTCCGCGCGCTCCGCGCGTTCCACGACCGCCGCGATGTACTTGCGGTAGACGCGTACGTCCATGCCGATCACCAGGACCGCCACGATCCAGCCGGACGTGCGGAGCATCTCGATGCCCCGGTCGGTGTTGATCAGCAGCATCACGGTGAGCGTGACGCAGACGACGCAGGAACCGAGCAGCGCGGCCCGCAGCGGCGGACCGGTGACGGCGAGGGTGTAGAGGGCGACCATCGTCGCGGGGGTGGTCGCGGCGTGCGAGTAGTCCAGCGCGTGGTACGTGGCGACGAGCACCACCATCACCAGCAGCACGCCCACCGGGTGGCGCCGCCGCCAGATCAGGCACGCGGTGATCGCGGCGAACATCGCCCAGCCGAGGGCGTCGAGAGCCGGCCCGGCGCCCGGCACGCCGACGGCGAGCGCCGCCCCCAGCACACCGACGACCCCGGCGACCAGCAGGTCCGTGCGCGCCTGGTTCGGCGCGTCGAGCGGGTCGCGGTTGAGCACCGCGAAGACGCGTTCGGTGAGTGGTCCTCTGGTGGGGTTGGCCGGCACGGGCCCATCCTCTCTCCTCGCCGTACGAAAGGGACCGGTGCGGTACGGATCTCTCCCCCTCGGAGCCGTACCGCCCGTACCGCACCGGTCACCGCACGCTGTTCAGACCCCCGAGCCGACCGTTTCCCGCTCGGGTACGGGCTCCGCGGCCGGTGGCCCGGAGAGCGCCCCCGGCCACCAGACCTTGCGGCCGAGCAGCACGCTCGCGCTCGTCACCAGATACGTCCGCACCAGGAACGTGTCCAGCAGTACGCCGACGGCGACGAGGATCCCCATCTCGGCGAGCATCACCAGCGGCAGCGAGGCCAGCACACCGAAGGTCGCGGCCAGCACGATGCCCGCCGACGCGATGACACCGCCCGTGCTGCGCAGCGCCGTCAGCGCGGCCTCCTCCGGCTCGGCGCCCTTCAGGGCCTCCTCCCGCATCCGGTGCATCAGGAAGATCCCGTAGTCGACACCGAGCGCGACCAGGAACACGAACGACAGCAGCGCCAGCCCGGGATCGACCCCGGCGAAGCCCAGCAGCGGCTCGAAGACCAGCCCGCCGATGCCCATAGACGCGCCCCACACGACCACCACGGCCGCCACCAGCATCAGCGGCGCGACGATGCTGCGCAGCAGCGCGACGAGGATCAGCAGCACGGCGACGATGACGAGCGGGATGACGTACAGCCGGTCGCTGGCGTTGGTGTCGGCGAGGTCGATCTGCTGCGCGCTGGGCCCGCCGACGTACGTCTCGTCGCCGAGGGCGGACCGCAGCCGTTCGATCGTGGCGCTCTCCTCCACCGACTCGGGCGCGTCCTTCGCGAAGACGACGATCTCGGTCCAGCCGCCGCCGCTGCGGCCCCGCTGCGCGTCGGCGACGCCGGGCAGCGTACGGGTGGTGTCGAGCGCCGTGCCGGCCGCGTCGGTGGGCGCCATGACGCTGATGGGCTGGGCGCTCTGGTCCGGGTAGGCGTCGGTCAGGCGCTGCATGGCGGTGACGGACTCGGGCCGGTCGATGAAGCTGTCCTCCTGCTTCACGGCGCCGGGCAGGTTCAGTACGCCGAGCGCGAGGGCGCCGAGCACCACAAGACCGGTGCCGAGCACGGCGACCGGCCTGCGGGCGGCCGAGGAACCCATGGCCGCGAAGAAGGAGCGGCGCTGCTTGACCTCACTGCCGTACGCGGGGATCAGCGGCCAGAAGACGCGGCGGCCGAGCAGCACCAGGACGGCGGGCAGCAGCGTGAGCATCGCGACGAGCGCGCACACGACGCCGATGGCGGCGATGGGTCCCATGCCGCTGCTGCTGTTGAGGTCGGCGGCGAGCAGGCAGAGCAGACCGGCGGCGACGGTGCCGGAGGAGGCGAGGACGGCGGGGCCGCAGTTGCGCAGCGCGGTGCGCATCGCCTCGTACGGCTCGGGTACGCGGCGCAGCTCCTCCCGGTAGCGGGAGACCAGCAGCAGCGCGTAGTCGGTGCCGGCGCCGAACACGAGGACGGTCATGATCGCCGCGCTCTGGCTGGTGACGACCACGTCGAAGGCCCGCACCATGCCGTAGACGACGGCCATGGAGCTGACGGCGGCGGCGCCGACGACGACCAGCGGCACGATCCACAGGAAGGGGCTGCGGTAGGTGATGATCAGCAGGAAGGCGACGACGAGCACGGTCGCGATCATCAGGGTGCCGTCGATGGACTCGAAGACGGACTCCATGTCGGCCATGAGCGCGCCGGCCCCGCCGACCTCGATGTCGAGCCCGCTCGCGATGTCCGGTCCGCTGCTGCCGCCGCCGCCCGCGCGGGCCTCGTCGCCGTCGGTCGTGGCGATGGCCCGTACGTCCTCGACGAAGGCCTTCTGCGCGGCTTCCTTGTCCGCCCCGGGCCCGGTCGGCGCGGCGCTCGCGATCGGGTACATCAGCGTCGTCCCGTCCTTCGACGGGATGCCCTTGGGCGGGGCGGTGAGCTTCTGCTCCGCCGCGATCCGGGCCAACTGCCCGTCGGCGGCGGTCCGGTCGGCGGCGGTGAGCCCGCCGTCGCGGTGGTAGACGACGATCACGTCGGTCGTCTCACCGCCGGGCAGCTCCTGGCGGACCTTCTCCACGTGCGTGGAGTCGGCGCTCGCCGGGAGGTAGTCGACGGCCTCGTCGCGCTGTACGCCGCCGAGCTTCCCGGCGAACATCGCGGCCACGGCGATCACGACCACCCACAGCCCCACCACCGCCCAGGGCAGCAGATGTCGGCGTCTGTTCTCGGGCCTCATCGCGGCCCCCCTTCTGCGCGTCCGGTCAGAGTCTGGTCCCAGCCTCGGTCCCGGAAGGGGCGGATTCGTCGCGCGTGAGGGCGAGATGGGGGTTACCGCACCGGGTGACAGGTCCGCGCGATTACTCCCGGGGGAGTACGCGGGAGGGGGGCGGGGTCAGGGTGAGGGCGTGCGCGCCGACTCCAGCAGCCGCGCCGTGTCCTCGGCGCACAGCTGCAACGCCCCGCCCACGGTCGACAGCACGTCGCGCTCCGCCGCGCTGTACGGCCCGTCGGCGAGCGCGATCCGCGCGCCCTGGAGCAGGATCGACTCCCGGCCGGCCGCCGCGAGATGCGGGGCCAGTGGCTCCAGCGCCTCGTGCAGCTCGATGGCGAGCGCCGCCCCGCAGGGGCCGGGGTCGATCAGGAACCGGCCGGTGTCGGCGGCCAGGGCCTCCACCAGGTCCGTGAGCTGCTCCTCCGTGCAGTCCTCGATCCCGGCGGCGCGGACCGTGGAGACGGCGGTCTCGCGGACCGTACGGGAGGCGGTGCCGCCGGCCGCGAGGACGGCGAGCGCGACGGTGTGCACGGCGTCGCGGAGCATCGCGGAGAAGCGGGTGGTGGTGGGGTGGTCGAGGATGTCGAGGCCGAAGTGGCCGTGGCAGGCGGCGCATTCGACGACGGGTCCGGCCGAGCCGCGCGGCACCAGCGGCAGGCCGAGCACGGCGAAGCGGCGACGGCCGGTGCGGCGGCGGTAGTTGCGGTCTCCGCCGCAGTCGGGGCAGAAGAACTCCCCGTCGCCGACGGTGCTCCACGCGGTGTGAATGCCACAGACGCGCAGTTTCCTGCCGTTTGAGCTCTGGCCTGGCAGCACGTCGCGCACCTCCATAACGCTTCGGCAACTTTGCCGCATTGACGTGATGTTAACCACAGCAACGATGCGGCGTCATTACCCCGGCGCCAGGTCGCCACGACATGGCCGAACCCCGCCCACCGCGATCGGTGGACGGGGTTCCGGTTCTGCCGGTGAACGCTCAGGTCAGCGCGGTGCGCGGTTGACCGCGGAGACCACGGCCTTCAGAGAGGCGCGCGTGGTGTTGGCGTCAATACCGATCCCCCACAGCACCTTCCCGTCGATCGCGCACTCGATGTACGACGCGGCCTGGGCGCTCGCGCCCTCGCTCATCGTGTGCTCGGAGTAGTCCAGCAGCCGCGCGTCGACCCCGACGGCGGCCAGCGCGGCGAAGAAGGCCGAAATCGGTCCGTTGCCGGAGCCGGTGAGGACGGTCTCCCGGCCGTCCACGACGGCCTCGACGGTGAGGGTGTCCGTGCCGTCCTTGTCGGTCGTGGACTGGCCGGACCGCAGCTGGATCCGTCCCCAACGGGCCCTCTCGTCGCCCTCGTTGGGCAGGTACTCGTCCACGAAGGCCGACCAGATCTCCTTCGGTGTGATCTCGCCGCCCTCTGAGTCCGTCTTCGCCTGGATGATCCGCGAGAACTCGATCTGCATCCGGCGCGGCAGGTCCAGCTTGTGGTCGTTCTTCAGTACGTAGGCGATGCCGCCCTTGCCGGACTGCGAGTTGACCCGGATGACCGCTTCGTACGAACGGCCCACGTCCTTGGGGTCGATCGGCAGATACGGCACGGCCCACTCGATGTCGTCGACCGTCGTGCCCCGGGCGGCGGCGTCGGCCTCCATGGCGTCGAAGCCCTTCTTGATGGCGTCCTGGTGGGAGCCGGAGAAGGAGGTGTAGACGAGGTCGCCCGCGTAGGGGTGGCGCGGGTGGATCTCCATCTGGTTGCAGTACTCGCTGGTGCGCCGGATCTCGTCGATCTGCGAGAAATCGATCTGCGGGTCGATGCCCTGCGAGAACAGGTTCATGCCCAGGGTCACCAGGTCGACGTTGCCGGTGCGCTCACCCTGGCCGAAGAGACAGCCCTCGATACGGTCGGCCCCGGCCATGAGCGCCAGCTCGGCGGCGGCGACGGCGGTGCCGCGGTCGTTGTGCGGGTGTACGGAGAGGCAGACGTGCTCACGGCGCGACAGGTTCCGTGACATCCATTCGAAGCGGTCGGCGTGCGTGGAGGGCGTGGAGCGCTCGACGGTGGCCGGCAGGTTGAGGATGATCTCGCGGCCCTCCTCGGGCTGCCAGACGTCCATGACGCCCTCGCAGACCTCCAGGGCGAAGTCCAGCTCGGTGTCGGTGAAGATCTCCGGGCTGTACTGGTAGCCGAAGACCGTCTCCGGGCCCAGGATCTTCTCGGCGTACTCGGAGACCAGCCGCGTACCGTCCACGGCGATCTGCCTGACCTGCTCGCGGGTCCCCCGGAAGACGACGCGGCGGAAGGTGGGGGCGGTGGCGTTGTACAGGTGGACGGTGGCGCGGTGGGCGCCGACGAGCGACTGGACGGTGCGCTCGATCAGCTCCTCGCGGGCCTGCGTCAGGACGGAGATCGTCACGTCCTCGGGGATGGCGCCCTCTTCGATGATCGACCGTACGAAGGCGAAGTCGGTCTCGCCGGACGACGGGAAGCCGACCTCGATCTCCTTGTAGCCCATGCGCACCAGCAGGTCGAACATCTCGCGCTTGCGGGCGGGCGACATGGGGTCGATCAGGGCCTGGTTGCCGTCGCGCAGGTCGGTGGAGAGCCAGCGGGGCGCCTGGGTGACGCGGTTGTCCGGCCAGGTGCGGTCGGGGATGTCCACGGCCTCGTACCGGCCGTACTTGTGGATCGGCATCCCGGACGGGCGCTGGGTGTGCGTGGCGTTGGTGACCGGGGTGGGACGGCCGACGGCCGATCCGGGTACAGCGGGGTCGGACGTGCGCTCAGACATTGCGTTGGGCTCCTCGTGTGTCCGCTGGGACGGCCGACGGGGCGGGAAAACCGCATCACCAGACTCCGCGGGGAGGGGGTCGGCCTACGACTACAGACCCTCGCCGCGGCAGCTAAGGAGAAGCAGCCCGAAACGCATGATGTGCGGCAGCCTAGCGGAGCCGTCCGGTCCGCGCGGGTCCGTATCAGTATGCGGGATCACCGGAGGAACAGTCCAAAGTCACCCAAAACCTCACGGAAGCCCTGCTCAGAAGCCGAGCTTGCGCAGCTGCTTCGGGTCGCGCTGCCAGTCCTTCGCGACCTTGACGTGCAGATCGAGGAAGACGGGCGTGCCCAGCAGCGCCTCGATGTGCTTGCGGGACTTCGTCCCGACCTCCTTGAGCCGCTGCCCCTTGGGGCCGATGATGATCCCCTTCTGGCTGGGCCGCTCGATGTAGACGTTCGCGTGGATGTCCAGCAGCGGCTTGTCCGCCGGCCGGTCCTCGCGCGGCAGCATCTCCTCGACCACGACGGCGATCGAGTGCGGCAGCTCGTCCCGTACGCCTTCGAGCGCCGCCTCGCGGATCAGCTCCGCGACCATGACCATCTCGGGCTCGTCGGTGAGGTCGCCCTCCGGGTACAGCGGCGGGCTCTCGGGCAGCAGCGGGACCAGCAGGTCGGCGACGAGGCCGACCTGGTCGCCGCTGACGGCCGAGACGGGGATGATCTCGGCCCACTCGAAGCCCAGCTCCCGGCCGAGCTGGTCGATCGCGATCAGCTGCTCGGCCAGGACGCGGGAGTCGACGAGGTCGGTCTTGGTGACGAGCGCGACCTTCGGCGTCTTGCGGATCCCGGCGAGCTCCTTGGCGATGAAGCGGTCACCGGGGCCGAGCTTCTGGTCGGCGGGCACGCAGAAGCCGATGACGTCGACCTCGGCCCAGGTGGTCCGTACGACGTCGTTGAGCCGCTCACCGAGCAGCGTGCGCGGCTTGTGGAGACCGGGGGTGTCCACCAGGATCAGCTGCGCGTCGGGCCGGTGCACGATGCCGCGCACCGTGTGGCGGGTGGTCTGCGGCCGGCTGGAGGTGATCGCCACCTTCTGGCCGACCAGAGCGTTCGTGAGGGTGGACTTGCCCGCGTTGGGGCGACCGACGAAGCAGGCGAAACCGGCCCGGTGGGGGGCCTTGGACGGTTCGGCGGAAGTCTCGGGAGACGAAGGGGTACGAGCGCTCATGCGGGCCATTCTCCCCGATCGTCCCGCCCCCGCCGACCAGTCGGCCCTTCGGCGCCCTTCGCGGACGGCTCAGCCGGCGGTGGCCGTCAGCCGCACGGTCCCGTCGGGAGCGGCGACGAGCACCGGCGTACCGGGCCCGCCGAGATCACGTACGGCGGCGCGGTCCTCGTCGCTCGCCGCCCCGGCCTCGGTGACGACGGCGGCGGCCTCCAGCGAGGTGGCGCCGCTCGCGACGGCCATGGCGACGGCGGTGCGCAGCGCGCTGAGCTTGAGGGAGTCGAGGTCGACGGTCCCGGCGACATAGGTCCGCCCGGTGTCGTCCCGCACGGCGGCCCCCTCGGGCACCCCGTTGCGGGCACGGGCGCTGCGGGCCAGCGTGATGATCTTGCGGTCCTCGGGGTCGAGGCCGGTGCTCTGCGTCGTCATGCGCCCGAGCATAGAGAGCCGGTCCGCCGCTCGTCGTCCCTGCCTCCCCGCTAGGGCCTGCCGTTTGGATCTTGCCGGGCTCTCGGCGTACGGAGCGCACCGTCCGTCTGACGGAGCGTGAAACGGCGCGAATTCGGGAGGAGATGCGAGCTTAAGATCACATGAATGGCATGCCAACAAAGGATGAAATAGCCATGTCTTCTAGCTTTTGACCTCGGGTATCGTCCCGTTCCACACGGGGCCGGTCACTTGACCCGGACCGACACGGTCGGGGGTGAGCGCGCTGCGCCGGGCTCCCGGGCGGGTGTCCCAGCAGACGAGGAAGAGGTCCATGAAGCGCATACTCATACGCTCTGGGAAGAGCCCGTTCTACGTCGCCAGTCAGCAGGAGTTCCTCCAGAAGGACCTGATCGGCACGAACTCCGGGAATCTCCTCTTCAGCGACGCCGCGCACAAGATTCTGCTCACCGAGCGGACCGAGGTCACGTCCAACGGTATCGGCACCGTCGCGACGCCGGAGCGGGCGCAGCAGATCAACCGGGACTACGACGTCTTCGTCGTACCGCTCGCCAACGCCTTCCGGCCCTCCTTCAAGCCCAACCTGAACAAACTCTCCGCCCTCATCGAGCAGCTCACCATCCCCGTCGTCGTCGTGGGCGTGGGCGCGCAGGTGCCCGAGGACTACGACACCACCCGGCTCGCGCCCATCGAGGCGTCGGTGAAGAGGTTCGTCAAGGCCGTCCTGGAGAGATCCGCCTCCATCGGCGTACGCGGTGAACTGACCGCCTCCTATCTGGAACGGCTCGGCTTCAAACGGCACGTCGAGGTCATCGGCTGCCCGTCGATGTTCCTGCACGGCGACACCTTCCCGACCCCGCGGGACCCGGGCCCCATCGACGCCCACTCCCGGATCGCGATCAACATGTCCCCCGGCGCGATAGCCGTCGGCGACATGGAGGGCCTGGCCCGGCACGCGCTCGAACGCTTCCCCCATCTGCGGTACTACGCGCAGAACATCGCCGACGCGGAAGTCCTCTTCTGGGGCGACACCTCCGCCGTCACCGGCCCCAAGACCCGCTTCCCCCGGCGGCTGACCCACCCGCTGTTCGCCGAGAACCGGGTGCGCGTCCCGCTGGACCCCAAGACCTGGATGGACGAGCTGGCGACGTACGACTTCGCCTACGGCACCCGCATCCACGGCAACATCGCGCCCCTGCTCGCCGGCACCCCCAGCGTCGTCCTCGTCCATGACTCCCGGACCCTGGAGCTGTGCCGCTACTTCGGCATCCCGCACCGCATGCTCAGCGCCACGCCCGCCGACATCCACCCGCGGGAGCTGTACGAGCAGGCCGACTACAGCGAGATGCTGAACGGGCACAAGGAGCGCTTCGACCGCTTCGTCGCCTTCCTGGACCGGAACGGTCTGGAGAACACCTTCACGCACGGCGACGGCGGCGCCGCCTACGACCTGCGGCTCGACGCCCTCGATCTGCCGCCGTCACTGGGCGTGTGGGACGGCAGCGACGACGGCTCGCTGCACTACCGCTTCAGCCGGCTGCACGAGCGCCACACGGTCGCCGACCGCCGTATCGACATCCTCACCAAGAAGAACAACGAGCTCCAGAAGCAGCTCAACCTGATGGAACGGCGGCTGGCCAGCATGGAGCGGAGCCTGCCCGTGCGGATCGGTCCGGCCGTCCGGCGTCAGGTACGGCGCCGGCTGCGGCCGAACAACAACTGAGCGGCCCGAAGGGCCCGTTACGGCCGGTCGAGCCGGAGGCGCTGCGCCTTCGGCAGACCGGCCACCACCAGGTCGTAACTGTCCTCGATCAGCTCGCGCACCGTCCGCGCGGGCAGGCCGGGGACCGTGACCGTGTTCCAGTGACGCTTGTTGAGATGCCAGCCGGGAACGATCTCCGGGTGCGCCGCGCGCAGCCGGAGCGCCTCGTCCGGGTCGCACTTGAGCGAGACCTTCAACGGCTCGTCGTCCAGGGCGCTGAGCGCGAACACCTTCCCCACCACCTTGAAGACCGACAGGTCGGGGTAGAAGGGGAACTCCTCCGTGGAGGCGTTGAACTCCAGGCAGAACGCGCGCAGTTCGTCCCGCGACAGCGACCCCCGCCCGGCGGCGCTCACCGCGACGCCGCCGGTTCGGCCGGCTCCGCCAGCACCGTCACGATCTTGTTCCGCCGGCCCGCCGGGGACTCCGCCGTCAGCCGCAGCGTGCGCCCGTCCGGCAGCTCGACCAGCGCGCTGGCGCCGGCGATCGGCACCCGGCCGAGCGCCTTCGCGAGCAGACCGCCGACCGTCTCCACGTCCTCGTCGTCGAACTCGTCGAGCCCGTACAGCTCCCCGAGATCCCCGATGTCGAGCCGGGCCGTGACCCGGTAGGAGTCGGTGCCGGTCTCCTCGACCGGCGGCAGCTCACGGTCGTACTCGTCCGTGATCTCGCCGACGATCTCCTCCAGGATGTCCTCGATCGTCACGATGCCCGCCGTGCCGCCGTACTCGTCGATGACGACGGCGACGTGGTTGCGCTCCTGCTGCATCTCCCGCAGCAGATCGCCCGCGTTCTTCGTGTCCGGCACGAACGCCGCCGGGCGCATCGCCGTGGAGACCAGATCGGCCTCGGATTCCCGGTTGATGTGCGACTTCCGCACGAGGTCCTTGAGGTAGACGATGCCGACGATGTCGTCCTCGTTCTCGCCCGTGACCGGGATCCGGGAGAAACCGGAGCGCAGCGCCAGCGTCAGGGCCTGGCGGATCGTCTTGTAGCGCTCGATGCAGACCAGGTCCGTACGCGGCACCATGACCTCCCGCACCAGCGTGTCCCCCAGCTCGAAGACCGAGTGCACCATGCGGCGCTCGTCGTCCTCGATCAGCGACTCCTGCTCGGCGAGGTCCACCATCGCCCGCAGCTCGGCCTCGCTCGCGAACGGTCCCTTGCGGAAGCCCTTGCCGGGCGTCAGCGCGTTGCCGAGGAGGATCAGCAGCTGCGGGACCGGCCCCATGATCCTGGCAAGCGGCAGCAGGACGTACGCCGCGACCGTGGCCGTGTTCAGGGGGTGCTGACGGCCGATGGTGCGCGGCGAGACGCCCACGGCGACATACGACACCAGGACCATCACGCCGATCGCGACGAGCAGCGCGGCCCAGGTGTCGTGGAACTTCTCCAGGCAGACGTACGTCACGATCACCCCGGCCGCCATCTCGCACGCGACGCGCACCAGCAGCGCCACGTTGAGATACCGCGTCGGATCGGCGGCGATCTGCGCCAGCTTGTCGGCGCCGCGCCGCCCGGAGCGCTCGGCCTCGGCGGCGCGGAAGGTCGAGACGCGGGCGAGCCCCGCCTCGGCGCAGGCCGCCAGCCAGGCGACCACGACCAGCGCGACCGCCCCGATGATCAGTTGCGTGATCACGAGACGGTCGGCGCGGGAGAGGGACCGGTCAGGCCCTGTTCGGCCCGCCAGCCGTCCACGATGGCCGCCTGGAGGCCGAACATCTCGGCCTTCTCGTCCGGCTCCTCGTGGTCGTACCCGAGGAGATGCAGCACACCGTGGACGGTCAGGAGCTGGAGCTCCTCGTCCATGGAGTGCCGCGTCGGCGCCTGTTCGCCCTGGGCCTTGGCGACCTCCGGGCAGAGCACGACGTCACCGAGGAGCCCCTGCGGGGGCTCCTCGTCGTCCTTCACCGGCGGACGCAGCTCGTCCATCGGGAAGGACATGACGTCGGTCGGACCAGGGAGGTCCATCCACTGCATGTGCAGCTGCTCCATGGCGGCTGAATCCACCACGATCACCGACAGCTCGGAGAGGGGGTGGATTCGCATCCGGGTGAGCGCGTAGCGGGCGGCCCCGAGGATCGCCTGCTCGTCGACCTCGGTGCCTGACTCGTTGTTGACGTCGATCGACATGGTGCGGTGTGACTCTCCCGGTTAGTGCCGCTGGTCAGCTGTGCGGTTCGTTGCCGTTGCGGCTGTCGTACTGCTCGTAGGCGTCGACGATACGGCCGACGAGCTTGTGCCGTACGACATCGTCGGAGGTGAGCCGGGAGAAGTGCACGTCCTCCACGTCGTGGAGGATGTCCTGGACCTGGCGCAGCCCGCTCTTGGTGCCGCCGGGGAGGTCGACCTGGGTCACATCGCCGGTGATGACGATCTTCGAGTCGAAGCCGAGCCTCGTCAGGAACATCTTCATCTGCTGCGAGCTGGTGTTCTGCGCCTCGTCGAGGATGATGAACGCGTCGTTCAGCGTCCTTCCGCGCATGTACGCCAGGGGCGCCACCTCGATCGTGCCCGCGGCCATCAGGCGCGGGATCGAGTCGGGGTCGAGCATGTCGTGCAGCGCGTCGTACAGCGGGCGCAGATACGGGTCGATCTTCTCGTACAGCGTGCCGGGCAGGAAGCCGAGCCGCTCGCCGGCCTCCACCGCGGGCCTGGTCAGGATGATCCTGGTGACCTGCTTGGACTGGAGGGCCTGCACGGCCTTGGCCATGGCCAGATACGTCTTGCCGGTACCGGCCGGGCCGATGCCGAAGACGATCGTGTGCCGGTCGATCGCGTCCACGTAACGCTTCTGGTTGAGCGTCTTGGGGCGGATCGTGCGGCCACGGCTGGAGACGATGTTCTGGGTGAGAACCTCGGCGGGGGTCTCAGGTCCGTCCGCGCCGCCGTTCTCGCTCGCCCTGAGCATGGCGATCGAGCGTTCCACTGCGTCCTCCGTCATCGGCTGACCGGTGCGGAGCACCAGCATCATCTCGTCGAACAGGCTCTGGATCAGCGCGACCTCGGCCGCGTCGCCCACGGCACTGATCTGATTGCCCCGGACATGGATGTCGACGGCCGGGAACGCCTTCTCGATCACGCGCAGCAACGAGTCACCGGAACCCAGGATCGTCACCATCGGGTGCTTGGCGGGAATGGTGAAGTGGGCTCGCGCCTGACCGGGCGCGGGGGTGCGAACTGTGGGTGTCTGAGTCATGGGCCGGCACTGTGGCCTGCACATACCTCCCGTTGCGGGGTTCTCGCCGCTCGACAACCTCTGGGTACCAGCGTACGACCCCGCACCGACAAGCCCGTAGGGCTTTTCCGCGCGCGTTCCGCGGAGGCCGGCCGACGGCGGGGGGAGCCGGGAGAGGCGGTGTCAGGCCGAACGCCCGAAGCCGATCGTCGGTACGGCCCTGCGCAGCGGCCACGGCCGGGTCGGCGCGGGCAGCAGGCCCGCCAGGAAGGCGTACCGGCGCAGCGCCGCCGGGTCCTGGTCCGCCGACGACTGGACGTAGTTCCACCACGCGGCGACCTCCGCCCAGCCGGGCGCCGACAGCGATCCGCCGAACTCCTGGACGGACAGGGCCGCCGTGAGCCCGGAGAAGGCGAGCCGGTCGGCGAGCGGCCAGCCGGCGAGGGTGCCGGTGACGAACCCGGCGACGAACACGTCGCCCGCGCCCGTCGGATCGAGCGCCTCCACGTCAATGGCCGGCACCTCGGCGGTGGCGCCGGTGGCGCTGTCCACCGCGTACGCGCCCTCCGCGCCCAGCGTCACGACCACCAGCGGCACCAGCTCGGCGAGCGCCCGCGCGGCGGCCCTGGGGCACTCGGTACGGGTGTAGCGCATCGCCTCCTCGGCGTTGGGCAGGAACGCCTCGCAGTGCGCCAGGTCGGGAAGGCCCGCCAGGTCCCAGCGGCCGGTGTCGTCCCAGCCCACGTCGGCGAAGACCCGCGCCCCGTGCCGGGCGGCGCGGGCGATCCACCCGTCGCTGCGGCCCGGGGTGAGCGCGGCGACCGCGGCACGCGCGCGGGGCGGGCACTCGGGCAGGGCGCCCTCGGGCGGCGGCGCCTCGTGGCCGTGCGAGACCATCGTGCGCTCGCCCTCGTACGCCATGGAGACGGTGACCGGCGAGTGCCAGCCGGGGACGGTGCGGGAGCCGGAGAGGTCGATGCCCTCGCCCTGCTCCAGGGCGTCCCAGCAGTACTCCCCGTAGTGGTCGTCGCCGAAGGCCGCCGCGAGGGACGTACGCAGGCCGAGCCGGGCCAGCGCGCTGGCCATGTTGGCGATGCCGCCGGGGCTGGAACCCATGCCCCTGGCCCAGGACTCGGTGCCGCGCACGGGTGCGCTGTCGAGGCCGGTGAAGATGATGTCGAGGAAGACCGTGCCGGTCAGGTAGACGTCGCAGTCCGGGTCGTCCGGGGCGCGCAGGGCGCCCAGCGGGTCGACATGGGCGGTGTGCTCCTGCGGCGTTCCTTCACGTGGGGTCACGGTCGCGCTCCCGGATCGGCGTACGGATCCGGACAGTGTGCCCGATGGCACTGACAGTCGGCGCTGCGGCAGGCCGTGGTGGCGGGCGGCGCACCGGCCCCGGCCTGATCAGCCCGAGCGCTTGGGGAGCGGTACGCGGACGAGGTCGGCGGCGACGGTCAGCTCACCGTCGTAACCGGCCATCCGCGCCTGCCGCTCGAACTCGGACGGATCGCCGTAGCGCTGCGAGAAGTGCGTCAGCACCAGGTGCCGTACGCCGGCCTCCTTCGCCACCGCGCCCGCCTGACCGGCGGTCAGATGGCCGTGGTCGGCGGCCAGTTGACCGTCCTCGTCGAGGAAGGTCGACTCGATGACCAGCATGTCGCAGCCGTCGGCCAGCGCGTGCACCCCGTCGCAGAGCCGGGTGTCCATGACGAACGCGAAGCGCTGCCCCCTGCGCTCCTCGCTGACGTCGGCGAGCGTCACCCCGCGCAGCTCCCCGTCCCGCTGGAGCCGCCCCACGTCGGGGCCCTTGATGCCGTGCGCGGCGAGGCGTTCGGGCAGCATCCGGCGGCCGTCGGGCTCGGTGATCCGGTAGCCGTAGGACTCGACGGGGTGCGAGAGCTTGTGTGCCTGGAGGGTGTACGAGCCGGTCCGCGCCAGCACGCCGTCGGCGTCGACGGGCGCCTCGGTGATCCCGACGGTCTCGCGGTACGCCGTCGCGTACCGCAGCCTCCTGAAGAAGACGTGTCCGCTCGCCGGGTAGTGCGCGGTGACCTCGTGCGGGACGCGGTCCAGATTGATGCGCTGGATCACCCCGGCGAGGCCGAGCGAGTGGTCCCCGTGGAAGTGCGTGACGCAGATCCGGTTGATGTCGTACGCGGCGACCCCGGCGCGCGCCATCTGGCGCTGGGTGCCGTCTCCGGGGTCGAAGAGGATGCCCTCGCCGTCCCAGCGCAGCAGATAGCCGTTGTGGTTGCGGTGCCGGGTGGGCACCTGGCTGGCGGTCCCCAGGACGACGAGTTCCCGTACGGACACGGCCTAGCCGGGGGGCCAGTTGAAGCCGCGTCCGCCCAGCACGTGGGCGTGCGCGTGGAAGACGGTCTGGCCGGCGCCGCTGCCGGTGTTGAAGATGATCCGGTAGCCGCTGCCGGCGGTCTTGTCCTCGGCGGCGACCTCGGCGGACTCGCGCAGGATGTCGGCGGCGATCCCCGGCTCGGCGGCGGCGAGGGTGGCCGCGTCCGGGTAGTGGACCTTGGGGATCACCAGGACATGGGTGGGGGCCTGCGGGTTTATGTCGCGGAAGGCCAGGGTGGTCTCCGTCTCGCGTACGACGGTGGCGGGCACCTCCCCGGCGACGATCTTGCAGAACAGGCAGTCGGCCTGTCGTTCTCCCGCCATGGTCCGGGTCTCCTCATCGCATCGGCCGGTCACCCCGGGTCACTTCCGTATCCGGGCATGCTATCCGCCCGCCGCCGGCGCGCGATCAGGACCAGCGGCCCGTACGCCCCAGCAGCAGCGCGCAGGCGGCCGTGCCGGCGGTGGAGGTGCGCAGGACCGTGGGGCCGAGCCGGTACGGCGTGGCCCCGGCGTCCGCGAACAGCGCCAGTTCGTCCGGGGAGACGCCGCCCTCGGGTCCGACGACGAGCACGATGCTTCCCCCGTCGGGGAGTTGGGCGGTGGCCAGCGGCTCGCTGCCCTCCTCGTGCAGGACGGCGGCGAAGTCGGCCGCCGCCAGCAGCGCCGCGACCTCTTTGGAGGACGCCGCCTCGGCGACCTCGGGGAAGCGGAGCCTGCGGGACTGCTTGCCCGCCTCGCGGGCGGTGGCGCGCCACTTGGCGAGGGACTTGGCGCCCCGTTCGCCCTTCCACTGCGTGATGCAGCGCGCGGCCTGCCAGGGCACGATCGCGTCGACACCGGTCTCGGTCATCGTCTCGACGGACACCTCGCCCCGGTCGCCCTTGGGCAGCGCCTGGACGACGGTGATACGGGGCGCCGGGTCGGCCTCCGTACGTACGCCGGTGACCTCCACGTCCAGCCGGTCCTTGCCGTGGACGGCGGCGACCGTCCCGTGGGCGCCGGTGCCCGCGCCGTCGGTCAGCACGACCTCCTCGCCGACGCGCAGCCTCCTTACGGAGACGGCGTGGCGGCCCTCGGGTCCTTCGAGCGTGACGGTGCCCGGCCGCAGACCGACGGTGGCGTCGACGACGAAGACAGGTGCGGTCATGAGGCGTTTCCCTGGGTCAACGAGGCGCGGGCGGCTTCAAGTTCGTCGGCGAGGACCTCCACGAGCTGTCCGGCGGGCAGCTCGCGGGCCATCCGGTGGCCCTGGCCCGCCCACAGGGCCATGCCCTGGGGGTCGCCGACCTTGGCGGCGGCCTTGCGCAGTCCGGAGGTGAGGTGGTGCACCTCGGGGTACGCGGGCGGGGCGTAGGGGCCGTGTTCGCGCATGAAGCGGTTGACGAGCCCGCGCGCGGGCCGCCCTGTGAAGGCGCGGGTGAGTTCGGTGCGGGTGAACAGCGGGTTGGTCATGGCCCGCTTGTGCAGGGCGTGGGCGCCGGACTCGGGGCAGACGAGGAACGCGGTGCCGAACTGCGCGGCGTCGGCGCCCGCGGCGAGGACGGCGGCGATCTGGGCGCCGCGCATGAGCCCGCCGGTCGCGACGACCGGCAGCCGTACGGAGTCCCGTACCTGGGTGACGAGCGACAGCAGCCCGATGCCCGCCCCGTCAGTGGCGGGGTCGTCGCGGTGCGTGCCCTGGTGGCCGCCGGCCTCGACGCCCTGTACGCAGACGACGTCGGCGCCCGACCACTGGGCGGTCTGGGCCTCCTCGGGGGTGGTCACCGTCACGACCGTCAGGGTGCCCACGCGGGTGAAGGCGTCGAGCACGGTGGGCGTGGGGCAGCCGAAGGTGAACGAGACGACCGGGACGGGATCGTCGAGGAGTATGGCGAGCTTGGCCTCGTAGCCGTCGTCGCGGCCCGCCTCGGGGTCGCCGAGCGGGGTCTCGTACCAGGTCGACTCACCGGCGAGCTGTTCGCGGTAGACGTCCACGGCGGCGCGGTCGTCGTGGTGCGGCTGCGGCATGAACAGATTGATCCCGAACGGGGCCCCGCTGAGCCCCCGGAGCTGTTTGACCTCTTCGTACATGCCGTCGGCGGTCTTGTACCCGGCGGCGAGGAAGCCGAGCCCTCCGGCGTCACCGACGGCCGCGACCAGCTGCGGGCAGGACGCGCCGCCGGCCATGGGGGCCTGCACGATCGGATACCGGCAGATGTCGGTCAACACGGAGGACATGCACGCATGGTGCCATGCCGTTCGTGGCACTTTGATGCCGGTTGGTCGTCAGGCGCCGTACCGGCCGGAAGCGGCCCGTACGACGCCTGAGGAGAGCGGGCGGGTCAGCGCCCGTTGAACGCGTCCTTCAGCCGGGAGAAGAGCCCCTGCTGCCCCGGTTGAAACTGGCCGGTGGGCCGCTCCTCGCCCCTGAGCTTCGCCAGCTCTCGCAGCAACCGCTCCTGCTCCGGGTCGAGTTTCGACGGGGTCATGACCTCGACATGGACGATCAGGTCGCCCCGGCCACCGCCCCGCAGATGCGTGATGCCGCGGCCGTGCAGCGGGATCGACTGGCCCGACTGGGTACCGGGCCTGACGTCGATGTCCTCGACCCCGTCCAGCGTCTCCAGCGGACACTGCGTGCCCAGCGCCGCCGCGGTCATCGGGATGGTGACCGTGCAGTGCAGATCGTCGCCGCGCCGCTGGAACACCGCGTGCGGCAACTCGTGGATCTCGACGTACAGATCGCCCGCCGGACCGCCACCGGGCCCGACCTCGCCCTCGCCGGAGAGCTGGATCCGGGTGCCGTTGTCGACGCCCGCGGGGATCTTGACCGTGAGCGTGCGGCGCGAGCGGATACGGCCGTCGCCCGCGCACTCGGGGCAGGGGGTCGGCACGACCGTACCGAAGCCCTGGCACTGCGGGCAGGGCCGCGATGTCATGACCTGGCCCAGGAAGGACCGCGTGACCTGCGAGACCTCGCCGCGACCGCGGCACATGTCGCAGGTCTGCGCGGAGGTGCCGGGTGCGGCGCCCTCGCCCGAACAGGTCGTACAGACGACGGCCGTGTCGACCTGGATGTCCTTCGTCGTACCGAAGGCCGCCTCGTTGAGGTCGATCTCCAGCCGGATCATCGCGTCCTGGCCGCGCCGCGTCCGCGACCTCGGCCCACGCTGCTGCGAGGTCCCGAAGAACGCGTCCATGATGTCGGAGAAGTTGCCGAAGCCACCCGCCCCGAAGCCGCCGGCGCCGCCGCCCGCCTGCGAGAGCGGGTCGCCGCCGAGGTCGTAGACCTGCTTCTTCTGCGGGTCCGACAACACCTCGTACGCGGCGTTGATCTCCTTGAAGCGCTCCTGCGTCTTGGGATCGGGATTGACATCCGGGTGCAGCTCGCGGGCGAGCCTGCGGAATGCCTTTTTGATCTCGTCCTGTGATGCGTCGCGGCGTACGCCGAGTACGGCGTAGTAGTCCGTGGCCACTTACGACTCCGCCAGGATCTGTCCGACGTAACGTGCCACTGCGCGTACCGCTCCCATCGTTCCGGGGTAGTCCATGCGGGTCGGTCCGACCACGCCGAGTTTGGCGACTGCCTCGTCGCCCGAACCGTAGCCGACCGCGACGACGGACGTGGAGTTGAGGCCCTCGTGGGCGTTCTCGTGCCCGATTCGTACGGTCATGCCCGAGTCCTCGGCCTCGCCGAGCAGCCTGAGGAGCACGACCTGCTCCTCAAGTGCCTCCAGCACCGGCCGGATCGTCAGGGGGAAGTCGTGCCCGAAGCGCGTCAGATTGGCGGTGCCGCCGATCATCAGCCGTTCCTCGGTCTCCTCGACCAGCGTCTCCAGGAGCGTCGCGAGGACCGTGGTCACCGTCCCCCGGTCCTCCAGGTCGAAGGATTCGGGCAACTCCTGCACCAGCAGCGGCACATCGGAGAACCGGCGCCCCACGACCCGGGCGTTGAGCCGGGCCCGCAGGTCCGCGAGCGACGTGTCGCCGAACGGCACCGGGCAGTCGATCATGCGCTGCTCGACCCGGCCGGTGTCGGTGATCAGCACCAGCATCAGCCGCGCGGGAGCCAGCGAGAGCAGTTCCACGTGCCGCACCGTCGAGCGGGTCAGCGAGGGGTACTGCACGACCGCGACCTGCCTGGTCAGCTGCGCCAGCAGCCGTACCGTACGGCCCACCACGTCGTCCAGGTCGACGGCGCTGTCGAGAAAGTTCTGGATGGCCCTGCGCTCGGGCGCCGACAGGGGTTTGACGCCCGCCAGCCGGTCCACGAAGAGCCGGTAGCCCTTGTCCGTCGGAATACGCCCCGCACTCGTGTGGGGCTGGGCGATGAAGCCCTCGTCCTCCAGGACCGCCATGTCGTTACGGACAGTGGCCGGGGAGACACCGAGCTTGTGCCGCTCGGTCAACGCCTTGGAGCCGACGGGCTCCTCGGTGCCGACATAGTCCTGGACGATGGCGCGCAGCACCTCAAGCCTGCGTTCGCTCAGCATCGCGCACACCTCCAGCTCTGGGTCCTCGGATCCGGCCTGGCACTCGATGCGTAGGAGTGCCAGCATTCCCCGGGCCAGTGTACGGCCGTGAGGTACGCCCCTAGCAAGGCCGACCGGACACGCTACCGCGCGCGCTGCCGCCCGCCCCACCGATAGCGTCTCCGTATGAACGTCCGTTGGGAAGAGCACGGCTGGGAACGGATCGCCCCGGGGGTCGGCAGACGACGACTGCCTGGCTGGGATGCGACCGTCGGCCTCGTCGTCGGCGAGGACGCCGTTCTTCTGTACGACACGGGCTCCACGCTCCGTGAGGGCGCGGAGATCCGCGCGCAGGCGCAGGCCCTGTGCGGACGGCGCGTCACCCACATCGCGCTCAGTCACGCCCACTTCGACCACGTCCTCGGTACGGCGGCCTTCTCTGGCGCGCGGGTCTACGGCGCGGTCGGCCTGGGGGAGCTGCTGCTGCGCGGCCGCGAGTCCGTGCTCGCCTCGGCGGTGCGGCACGGGGTACCGGCCCCCGAGGCCGCGTCGGCGGTGGACGCGCTGGTCGTGCCGCGGCACCCGGTGACCGGCGAGTGGACGCTCGACCTCGGCGGCCGGCAGGTACTTCTCGCCAATGTCGGCCCCGGGCACTCCGGGCACGATCTCGCGCTGTTCGTCCCTGGCGGGCGGGAGGTCGTCTTCTGCGGCGACCTGGTCGAGGAGTCGGGCGAACCACAGGCCGGCGACGACGCGGTCCCCGCGCGCTGGCCGGCGGCGCTGGACCGGCTGCTGGCCCTGGGCGGCGAGGACGCGGTGTACGTCCCCGGCCACGGCGCGGTGGTCGACGCGGCGTTCGTACGGGCCCAGCGGGACGCGCTCGCCGCACGTTTCGGATGACGTGACGTTATCGTCTGCGCATGCGCAGTTACAGCCCCGATCTCACCCCGCCGTGGAAGCGTTCGAAGCCGGTGCCCGAGGTGCCCGCCGAACCGGATCTGGTGGTCGAGGAGGTGTCGACGGGCTTCTGCGGGGCGGTGATCCGCTGCGAGAAGACGGCGCAGGGGCCGACGGTCACCCTGGAGGACCGCTTCGGCAAGCACCGGGTGTTCCCGCTGGTGGAACGCGGGTTCCTGCTCGAAGGCCGGGTCGTCACCCTGGTCCGCCCGGCCGCCGCGGGCCCGGTCCGGCCGACGCGTACGGCCTCCGGCTCGGTCGCCGTCCCGGGCGCGCGGGCGCGGGTGGCCCGTGCGGGCCGTATCTACGTGGAAGGGCGGCATGACGCGGAGCTCGTCGAGCGGGTCTGGGGCGACGACCTCCGTATCGAGGGCGTGGTCGTGGAGTACCTGGAGGGCATCGACGACCTCCCGGCGATCGTGGCGGAGTTCGCCCCGGCGCCTGACGCGCGGCTCGGCGTCCTGGTCGACCACCTGGTGCCGGGCTCCAAGGAGTCCCGCCTGGCGGAGCAGGTCACGGGGGCGGACGTGCTGATCGTGGGCCACCCGTACATCGACGTGTGGGAGGCGGTGAAGCCGTCGTCGGTGGGCATCCCGTCATGGCCGGTGGTCCCGCGCGGCCAGGACTGGAAGACGGGGGTGTGCCGGGCCCTGGGCTGGCCGGAAAACACCGGTGCGGCGTGGCAGCGGATCCTCTCCTCGGTCCACACGTTCCGCGACCTGGAGCCGGCGTTGCTGGGGCGGGTGGAGGAACTGATCGACTTCGTGACGGTTATGGACGACGGTGCCGCTTGACGGGGGGCAGGGTGCCGAAATCCGTGGTGTCCAGTTCGACCCCGAGCACGTCGAGGGGGGCCGGCTCACCGAACTTCGTCGTGCGCTCCGATCGGTAGTCGGCACTTTCGCCGGTACCTGTCGGCTCGGTGAGCAGGACGCAGTGCTGCGCCATCGGATCAATGATCAGGTACGCGGGTGCGCGGCCGGCAGCGTAGATCGATCGCTTCTCACCGTAATCCCGGTCGATGCTTGTCTTGGAGACGACTTCCACCAGCAGCGTCACTGCAGGCGCCGGAATGAGCCGTCCGGGGCCGTCCGCGACACCACGTTCCAGAACAACGAGGTCGGGCTGCGGTTCGCTCGCCTCTCCCGGGATTCCGATGTCCTGGGTCTGCAAACGCTCCCAGCGGTCGCGAGGAATCTGATCCTGCACGGACTGCACAATCCGGTTGTGCACCCGGTCGGGCCCCGCCATCATCACGACTTCTCCCCGCAGGATCTCGGTCTTGTATCCCTCGGGAAGCTGGAACTTCTCAAGGAACGCGACGAGGTCGTCAGTGATCGATCGGTCATCCACAGCGGTCATCTCCGTGGCCCTCCGCTTTCTGCCGCCGCCTGTTTGCGAGAGCAGCCTACGAAGAGAGTAGGCAGATACAGGTCGTCCCTGCACGCATCCACCCGGCCGAGTGATCAATCCACCAGATCCCTGACCACCGCGTCCGCCAGCAGCCGTCCCCGCAGCGTCAGCACCGCCCGGCCCTCCCCGTACGGCCCCGCCG
>NZ_MDCR01000217.1 GCF_001723055.1 Streptomyces niveus
TGCGGTCGTACTCGAAGACCGGCGGGACGTGGTTCGCGGGCTCCGTGCCGCCGCGGAAGGGGTGGGTGCCTTCCATGGAGGCCCAGCCGTAGTTCTCGCCGCCCTCGCTGGAGGCCGGCGACCAGTCGATCTCCTCCCAGTCGCTCTGGCCGACGTCACCGATCAGCAGGTCGCCCGTGCCGGAGTCGAAGGAGAAGCGCCAGGGGTTGCGGAGCCCGTACGACCAGATCTCGTCCTTCGCGTTCGGGTCGTCGACGAACGGGTTGTCCGACGGGATCGCGTACGGCTCGGCGCCCGCCGGGTCGATACGCAGGATCTTGCCGAGCAGCGTGTCGAGCTTCTGGCCGTTGCCGTGCGGGTCGCCGCCCGCGCCGCCGTCGCCCAGGGCGATGTAGAGGTAGCCGTCCGGGCCGAACTTGATGTCGCCGCCGTTGTGGTTCTCGTACGGCTGCGTCTGGGTCAGGACCGTACGCCGCGTGTCCGGCTGGAGCGCGCCGTCCTGGACCGCGAACTCGTCGATCGTGCTGGTGCCTTCGAGGTTCGTGTACGAGATGTAGAAGTGCGTGAAGTCGTTGTCGAAGGCGACGCCCAGCAGGCCGCGTTCGCCGTCGGTGGTGGTCTCGGAGGATATGTCGAGGACGGGCTGGCCGAGGCCCTGGCCGGTCAGGACCCGTACGGTGCCCGCGCGTTCGGCGATCCAGACCGTGTCGTCGGGACCGGCGGCGCCGGCGATCGGGTTCTGGGCCGTGGCGACTTCGGTCAGTGCGACCGCCGCCTGCTTCGGGGCGGCGGGCTCGTCGGCGGACGCCGGGCCCAGGGCGAGGGAACCGACGAGGCAGATGGTGCCGAGGATCGCCGAGCTTCTGGTGCGTACTTTCACCGTGACCTCCTGGAGGCGGCGAATGGGGGGACCCGGCTGCATGGGCGCGATAGGTGGGGGCGCGCCCGGCGCCAGCACGCAACCTGGGTGGGGGGATTGAGTGCAACTGGCCACGGGTGAGGATACAGAGACAGGAGTGGTCTGGCCTAGACCAATACCCGTCCATTTCGCGGGAGTTGGACCCCAGCTCTACCGCAGGCGGTGGCGCCTCAGGAAGTTGTCGACCAGCAGATCGGTGAACGCCCGGTCGACGGGATCCCCGGTGACCAGGACGCGGTGGTAGATCGGTCCCACGAGCTGGTCGACCTCGGCCACCGTGTCGAGGTCCGGGGGGAGTTCGCCGCGTCGTACCGCGTTGTCCAGGGGAAGCCGGTCGCGGCGGCGCTGCTCGTCGAGGTACCGGGCGCGCAGGACGTCGGCGAACGCCGGGTCGTGCTGGGCGTGGCCGAGCAGGGCGGTGAAGACGGTGCCCGCGTCGGAACGGGTGAGGAACAGGGCCAGTTGGTGCAGGTGGGCGCCCAGGTCCTCGGCCAGGTCGCCGTGGTCGGGCGGGGTGAGGGCTTCCGTCGCGTCCTGGAGGAAGGCGTCCAGGAGGATGTCGGTCTTGGTGCTCCACCAGCGGTAGATGGTCTGCTTCGCGACGCCCGCGCTGGAGGCGATCCCCTCGATGGTGACGCCGGCGAAGCCCTTCTCCACCAGCAGGCCGTCGGCGGCCTCCAGTACGGCCTGCCGGGCGCGCTCGCTGCGCCCGTGCCGGTTGCCGTGGTGCTGGCGCGCCGCCGTCCGCCCGGCGCCGGAGCCCTCGGTCGCCGTGCGTCCTCGTTCCATGTCTGCCTCCACGGGGGAAAGGGTAAGGCCGGTATCTTCTAGACGTTACGCAACGGTGCGTCTAGCCTAGGATTCATGACACAGACCAGCACGCTCCAGGACCCCCGCGTCGTCACCGCTCTCGACGCGATGTTCGCCCGCGCCGCCCAGGACGAGGTGACCGGCGCCCGGATCGAGGCCGCACGGCCCGGCGGCTTCGCCCCGGCGAGCCCGCAGGAACTGGCGGACGCCAACGCGGAGGTGTACATGCCGATCTCGGCCGAGGGCGGGAAGCTCCTCTACAGCCTGATCAGGGCCGCGCGCCCGGCGACCGTGGTGGAGTTCGGCACGTCGTTCGGGATCTCCACGCTCTACCTGGCGGCGGCGGTACGCGACAACGGCACCGGCCGGGTGATCAGTTCGGAGCTGAGCGCGGACAAGATCGCCGCCGCCCGCCGCACCTTCGCCGAGACCGGACTGGACGACCTGATCACCGTCCTCGAAGGCGACGCCCGCGAGACCCTCGCCGCGCTGGATGGCCCGGTGGACTTCCTGCTGCTCGACGGCTGGAAGGACCTGTGCCTGCCCGTACTGCGCCTGCTCGAGCCGCGCCTCGCGCCGGGCACCCTCGTCGTGACCGACGACGTGGACCTGCCGGCGCTGGCTCCCTGCCTCGACCATGTGCGCGATCCGCGCAACGGGTACGAGAGCGTCACCTTCCCGGTCGAGGACGGGATGGAGATCAGCTGCCGGCTCTGAAGAAGGGGAAGGCCCGGCACCGGGAGACCGGTGCCGGGCCTGGTGGAGCGAGGCGGGTTACGCGGGGTCGATGCGGGAGACGCTGCCGCCGATGGCGAGGACGTACAGCTCCCCGTCGCCGCCCTGGACGAAGGAGATGACCTCGCCGTTGCTGACCCCGAGGTCGCTCTGGCCGGTCACCTTGCCGTTCCTCATCTGGAGCGTGCGCACCGTGCCGTCGCAGTAGTCGCTGTACAGGTACTGGCCCCTGAGCGCCGGGATCGCCGTGCCGCGGTACACGAATCCGCCCGTCACCGAGCAGCCCAGGCCGGTGCGGTCGTACTCGAAGACCGGGGGCACGTGGTTCGCGGGCTCGGTGCCGCCGCGGAAGGGGTGGGTGCCCTCCATGGAGGCCCAGCCGTAGTTCTCGCCGCCCTTGCTCCTCGCGGAGGCCCAGTCGATCTCCTCCCAGTCGCTCTGGCCGACGTCGGCGATGAGCATGTCGCCCGTGCCGGAGTCGAAGGAGAAGCGCCAGGGGTTGCGGAGCCCGTACGCCCAGATCTCGTCGCGCGCGTTCGGGTCGGCCACGAACGGGTTGCTCTTCGGGATCGCGTACGGCTTGCCGATGTACTTGCCGCCGGCCGGGTCGATGCGCAGGATCTTGCCGAGCAGCGTGTCGAGCTTCTGGCCGTTGCCGTGCGGGTCGCCGCCCGCGCCGCCGTCGCCGAGCGCGATGTAGAGGTAGCCGTCGGGGCCGAACTTGATGTCGCCGCCGTTGTGGTTCTCGTACGGCTGCGTCTGGGTGATCACGGTGCGCCGGGTGCTGGGCTGGAGCTTGCCGTTGCGCAGGGCGATCTCGTCGACGGTGCTGGTGCCTTCGAGGTCCGTGTACGAGATGTAGAAGTGCGCGAACCTCTTGTCGAACGCGACGCCCAGCAGGCCGCGTTCGCCGTCGGTGGTGGTCTCGGCGGAGATGTCGAGGACCGGCGCGCTGAGTCCCCGGTCGGTCAGGACCCGTACGGTGCCTGCGCGTTCGGCGATCCAGACCGTGCCCCGCGGTCCGGCGGCGCCGGCGATGGGGTTCTGGGCCTTGGCCACTTCCGTGAGCGCCACGTCTGCCGCCGGACGCGGGCCGCGGGGCTCGTCGGCGGCGGCCGTGGTCAGGGCGAGGGATGCGATGAGGGAGATGGTGCCGATGATCGCCGAGCTTCTGGTGCGGAACTTCACCGTGACCTCCTGGAGGCGGCGAATGGGGATGACCCGGCTGCTCGGGCAGTCGTCTGGGCGTTGCCCTGCGCCAACACGCAACCTGGGTAGGGGACTTGTGTGCCGCTGGCCACGGGTGAGAATACAGAGACAGGAGTGGTTGGCCTAGACCAATACCGGCTTCTGGCGAATTACGTGACGCGTTCGTCCTCGCGAGGCGTCGTGTGCCGCCTTCGTCGCCCGTCGTGCGCCCGGCGCACGGGTGCCCCTGTGGGGGAGGATGCCCGTGCGCCGTGGGTAGTCGCCCAACTACCTTGAGTAGCGTAGGAGTCCAGGGGGGCGGCCCGTACCGCTCCGCCGGGTAAACCGCCCGCAGGGATGGAACCGAAGCCCCGGGCCGCCCGACCGGTGTGCCCCCCGCGCCGACTACCCTGGGCAGTCGATCCATCCGTTCCGCCAGCAGGAGTGAAATGGCCGTCAATCTGGTCAATGTCGAGGCAGTCACCAAGGTGTACGGCACCCGTGCGCTGCTTGACGGTGTCTCCCTCGGCGTCTCCGAAGGGGACAGGATCGGGGTCGTCGGGCGTAACGGGGACGGCAAGACCACCCTCATCCGGATGCTCGCCAAGCTGGAGGAGGCCGACACCGGGCGGGTCACGCACAGTGGCGGGCTCAGGCTCGGCGTCCTCACGCAGCACGACTCGCTCGATCCCGCCGCCACCGTCCGGCACGAGGTCATCGGGGATCTCGCGGACCACGAGTGGGCCGGCAACGCCAAGATCCGGGACGTGCTCACCGGGCTGTTCGGCGGGCTCGACATGGCCGGGTTCCCGCAGGGGCTCGACACCGTCATCGGGCCGCTGTCCGGTGGCGAGCGGCGCCGGATCGCCCTCGCGAAGCTGCTCATCGCCGAGCAGGACGTGATCATCCTCGACGAGCCGACCAACCATCTCGACGTCGAGGGCATCTCCTGGCTCGCCCGCCACCTGCGCGAGCGCCGCTCCGCGCTCGTCGTCGTGACCCACGACCGGTGGTTCCTGGACCAGGTCTGTACGCGGATGTGGGACGTGCAGCGCGGCGCGGTGCACGAGTACGAGGGCGGCTACTCGGACTACGTCTTCGCCCGCGCCGAGCGCGAGCGCATCGCCGCCACCGAGGAGTCCAAGCGGCAGAACCTGGTGCGCAAGGAGCTGGCGTGGCTGCGACGCGGCCCGCCGGCCCGTACCTCCAAGCCGCGCTACCGCATCGAGGCCGCCAACGAGCTGATCGCGGACGTGCCGCCGCCCCGCGACACGTCCTCGCTGATGAAGTTCGCCAACGCCCGCCTCGGCAAGACAGTCTTCGACCTGGAGGACGTGACCGTCCAGGCCGGGCCGAAGGTGCTGCTCAAGCATCTGACCTGGCAGCTCGGCCCCGGCGACCGGGTCGGTCTCGTCGGCGTCAACGGCGCCGGCAAGACCTCCCTGCTGCGCGCGCTCGCCGAGGCCGCCCGCACCCAGGGCGACGTCCAGCCCGAGGCCGGGAAGGTCAGCGTCGGCCGGACCGTCAAGCTGGCGTACCTCTCGCAGGAGGTGGGCGAACTCAAGCCCACGCTGCGGGTGTTGGAGGCCGTCCAGCAGGTGCGCGACCGGGTCGACCTCGGTACGGGGCGGGAGATGACCGCCGGGCAGCTCTGCGAGCAGTTCGGCTTCAGCAAGGACAAGCAGTGGACGCCCGTCGGCGACCTCTCCGGCGGCGAGCGGCGCAGGCTCCAGATCCTGCGGCTGCTGATGGACGAGCCCAACGTGCTGTTCCTGGACGAGCCGACGAACGACCTCGACATCGAGACGCTGACGCAGCTCGAAGACCTGCTCGACGGCTGGCCCGGTTCGATGGTCGTCATCAGCCACGACCGGTTCTTCATCGAGCGGACGACGGACAAGGTGTACGCGCTCCTCGGCGACGCCAGCCTGCGTCATCTGCCGCGCGGCATCGACGAGTACCTGGAACGGCGGCGCAAGGTCGTCGAGTCGGCGCCCCCGGCGTCCGCCCAGGCGCGCTCCGGCGGCACGTCCGCCCCGGCCGCCGCGCCCGCCGCCTCAGCGAAGGACAATCGCGCGGCGAAGAAGGAACTCCAGCGAATCGAGCGGCAGCTCGACAAGATGTCGACGCGTGAGACCGCCCTTCACGGACAGATCGCCGAAAGCGCCACGGACTTTGACAAGGTGGCGAAACTCGACAGCGAACTCCGTGAACTCGTAGCGCAGCGCGACGAGTTGGAGATGCGCTGGATGGAGCTCGCCGAGGACGCGTAGAGGTCCGGTACAGACCTCATAACAACAGCGTCACGGGCCGGTCCTCCCTTGGGAACAGGGGTGGACCGGCCCCTCCCGTACCACGGGACGAGTGATACAAAGAAGCCCCGCTCGACTGACGTGACACTGCGGATTCCAAGCCCGAATCGGCTCCATTCCGACGGCATCGGCTGACATTCGACAGCCGAATTGCCAGGCCGCCGGAATAGCGGGGGAGACCGATCGGGTGAGGGACCGTTCGACAAGGGGGAATGGCTGATGACCCAGCCACCCAGCCAGCCGCCGCCGCCGGGACAGCAGCCGGGCCAACAGCCGGGATACGGCCACCCGCAGGGACCGCCGCCGCAGGCGGAGCCCGGGTACGGCTACCCGCAGACACCGCCCGTCCCGGGTCAGCCGCCGGGCCAGCCGCCGCAGCCGGGGCCGTACAACCAGCCCGGCCCGTACGGTCAGCCGCAGGGCCAGCCCGGCCCGTACGGGCCGGG
>NZ_MDCR01000218.1 GCF_001723055.1 Streptomyces niveus
GTTCGAGGGCGTGCCCGGCCGGAGTGCGGTGTGTGGCTCCGGCGCTGGGGTCCACCGCTCGGGGCCGGGTGCCTCGGCTGGGTCCTGGTCGGCGGGACGGCCGGGCTGGTGGTGGGGCTCGCCGTGGTGTTCGGCGTCGAGCGGTGGCTGCGTACGCGCAAGCCGGACCCCGGCGCGGGCACGGACGAGGCCATGGGTGAGGCGGCGCGGCAACTGCCGCTCGCCGCCGATCTGCTGGCCGCCTGCGTGTCGGCCGGGGCGGGTCCCCGAGAGGCCGCGCAGGCGGTGGGGGAGTCGCTGGGCGGGCCGGTGGGCGACCGATTGGTGAGTACGGCTGCGGCGCTGCGGCTCGGGGGCGAACCCGTCGGCACGTGGGGGCGGTTCGGCGAGATACCGGGCGCCGCGGAACTGGCCCGCTGTCTGGAGCGGGCCGGGTCCACGGGAGCGCCGGCGGCGGAGCCGGTCTCCCGGCTGGCCGACGGCCTCAGGGCGGAACGCGCCCGCCGGGCCGCGGCCCACGCGGGCCGCGCCCAGGTGCTGATCACCGGGCCGGTGGGGCTGTGCTTCCTGCCCGCCTTTCTGGCGGTGGGGGTGGCCCCGGTGGTGATCGGCCTGGCGACCGGGCTGCTGCGCGGCAACTGAGCCGCCGCGATCCAACGGCTTCACCTGTGGTGCTTCAACTGTGCTGATTCAACGGGAGGTTGACATGAGGATGCGGATGGGACCGTCGGGACGGCGGGCATGGCGTGTGGTGGAGGCGGCGAGCGAGGTGAGCCGGCGGCACCGGAGTCGGGTCCGGGTCGGCAGCGGGTCCAGGTTCCGGTTCCGGAGCGGTCTGCGGGCGGACTCCGGAATGGTCAGTGCCGAGTACGCGGTGGGCACTCTCGCCGCGTGCGGCTTGGCCGCGCTGCTCTACAAGGTGGTCACCAGCGGGTCCGTCGCGGGCGCCCTGGAATCGGTCATCGGGAACGCGCTCGATGCGAAGGTCTGAGTCCGGGACGGCCGGAACCTCCAAAGACGACGGCGATCGGGGGTCGGTGACGGCGGAGGCCGCCATGGTGGTGCCGGCGCTGGTGGTGTTCGTGGCCGCCCTGCTGTGGGCCTTGATGGCGGCCTCCGCGCAGATCCAGTGCGTGGACGCCGCCAGGGCGGGGGCTCGGGCCGCGGCCCGGTCCGAGCCCCGGGCGGCGGCCCTGGAGGCCGCCCGCTCGGCCGCACCGGAGGGCGCCGCGATCACGATGGGGCGGGCCGACGACCTGTGGCACGTACGGGTGGAGGCCCCCACGCCGGGGCCGCGGGGCATTGCCCTGACGCTCACCGCCGAAGCGGTCGCGCCGGCCGAGGACGCCGCGGCCGGCGGGGTGGGGCCATGAACCGGGACCGAGGGTCGGCGACGGTGTGGGCGGCCATGGCGACGACCGCACTGTGCGCCGTGTTCGCGGTGATCCTCGCCATGGGCCAGGCGGTCGTGGCCAGACACCGCGCGGCTTCGGCGGCGGACCTGGCGGCGCTGGCGGCGGCCGGGTACGCGCTGCGGGGAGCGGAGGCCGCCTGCGCGCGGGCGGCCGAGGTGGCGGGGGCGCAGGGCGCGGAGGTGGTGCGGTGCGCGATGACCGGTGAGATCGCCGACGTGACCGCGCGGGCGGGCTTCGGCCCGTACACCCCGACGGTCAGATCCCGCGCGGGTCCACCGGACGCACTGCCCGGCGCCGCGCCGGTCCACGAGCCGACGAGGACCGGCGGGACTTCGAAGACACGGGCCGGCCCGCGTCCGGCACATCCCGCCTGGCTGGCGGGCGGACGGCCCTATGTGTCCGACATGGCCTGGCCCGTGATCCCGGCTCCGGTCCCGGCCGTTCGTGGGCCCGGCAGGTCCGCCGGGTCGGCCGGGTTCGCGGGGCCCGGCGGTGCCGACTTCAGGAGTTCGCCCAGGAGTCGTACGGCCGCGCGCTTGTGCAGGGGCTCGTTGCCGTTGCCGCACTTCGGGGACTGGACGCAGGACGGGCAGCCCGCCTCGCACTCGCACGAGGCGATCGCCTCGCGGGTCGCGGTGAGCCATTCGCGGGCCGTGTGGAAGGCGCGTTCGGCGAAGCCCGCGCCGCCGGGGTGGCCGTCGTACACGAAGACCGTCGGCAGCAGCGTGTCCGGGTGCAGCGGTACGGACACGCCGCCGATGTCCCGGCGGTCGCAGGTCGCGAACAGCGGGAGCATCCCGATGGACGCGTGCTCGGCGGCGTGCAGGGCGCCGCCCAGCTGCTCCGGATTGACCCGGGCCGCGTCGAGTTGATCCTCGGTGACGGTCCACCAGACGGCGCGGGTGCGCAGAGTACGGGGCGGCAGATCGAGCTTGGTCTCGCCCAGGACCTCGCCGGTCATGAGCCGGCGGCGGAGGAAGGAGACGACCTGGTTGGTGACCTCGACGGAGCCGTAGCAGAGACGGCCGCCGCCCCACGGGATCTCGGTGTCGGTCTCCAGGACGGAGATGGCGGTCGTGTCGCGCGCGGTCGTGGAGTACGGCGGACTGGCCTCCTCGACGAGCGCGACCGAGTCCTCCAGGTCCAGCCGCCGCACCAGATAGCTGCGGCCCTGGTGCAGATGAACGGCGCCGTCGTGCACGGCGGTGTGGGAGGCCGCCTCGTCGACGGTGCCCAGCAGCCTGCCGGTGCCCTCCTCGACGATCTGGACGGGTCGGCCGCCCTCGCCCCGGATGTCGGCGAGATCGGCGGCCCGCTCGCGGCGGGTCCAGTACCAGCCGGTGGTACGGCGACGCAGCAGGCCCGCCTCGACGAGCTGCGGCAGCAACGCGGGCACGGCGGGGCCGAAGAGTTCCAGATCGGCCTCGGTGAGCGGCAGTTCGGCGGCGGCGGCGCACAGATGGGGGGCGAGGACGTACGGGTTGTCCGGGTCGAGCACGGTCGACTCGACGGGCTGCTGGAACAGCGCCTCGGGGTGGTGCACGAGGAAGGTGTCCAGCGGATCGTCCCTGGCGACCAGGATGGCCAGCGCGCCCTGTCCGGCGCGTCCGGCTCGGCCCGCCTGCTGCCACAGGGAGGCGCGGGTGCCCGGATAGCCGGCGATGACGACCGCGTCCAGACCGGAGACGTCGATGCCCAGCTCCAGGGCGGTGGTGGCGGCGAGGCCGAGAAGCTCGCCGGAGTGCAGGGCGCGCTCCAGGGCTCGGCGCTCCTCGGGCAGATAGCCGCCCCGGTAGGCGGCGACGCGTCTCGCGAGGGAGCGGTCGACCTCGGCGAGACGTTCCTGGGCGATGACCGAGACCAGTTCGGCGCCGCGCCGGGAGCGTACGAAAGCGACCGAGCGGACGCCCTGGACGGTGAGGTCGGTGAGGATGTCGGCCGTCTCCGCCGTGGCGGTGCGGCGGACCGGTGCGCCCTTCTCGCCGTGGAGTTCGGTCAGCGGCGGCTCCCAGAGGGCGAACACCACCTCGCCGCGCGGTGACGCGTCGTCGGCCACCTCGTGGACGGGCAGACCGGTGAGCCGCCCGGCGGCCTGCGCGGGCTCCGCCGCGGTGGCCGAGGCGAGGAGGAAGACGGGCTCGGAGCCGTACCGGGCGCAGACGCGGCGCAGCCGGCGCAGGACCTGGGCGACGTGGGAGCCGAAGACGCCGCGGTAGGTGTGGCACTCGTCGATGACGACGTACCGCAGTGAGCGCAGGAAGGAGGACCAGCGGGGGTGGGCGGGGAGTATCCCGCGGTGCAGCATGTCGGGGTTGGTGAGTACGTAGTTGGCGTACTGACGCACCCATTCGCGTTCCTCGACGGGAGTGTCGCCGTCGTACACGGCGGGTCGCACGCTGTTGCCGAGCGGTGCGGCGAGCGCCTTCACCGCACGGCGCTGGTCGGCGGCGAGCGCTTTCGTCGGGGAGAGGTACAGGGCGGTCGCGCCCCGGCCGTTGGGCGCCTCCGAGCCGTCCAGGAGCGTGGTGAGCACCGGCGCCAGGTAGGCGAGGGACTTGCCGGACGCGGTGCCGGTGGCGATCACGACGGATTCGCCGTCCAGGGCGTGCTCGGCAGCGGCGGCCTGGTGGGCCCACGGGTGGTCGACCCCGGCCAGTTGAATGGCGTTGATCACTTCTGGCCGGATGCGATCGGGCCAGACCGCATGCCTGCCCGCACGCGGGGGCAAGTGCTCCATATGAGTGATGCGCGCAGCCCGGCCCGCCCCTGCGGTGAGCCGGTCCAGGACCGTACCGGGGGAGGGGCGGGAGTCCCCGCTCTCGGGCGGCCTGCCAGGACCGTGATTCGTGGCCATCGGCACCGAGTGTGTCACTGGCGTGGCGGACAATGGTCCTAAGGCGTCGTGCATGGCTGCCGGTAAGTGATTGAATGCCATCGCGGCTGGCGATACGCCCCCTGGCTCCGTCGGGAGAGACCCGAGGGGCGACCGCTCGATTGCAAGGTGCTGGAGGATCCGTGGACCTGTCCCTGTCGACTCGCAATGTGTCCGGCCCTGGTGGCGACCGTACGGTCGTCGAGGTCGGTGGCGAGATTGATGTGTATACCGCGCCCAAGCTGCGCGAGCAGTTGGTCGAGTTGGTGAACGACGGCAGTTACCACCTGGTCGTCGACATGGAGGGCGTGGACTTCCTCGACTCGACCGGTCTCGGCGTGCTCGTGGGTGGACTCAAGCGTGTGCGTGCCCACGAGGGCTCGCTGCGTCTGGTCTGCAACCAGGAGCGCATTCTCAAGATCTTCCGGATCACTGGCCTGACCAAGGTGTTCCCCATTCACACCACGGTCGACGAGGCCGTCGCCGCCACCGACTGAGTCCGGCCGGAGGCTTTCGGAAGGAAGGGCAGGGGGCACCGGGCGACATGCCCGGGGCACCCGAGCCCCAGATTCGCACGCTCGTACGTCTGAGGGGGATCGCATGGCCACCGTTGAACTCCGCTTCAGCGCCCAGCCCGAACACGTCAGGACGGCCCGTCTGGTGGCGGCTGCCGTGGCGCGCCGGGCCGGTGTCGACGAAGCAGTGTTGGACGAGGTCAGGCTCGCCGTCGGTGAGGCGTGCAGCCGCGCGGTCGGGCTGCACCGCAGCCACGGCATCACCGAGCCCGTACGGGTTGTGCTGACCGAGGAGGAGAAGGTCTTCTCCATCGAGGTCGGCGACGGGGTGCCCGCCCCGGGCACCACGGCCGCTGCGGAGAACACACCGGTCTCCCGCAGGGCCGTCCTCGCGGGCGATCTCCACGAGGCGGACACCGGCGACGGCGAGGACGAGATGGGCCTCGCGGTCATCAGCGGCCTCGTCGACGACGTACAGGTGACCTCGGACGACCACGGTGGCGTCATCCGGATGAGCTGGCCGACCGCCTCGGCGGTCGCGCTCCCCTGAATGCGCGGGTGCGTACGGTCCGCGGCGAGCGGCCTGCCCGTCCGGGGAGGTCCCTTGCCGGGGCTGTCGTGAGAGTGTGATCCAATTTCTTTGAAGGCCCTGCTGAGCAGGGCCTTTTCTGTATCTCCGGAGAAATCGATCACCGGTCAATGCGCTCATCCCATTACGTATTTCCGAGTGCTTTTAGGGGGTCGATCATTTGCGGCCCCGTAAGTCAAGGTCAATTACACGCGGCGCACTCTGTTTTGATCAGCTTCCGCTCCCTACAATCCGTCCATCTTGAGCGCTGAGCGTCAAGGAGGACGAATGGCGGGGCACATCGATCAACAACTGTCCGAGCAACTGTCCGAGCACCCCACTTCTCTCGCCGCCGCGATACTCACGGACGGCAACAGAGTGATCGTGATCGTCGTCGCGGTCATCGCGCTGGCGGCGCTGCTCGTCGCCCAGCGGCTGGTCCGCCAGGTGCTGGCGGCCGACGAGGGCACCGATTCCATGAAGGAGATCGCGGCGGCTGTACAGGAAGGCGCAAATGCCTATCTGGCACGGCAGTTGCGCACCCTCGGCGTTTTCGCCGTCGTCGTGTTCTTCCTGCTGTTGTTGCTTCCGGCCGACGGCTGGTCGGAACGCGCGGGACGTTCGTTGTTCTTCCTGGTGGGTGCGCTTTTCTCGGCGGCCACCGGATACTTCGGCATGCGTCTCGCCGTACGCAGCAATGTGCGCGTCGCCGCAGCCGCGCGAGAGGCGACGCCGGCGGAGGGCGAACCGGAAAAGGATCTGACGGCCGTCGCGCACAAGGCGATGAAGATCGCTTTCCGCACCGGTGGCGTGGTCGGAATGTTCACGGTGGGTCTCGGCCTGCTGGGCGCCTCCTGTGTGGTCCTCGTGTACGCCGAGGACGCCCCCAAGGTGCTGGAGGGCTTCGGCCTCGGTGCCGCCCTGATCGCCATGTTCATGAGGGTCGGCGGCGGCATCTTCACCAAGGCCGCCGACGTCGGCGCCGACCTCGTCGGCAAGGTCGAGCAGGGCATCCCCGAGGACGACCCGCGCAACGCGGCGACGATCGCCGACAACGTGGGTGACAACGTCGGCGACTGCGCGGGGATGGCGGCCGACCTCTTCGAGTCGTACGCCGTGACGCTCGTCGCCGCGCTCATCCTCGGCACGGCCGCCTTCGGCAACTTCGGGCTCGGCTTCCCGCTGATCGTCCCCGCGATCGGTGTCCTCACCGCGATGATCGGCATCTTCGCCGTCGCGCCACGGGCCTCCGACCGCAGCGGGATGACCGCGATCAACCGCGGGTTCTTCATCTCCGCGGTGATCTCGCTGGTCCTGGTGGCCGTGGCGGCGTTCGCGTATCTGCCGTCCACGTACGCGGAGTTGGACGGCGTGAGCGCCGGGGAGATCACCTCGCACCCCGGTGACCCGAGGGTGTTCGCGCTGGTCGCGGTGGCCATCGGCATCGTGCTCGCGGCGCTCATCCAGCAGCTCACGGGCTACTTCACGGAGACCAACCGGCGCCCGGTGCGCGACATCGGCAAATCGGCGCTCACCGGCCCCGCCACGGTCGTCCTGGCCGGTGTGGCCATAGGTCTGGAGTCCGCCGTCTACACCGCGCTGCTGATCGGTCTCGGTGTGTACGGGGCGTTCCTGCTCGGTGGTACGTCGATCATGCTCGCGCTCTTCGCGGTGGCGCTGGCCGGCACCGGCCTGCTCACCACCGTCGGTGTCATCGTCGCCATGGACACCTTCGGCCCCGTCTCCGACAACGCCCAGGGCATCGCCGAGATGTCCGGGGACGTCGAGGGCGCGGGCGCGCAGGTGCTCACCGACCTCGACGCCGTGGGCAACACCACCAAAGCCATCACCAAGGGCATCGCCATCGCGACCGCCGTACTGGCGGCGGCGGCGCTCTTCGGCTCGTACCGCGACGCCATCGCCACTGCCGTGGCGGACGTGGGGGCGAAGGCCGGCGAGATGGGCCTGAGCCTGGACATCTCCCAGCCCAACAACCTCGTCGGACTGATTCTCGGCGCCGCGGTCGTGTTCCTCTTCTCGGGGCTCGCGATCAACGCCGTTTCGCGGTCGGCCGGTTCGGTGGTCTACGAGGTGCGGCGGCAGTTCCGCGAGCACCCCGGGATCATGGACTACACCGAGAAGCCGGAGTACGGGCGCGTCGTCGACATCTGTACGAAGGACGCGTTGCGCGAGCTGGCCACGCCCGGTCTGCTCGCCGTACTGACCCCGATCGCGGTCGGGTTCTCGCTCGGTGTCGGCGCCCTCGGCTCGTTCCTGGCCGGCGCGATCGGCACGGGCACGCTGATGGCGGTCTTCCTCGCCAATTCCGGCGGGGCGTGGGACAACGCCAAGAAGCTCGTCGAGGACGGTCACCACGGCGGCAAGGGCAGCGACGCCCACGCCGCGACCGTGATCGGTGACACCGTCGGCGACCCGTTCAAGGACACGGCGGGACCGGCGATCAACCCTCTGTTGAAGGTCATGAACCTGGTGGCGCTGCTCATCGCTCCGGCGGTGGTGCAGTTCAGCTACGGGGACGACGCCAACGCCGGGGTGCGGGCGGTGGTGGCGGTGCTGGCGATCGGCGTGATAGTCGGTGCGGTGTACGTCTCCAAGAGGCGCTCGGTGACCGTCGACGACGGGGGCGGGCCAGGGGACGGGCCCGGGGACGGGACGACCAAGTCGCCCGATCCGGCGGTGGCCTCGTAGCCACGGCGTGGCAACTGGTGGGCGGGCGGCGCGTCTTGACGCGTCGCCCGCCCGTCTGTCTGCCCGCCCGTGTGCCTTTCCTCTGCCCGTCTGCCGCGTCGCGGAGGGCGTCGGCGTGAGCGTTCTCTCCCTCGGTGCAAATAGCAGCAAAGGCGTATCGATCGGACACTCGGCGTGCGGTAGTGGCCCACTTGGCGTGTATGTTCCGGGGCCGAGAGCCTTGGAAGGGACCCAATCCGGTGAACAAGAAGCTCGCCGCCGCACTGGCCGGCGGTTCGGTACTGCTCATGGCGCTGTCGGGGTGCGGAGACGACACCGACAGCAAGGTCAACGACTGGGCCAAGAAGGTCTGTGACCAGGTCCAGCCGCAGCTGACGAAGATCGCGGGCGCCAACGCCTCGATCCAGCAGGCGACCTCGGACAGCAGCAAGCCCGCCGACGTACAGAAGACCGACGCGGCTGCCTTCCAGTCCATCTCGGACGCCTACAAGGCGCTGGGCGCGGCCGTGGACGGGGCGGGTGCCCCGCCCGGCGACGACGGCGAGAAGACCCAGAAGGAGGCCGTCAGCGAGCTCAACGCCACCTCCAAGGCGTACGCGGGTCTCAAGGCCGACGTCGACGATCTCGACACCAAGGACCAGGCGAAGTTCGCGGACGGTCTCAAGGGTGTCGCGGACGAACTCGACAAGCTCAGCAAGAGCGGTGACGAGGCCCTCCAGAAGCTCCAGTCCGGCGATGTCGGCGCGGCGATGGCGAAGCAGTCCGGCTGCCAGCGGCCGGACACCTCCGCGCCCGCCGAGAGCGGAGCGGACGCCGCCTCGTAGCCCGATCCGCCCGTAGTACGTAAGCCTCGCCTCGCGGTACCGCTCTCGGACGTGAGACCCGCGGCCCGGCACCCCGCCAGGGGTGCCGGGCCGCGGGCGTTTGTCAGTGGGAGCCGCCACAATGGAAAAGTGAGTACGACCAGCCTTCCCGCGCCCGACCACTCGCCCCGACTCCGCGAGGCCCTGCTCGCCGCCGACTTCACCGTCGACGGCCTGCTGGACCTGCTCGGCGCCCCCGCCTACGCGGCGCTGGCCCGCAGTGAGACCGTGCCCGCCCTGCGGGCCACCCGCGGCGACACCCCGCTCGAAACGCTCGTCAGACTCTTCCTGCTCCAGCGCCCGGTCCCCGCCGAGCGGGCCCGTGCGGCGCTCCCCCTGGCGCAGTGCCTGGACGACGGCTGGGTGGTGGAGAGCGGCGCCGCGGTCGCCTCCACGGAAGGCGGTACGGCCGGCGGCGAGGTCGGCGCGCTCGTCATGGCCACCGTGGACGTACGGCCGTACGGCGGCCCGGACGGGGAGGACTGGTTCATCGTCTCCGACCTCGGCTGCGCGGTCGGCGGCGCCTCCGGCTCGATCGGCCACGGCGAGGGGGTGGTGCTCGGCGTGGGCGGGGCCTCCACGACGCTCGCCGGACTCACGGTCCGTACGCCGGTCGTCAGCGCCCTCGATGTCGGCACCGGCTCCGGCATCCAGGCGCTCCACGCGGCGCAGCACGCCACCAGGGTCAGCGCCACCGACCTCAATCCCCGCGCGCTGTTGTGCGCCCGGCTCACTCTCGCGCTGTCCGGCGCGCCCGCCGCCGATCTGTACGAGGGCTCGCTGTTCGAGCCGGTCGGGGACGAGACGTACGACTTGATCGTGTCGAACCCGCCGTTCGTGATCTCTCCCGGCGCCCGGCTCACCTACCGCGACGGCGGCATGGGCGGCGACGACCTGTGCCGGACGCTCGTCCAGGAGACGGGCGACCGTCTGGCCGACGGGGGGTACGCGCACTTCCTCGCCAACTGGCAGCACGTGGAGGGCGAGGAGTGGCAGGACCGGCTGCGGTCCTGGGTGCCGCGCGGCTGCGACGCCTGGATCGTGCAGCGCGAGGTCCAGGACGTGACGCAGTACGCGGAGCTGTGGCTGCGCGACAGCGGCGACCACCGGGCGGACCCGGAGGCGTACGCGGCGCGGTACGACGCGTGGCTGGACGAGTTCGACGCGCGCAGGACCAAGGCCGTCGGCTTCGGCTGGATCACCCTCAGGAAGTCGGGGTCCGAGCGCCCTTCGGTCGTCGTGGAGGAGTGGCCGCACCCCGTGGAGCAGCCGCTCGGCGAGACCGTACGGGCCCACTTCGAGCGCCAGGACTATCTGCGCGCGCACGACGACGCCGCACTGCTCACCGCGCATTTCGCTCTCGCCCCCGAGGTCGTGCAGGAGCAGGTCGGACTGCCCGGCGCGGAGGACCCCGAGCATGTGGTGCTCCGTCAGAACCGCGGCATGCGAAGGGCGACGAAGGTGGACACCATCGCCGCGGGCTTCGCGGGGGTGTGCGACGGCTCGCTGAGCGCCGGACGGATCCTGGACGCGATCGCCCAGCTCGTCGGGGAGGACCCGGTGCGCCTGCGCGACCGGACGCCGCAGGCGATCCGGCTGCTGGTCGAGGAGGGCTTCCTGCTGCCGGTGGAGGCGCCAGGCGCCTGACGGGCGGGGTCCGGCGCCCCCGTACCCGACCTCGGCGGGCGCCGCGCGGGTGAACCGCCCGCGCCGTTCACGCGGAATTCGCGCCAATGACGCACCGAGGTGCCAGCCTCTGCCTCCGGAGCCGGTCGGCTCCGCGAATCGAACGGGGTACGGGCATGGACAGCGGGCCGGCGATCTTCGCGGGAGCGGCGTTCGCGCTGTTCGGAGCCGCGCTGCTGGTATGGACCGGCGCGCGCGTCCTGCACCGCGCCCCGGTGGCGCACGGTGTCAGCCCTGCGACATCCATCACGCTGGCGACCCTCGCGGGTGTGTCCTTCGTGGCCCTCGGCCTCTGGTGCTTCGGCCGGATCTGACCCCCGTCCCTCCGGCGCGGCCGGCGCACCCCGCGCCCCGGCGCGCCCGAGGAGTCCCACGGCGCCCGATCCCGCCGGGTTCCCGCCCGGGGTATGCCCTCCACCGCCCCTCGGGACCTGCGGCGAAGCCCTTCCCGGGGCCCGCCGCCGATCCGCTCCGCGCGCTCCCCACGGCCCGTCCGGCGCGGCGGGCACCGGGGTCCGGGCGGCGGAAACGTCCGGACTCGGGTTACCGTTCGAGTGGCCGTTGCGGTCTTTCGCCGTTTGACACGGGGGCGGGTTGTACCGTCACACTCCGCAGCGAAGCAGCGTCATAGCGGGGCATGTCCTGCCCCGTGGTGGCGTACTGCCGTACCGCGGTAAGGCTGTACGGGCCACCGAGTGCCGACCGGAGAGAAGAGCGAAGTTGTCCCCGACCAGCGAGACCGGACACGCCGGCCGCCGACTCGTCATCGTCGAGTCGCCTGCCAAGGCGAAGACAATCAAGGGCTACCTCGGCCCGGGATATGTCGTCGAGGCGAGCGTCGGGCACATCCGCGACCTCCCGAACGGCGCCGCCGAGGTGCCCGAGAAGTACACCGGCGAGGTGCGGCGCCTCGGTGTGGACGTCGAACACGACTTCCAGCCGATCTACGTCGTCAACGCCGACAAGAAGGCGCAGGTCAGAAAGCTCAAGGAGCTGCTGGCCGACTCCGACGAACTCTTCCTCGCCACCGATGAGGACCGCGAGGGCGAAGCCATCGCGTGGCATCTCCAGGAAGTCCTCAAGCCCAAGGTCCCGGTCCACCGGATGGTCTTCCACGAGATCACCAAGGAAGCGATCAGGGCCGCCGTCGCCAATCCCCGCCAGCTCAACAAGCTGATGGTGGACGCGCAGGAGACGCGCCGGATCCTCGACCGGCTGTACGGCTACGAGGTCTCACCCGTCCTGTGGAAGAAGGTCATGCGCGGCCTGTCCGCCGGCCGCGTCCAGTCCGTCGCCACCCGGCTCGTCGTCGAGCGGGAACGCGAGCGCATCGCCTTCCGCTCCGCCGAGTACTGGGACCTGACGGGCACCTTCGGCACCGGACGTACCGGCGACGCCTCCGACCCCTCCGTACTGAACGCCCGGCTGTCGGCCGTCGACGGCCGCCGTATCGCGCAGGGCCGCGACTTCGGCTCCGACGGACAGCTCAAGTCGGACCAGGTGCTGCATCTGGACGAGGCCAACGCGCAGGCGCTGGCCGCCGCCCTCCGGGACACGTCGTTCGCCGTCCGCTCGGTCGAGTCGAAGCCGTACCGCCGCTCCCCGTACGCCCCCTTCCGTACGACGACGCTCCAGCAGGAGGCCTCGCGCAAGCTGGGCTTCGGGGCCAAGTCGACGATGCAGGTCGCGCAGAAGCTGTACGAGAACGGCTTCATCACCTATATGCGTACGGACTCCACAACCCTGTCCGCCACCGCCGTCTCGGCGGCGCGGGCGCAGGTCACGCAGCTGTACGGGGCGAGCTACCTGCCCGACAAGCCGCGTACGTACGCCGGCAAGGTCAAGAACGCGCAGGAGGCGCACGAGGCGATCCGCCCCTCCGGGGACCGCTTCCGTACGCCCGCCGAGACCGGGCTGACCGGCGACCAGTTCCGCCTCTACGAGCTGATCTGGAAGCGGACCGTCGCCTCCCAGATGAAGGACGCGGTCGGCAACAGCGTCACGGTCAAGATCGCGGGCACGTCGAGCGACGGCCGGGACGCCGAGTTCTCCGCGTCCGGCAAGACGATCACCTTCCACGGCTTCATGAAGGCCTATGTAGAAGGCGCCGACGACCCGAACGCCGAGCTGGACGACCGCGAGCGCCGACTGCCGCAGGTCGCCGAGGGCGACGCGCTGTCGGTGGAAGAGATCACCGTCGACGGCCACGCCACCAAGCCGCCCGCCCGCTACACCGAGGCGTCGCTGGTCAAGGAGCTGGAAGAGCGCGAGATCGGCCGTCCGTCGACGTACGCGTCGATCATCGGCACGATCCTCGACCGCGGCTACGTCTTCAAGAAGGGCACGGCGCTCGTCCCGTCGTTCCTCTCCTTCGCCGTGGTCAACCTGCTGGAGACACACTTCGGCCGGCTCGTCGACTACGACTTCACCGCGCGGATGGAGGACGACCTCGACCGCATCGCGCGGGGCGAGGCGCAGTCCGTGCCGTGGCTCAAGCGGTTCTACTTCGGTACGGAGGACGACTCGGACGGCGCGGTTGCCGTCGCGACCGCCGCGGCTGCCGCGGGCAACGGCGACGGGGACCACCTGGGCGGCCTCAAGGAGCTCGTCACGGACCTCGGCGCGATCGACGCCCGCGAGATCTCGTCCTTCCCGATCGGCGACGGCATCATGCTGCGCGTCGGCCGCTACGGGCCCTACGTCGAGCGCGGCGAGAAGGACGCGGAGGGCCACCAGCGGGCCGACGTGCCCGAGGACCTGGCGCCCGACGAGCTGACGGTCGAGTACGCGGAGGAGCTGCTGGCCAAGCCGAGCGGCGACTTCGAACTCGGCGTCGACCCGGACAGCGGGCACCAGATCGTGGCCAGGGACGGCCGTTACGGCCCGTACGTGACCGAGGTCCTGCCCGACGGCACCCCGAAGACCGGGAAGAACGCCGTCAAGCCGCGGACCGCCTCGCTGTTCAAGTCGATGTCGCTGGACACGGTGACCCTGGCGGACGCGCTGAAGCTGATGTCGCTGCCGCGCGTGGTCGGTACGGACGCCGAGGGCGTCGAGGTCACCGCGCAGAACGGCCGCTACGGTCCGTATCTCAAGAAGGGCACCGACTCGCGGTCGCTGACCAGTGAGGACCAGCTCTTCGACATCACGCTGGACGAGGCGCTGGCGATCTACGCCCAGCCCAAGCAGCGGGGCCGGGCGGCGGCGAAGCCTCCTTTGAAGGAGCTCGGCACGGACCCGGTGAGCGGGAGCCCGGTCGTCGTGAAGGACGGCCGCTTCGGGGCGTACGTCACGGACGGCGAGACGAACGCGACGCTGCGGACGGACGACAGCGTCGAGGAGATCACGCCGGAGCGCGGCTACGAGCTGCTCGCGGAGAAGCGCGCCAAGGGCCCCGCCAAGAAGAAGACGGCGAAGAAGGCACCGGCGAAGAAGGCGACCGCCAAGAAGGCTCCTGCCAAGAAGACGACGACCGCGAAGAAGACCGCGGCGAAGAAGACGACGACGGCGGCCAAGAAGACCACCACGAAGTCGACGGCCGCGAAGAAGTCGACGGCGTCGTCGTCCCGCACGAGCTCGAAAACGGACGAGTAGGGCGAGAGCGGGGCGCACCAACCTCGTACGGACCTCGTTCGGCCTCTGTACGGAGGCGGGCGCGCCGCGTTCTCGACACACGACCGCCGCACGGAGTCAACACCGGGAACACCCGGAGACCCGTGCGGCGGTCGTTTGTTCGGGCGGGCCTCCGAGGACTCGCGGGCTCCGGATAGGCTGGGCGGATGACGCGAGCCGAGCAGCCAACGGTCGTGAGCCCCACCTCCGACTCCGACGCACTTGCCGCAGACTCACGAGAGCGTGCCGTACGAGCCTTGTTGCGCTTCCCCCCGCTTCGGCGGTTGTGGGGCGCACAGCTCGTGGGCGGCATCGGCGATGCACTCGCCCTTCTCGTGCTTCTGCTGCTGTCGTTGCAGGCGGCGGTCGCCGAGGGCTCGTTCGGGGCGGGATACCGGGGAGTGGCGTTCGCCGTCGCCGCGGTGTTCGCCGCCCGGATCCTTGCCACAGTGCTCTTCGGAGCCGTACTCCTCGGACCGCTCTCCTCCCTCGTCGCACCCGGGACGGGTGGAGACACGGCCGGTACCAAGCAGGGCGCCAAGGGCGGCCCGCTGGACCGTCGCTGGACGATGATCGGGGCCGACGGCGTACGCCTCGCGCTGCTCATCGTCGCGCCGCTCTGGCTCGACTGGAGTCCCGACAACGCACTGCCCATCCTTCTCAGTACGGTCTTCGTCGTCGGCGTGGCCGAGCGTTTCTGGACGGTGGCCAAGGAGAGCGCGGCGCCCGCCCTGCTGCCGGCCCCGCCGCCGGAAGGCGCCGCCGTACGCCCGGTGCCCGACCACCTCGACGCGCTGCGGCGGCTCTCGCTGCGCACCAGCTTCGTCGCGATCCCCGCCGCTGCCGCCGTCCTGCTCGTCGTCACGCTGATCAGCAATCTGCTCGGTACGGGCGTGGAGTGGTTCTCGCTGCACCAGGCGGCCCTCGGGTCGTACGTCGCGGCCGGTCTGTTCGCCGCGTCCGTGTCGACCCTCTTCATGCTGGAGCTGCCCGGCGGCCCCACCCCGCGCCCGCGCTCGCCGCTCGAAGGGCTGCGCCGCCCGACGACCGGAACCGGTCCTGACAAGGGCCGTACCGGCGCGGTGCCGCTGCTCGTCTTCGCCTGCGCGGCCGTCGCGGCGGCCATCGCGTCCGCCGCCGCCGTCTCCGTACTGCACGCCAAGGACCTGGGGGGCGGGCCCGTCGCCTTCGCCCTCCTGGTCCTCGCCCTGACGGGCGGCGTGGGAGCCGGAATCCGCAGCGCAGGAAAGGTGCTGCCGGGGCTGTCCCGCCGTCGGCTGTTCGCGCTGGCGATCGCCTTCACCGGTGTCGCGCTGCTGGTCACAGGACTCGTACCGGACACGGCGACCGTGCTGTTCGTCGCGCTGCTCGCCGGTGTGTCCGCGGGCGTCGCGGCCGGCACCGGCCACGGGCTGATCGACCAGGAGACCGAGGAGTACCGGCGCGACCGGCACACCGACCACCTCCAGGCCGTCGTACGGGTCTACGTGGCGCTCGGCGCCGTCGTGGCGCCCGTACTGGCCGCCGCGATCGGCCCCCACCGGCTGGCCTCCGGCGACTTCGTCTTCGCGCACGGCGGCGCCGCCTTCACACTGATGCTGGTCGGCGCGCTGCTGCTGCCCGTGGCCGCCGTCGTACTCGCGAAGACCGACGACCGGTCCGGGGTACCGCTGCGGCGCGATCTGCGTGACGCGGTGCGCGGCGGCGCCGACCCGGCGCAGGCCCAGGCGGCGAACGGCTTCTTCCTCGCCATAGAGGGCGGCGACGGGGCCGGTAAGTCGACCCAGGTCGAGGCGCTGGCCGAGTGGATCCGCGCCAAGGGTCACGAGGTCGTCGTGACCCGTGAGCCGGGCGCGACGCCCGTCGGCAAGCGGCTGCGCTCGATCCTGCTCGACGTGTCGAGCGCCGGACTGTCCAACCGCGCGGAGGCGCTGCTGTACGCCGCCGACCGCGCGGAGCACGTCGACTCGGTCGTACGCCCCGCCCTGGAGCGCGGCGCGATCGTCATCTCGGACCGCTACATCGACTCCTCCGTCGCCTACCAGGGCGCCGGCCGGGATCTGGCGCCGACAGAGATCGCCCGTATCTCGCGCTGGGCGACGGACGGTCTCGTACCGAACCTGACGGTGCTGCTCGACGTGTCGCCCGAGGCGGCGCGCGAGCGCTTCACCGAGGCGCCGGACCGGCTGGAGTCCGAGCCCGCCGAATTCCATCAGCGGGTACGGGACGGCTTCCTCACGCTCGCCGCCGCCGACCCGGCCCGCTATCTGGTGGTGGACGGGGCGCAGGAGCCCGAGGCGGTCACCACCGTCGTACGGCACCGGCTCGACCAGATGCTGCCGCTGTCCGCCGCCGAGGTGCAGGCCCAGGAGGACGCGCGGAAGGCCGCCGCCGAGGAGGCGCGGCGCCGGGCCGAGGAAGAGGCCGCGCGCAAGGCGGAGGAGGAGCGCCAGGAGCGCGAGCGGCAGGCACAGCTCGCCAAGCTCCGGGCCGAGGAGGAGGAGCGCAAGCGCCGCGAGCTGGAGGAGGCGCGGCAGCGCGAGACCGAACGGCAGGCGATGGAGGCGAGGGAGCGGGCCGAGGAGGCGCGCAGGCTCGCCGAGGAGGAGCGCGTACGGCGCGAGGCCGAGGAGGCGACGCGGCAGGCGGAGCAGGAGCGGCTGCGGCGGCTGGCCGAGGAGCAGAGCCGGCTGCGGGCCGAGGCCGAGGAGCGGCGGCGCGAGAAGCAGCGCAAGGCGGAGGAGGCGCTGCTACGGGCCGAGGAGGCGCGGCGGCTGGCGGAGGCCGAGGCCGCGGAGGCGTCGCGGGCTTCGGGGGCTTCGCGTGACGAACGTGGCGAGTCGGACAACGAGTTGACGGTTCCGACGCCGGTCGTTCAGCCGCCTTCGGCCGGTGAGTCCGGGGGGAAGCGGGTGGTCGCCCCGGACGACGCGACGCAGGAGGTGCCGACGCAGCCGGGCACGGACACCGGCTCGGGC
>NZ_MDCR01000219.1 GCF_001723055.1 Streptomyces niveus
TGGCGGGCCTGGCCCGCGACGCGATCCGCCTGATCCAGGAGGCCCGCAAGAACAGCGGCCTGGACGTCGCGGGCCAGGCCCGCCAGCCGGAGTTCCGGCGTGATCTCCAGGTCCAGCGCCACCGTCGCGCCCGAGTCGGACGCCACCGACCAGCCCTCGCGGGGCGTCTCCGTGATGATCACCTCGTCCGGGGCGAGCGAGACCGGTTCGCCGTCGACCGTGACCGACGCCGTGCCGGTGTCACGCAGCGCCGCGGACAGCGCCGCCGCGTCCGTGTCGGCGACCGCCTTCGCCACCGCCTGGACCCCCTTGCCGAACCGCTTGCCCAGCGCCCGGAAGTTCGCCTTCGCCGTCGTGTCGACCAGCGAGCCGCCGACCTCCGAGAGCGATGCCAGGGACGTGACGTTCAGCTCCTCCAGGATCTGCGCGCGCAGGTCGGGCGACAGCGTCTCGAAGCCCGCCGCCGCGACCAGCGCGCGGGACAGCGGCTGGCGCGTCTTCACACCGGACTCGGCGCGCGTCGCGCGGCCCAGCTCCACCAGGCGTCGTACCAGCGTCATCTGGCGGGACAGCGCGGGGTCGATCGCCGACAGGTCCGGCTCGGGCCAGGACGACAGATGCACCGACTCCGGGGCGTCGGGCGTGACAGGGACGACCATGTCCTGCCAGACCCGCTCGGTGATGAACGGGGTGAGCGGCGCCATCAGGCGCGTGACCGTCTCGACGACCTCGTGCAGCGTGCGCAGGGCCGCCTTGTCGCCCTGCCAGAAGCGGCGGCGGGAGCGGCGTACGTACCAGTTGGACAGGTCGTCCACGAACGCCGACAGCAGCTTGCCGATCCGCTGCGTGTCGTACGCGTCCATCGCCTTCGTGCTCTGGTCGACCAGCGCGTGCAGCTCGCTCAGCAGCCAGCGGTCGAGCACCGGCCGCTCGCTCGGCGCCGGGTCGGCCTCCGACGGGGCCCAGCCGGACGTGCGCGCGTACAGGGCCTGGAAGGCGACCGTGTTCCAGTACGTCAGCAGCGTCTTGCGGACGACCTCCTGGATCGTCGTGTCACCGACCCGCCGCGCCGCCCACGGCGAGCCGCCGGCCGCCATGAACCAGCGCACCGCGTCCGCCCCGTGCCGCTCCATGAGCGGGATCGGCTGGAGGATGTTGCCCAGGTGCTTGGACATCTTGCGGCCGTCCTCGGCGAGGATGTGCCCGAGGCAGACGACGTTCTCGTAAGCAGACTTGTCGAAGACGAGGGTGCCCACGGCCATCAGCGTGTAGAACCAGCCGCGCGTCTGGTCGATGGCCTCCGAGATGAACTGCGCGGGGTAGCGCTTCTCGAAGAGGTCCTTGTTCTTGTACGGGTAGCCCCACTGCGCGAACGGCATCGAACCGGAGTCGTACCAGGCGTCGATGACCTCCGGGACGCGCGTCGCCGTCTGTCCGCAGGTCGGGCAGGGGAAGGTGACCGCGTCGATGAACGGGCGGTGCGGGTCGAGCGACGACTGGTCCGTGCCGCTCAGCTCCGTCAGCTCCGCGCGCGAGCCCACGCAGGTGAGGTGACCGTCCTCGCACGTCCAGATGGGCAGCGGGGTGCCCCAGTAGCGGTTTCGGGACAGGGACCAGTCGACGTTGTTGTTCAGCCAGTCGCCGTACCGGCCGTGCTTGACCGAGTCCGGGAACCAGTTGGTCTTCCCGTTCTCCTCAAGAAGGCGGTCCTTGACGGCGGTTGTACGGATGTACCAGGACGGCTGCGCGTAGTAGAGGAGCGCCGTGTGGCAGCGCCAGCAGTGCGGATAGCTGTGCTCGTACGGAACATGGCGGAACAGCAGCCCGCGCGCGTCCAGGTCGGCGG
>NZ_MDCR01000022.1 GCF_001723055.1 Streptomyces niveus
CGCCGGGACCGGGGCGCCGGTGGCGGCCTCGGGGGCCGCCGTCGCCTCGCCGGACGTCGTGGCCCGGTCCGGCTCCTGATCCGTCTCCGGTTCGGCTTCGCGTGCCGTCTCCCGCGACGGCGCGGGCGCGGGCGCCGGGACCTCGGGGACCGGCTGCGTCGCCGGCAGCACCCGCCCCGCCGGCGTACCGGCGGGCGACAGCGTCTCCAGTACGTCCGCCGGGACCAGGACCACGGCCCGGACACCGCCGTACGGCGAGGGCCCGAGGTCGACCTGGAAACCGTGCCGTTCGGCGAAGCGGCCCACGACCGCGAGGCCGGTCTGCGGAATCTCGCCCACGTCGCCGACCCCCAGGAGCCGGCGGCCCGACACGATCTCGCGCGCCCCGGCGAGCCGGTACTCGTCCAGGCCGAGACCGCCGTCGTCCACCTCGATGACCGCGCCGCGCTGCACGGTGCGCACCGTCACGGGCACGCCCGTCTTCGGCGGCGAGTACTCCGTCGCGTTGGCGAGGAGTTCGGCCATGAGGTGGATCAGCGGTTCCACGACGGACGGGGTGACGCCCACGTCGGGGTCACCGCTGACCTCGACGCGCTTGAAGGCGACGATGCGTCCGGACGCGGCGCGCACGACGTCCACCAGCGCGAGCGGTCGCTGCCACTGCTGGCCGGGCCACTCGCCGCACAGCACCTTGAGGCTCTGCGCGTGCCGCGCCTGCTGGGTGGCCGCGTGGTCCACCAGCATGGTGGTCTCCAGCAGGTCCGCGTCGCCCGGGTAACGGTCGGCGAGACCGGTCACGGTGGCCTGGATCCGGTGCGCGGAGGTCTGCACGCGGCTCGCCAGTTCGACGAGCGAGAGCCGCTGCGACTCCTCGCGGTCGTCGGCGGCGTCGGTGACGGCGGTCAGCAGCCGGTCGAACCACTCGCCGACTCCGGCGCCCAACTCGTCCGCGTTGTGCTGCGGTTGGGGGACGTCGGTGCGGGCGAGCGCGGCGGGCAGCCGCTTTTTGACGATGAACTCGACCTCCGAGCACACCAGTTCGCCCCGGTTGCGTACATAGCTGTGCCAGTGCGCCTCACGGCTGCCCGACTCGGCCCGTACTCTCTCCACCTCGGCCCGTCTCTCCGCGGCGTCCGACACGGCGTCACGGTGCGCTCTACGCAGGGTTTCCATGGTCACGAGGACCAGCAGCGCGACCGCCCCGTACGCCACCGCCGCCCCGATGTGTACGTCGGCCACGGGCACCACGCCGGCGGCGAAGACGAGCAGGGCCAGCAGTTGCGCGGCCGGCCACAGGAGCCGGGTCCCGCGTGCGTGCGGCGGGGCGGCGGGGGATCGGACCATGGGAAAACCTTCGAGTTGGCTGAAGTCGATGTCCGGCGGAGAGTCGTCCGCGGTGGTTCGTGGGTGGGTGGGCATGCGGATGACGACCCGTCAAGTGCCCCCGTGCCAGACATGGTTGAGTGATCGTATATCCGATCGGCATATTGGGCGGTCACTTCTCGGACACGGGCGGTGACCTGCCCGGTTACGCGCCGCGGACCCCGTCGGCGGAGCCCGTACGGGCTCCGCCGGTCATGCGCGTCGGTCTACTGTGCGAATCGCGGCAGCCACTTGGCTTGATAGTCCGCGTGCCCGGCGTGCTCGGCCGCCATCTGCCGGACGACGAAGCCCAGCCCCACGGCGCGGCCGGAGGGGAAGTCGTGCTGCGGGCGGTCGACGTCCAGGTGCGCGACCTCCGCGTACTCGCCCAGGAGCACTCTGCTCGTCTCGATCCGGCGCAGCGTGCGGGCCGGGTCCTGGAGGGCGATATGGCGGTCGTAGCCCTGCGTCCGCACGCTGAAGGAGATCGCGCCGGATCGGTCGTGGACCTCCCCGGGCGCCTCGGGCGGGCACCGCCAGCGCTCGCCGCCGGCCGCCCGCGCGACCTGCTCCTCCTCGTCCAGGCGCGCCCGAACAAAGGCCAGCATGTTCGTGTTGTCCGCTGTCACGTTCCGGATCCCTTGCCGTTCCCGCTTCTCGTAAGCGTCCGTTCGCCTGTCTGTCCGTCCTCCAACAGAGAATGCCGCACCGAGGTGGCGGCCGGCACGCCTCTTGGCCGGTGCGACAGGATGTGCGGGCCCGCCCGTGGACACGTGAACGAATCGGAGCCGACCAGCCATGTACCCCGAGAGCTGCTGGGAACCCGTGCCCGCCAGGTCCACCGCGAACCTGGCCGTCCGCTTCGTCCTGACCGTGGTCGTGCTGCCGCTGCACTGGGCGTTCGTCCTGGTGGGGACCGTGGCCCTGCTGGCGTTCAGCCTCGTCGGCGATCTGCTGACCCTGATCCCCGGCGCGGCGAAGGGATTCCTCAACGGCATCGACAGGTTGGGCGACCGGGTGGAGCTGTGGCCCCGCTGGTTCGTCTCGTGGCCCGAACTGAGGCACGAGGGCGACGCGGACTTCTACCGGGCGCGCTGCGACGACGCCGTGGCCCGGCACACGCGCGCGGCGACCACCGTCCGCGAGGGCGTGGTGCCGCCCTGGACATGCGCGATACCGATACGCAAGTACCGCGCCGTGGGCGCCGGTTACGCGCTCAGGACCGCCGAGGCGCAGGGCTGGGCGCTGCGCCACGACCAGTGGTCGGACCTGCCGAACGAGCTGAAGCTGCGGCGCGTACCCGAGGAGCCGGCGCCGGACGTGGCGGGCGCGTGACGCCCCGCCCGGTCCCGCCGGTCAGCGCGTGCTGAGCCAGTGCGGGTCGGGGACCACCGTGAGGACGGCGGAGATCAGCACCACGGCCGCCAGTACGGCCAGTTCGACCCGGGCGGCCTGGTGCGCGTCTCGGCCGCGCAGGAGCCGTCGGCGCGCCGCCAGGGCGAGTGCGCTCGCCGCCGCGACGAGGACCAGTTTGGCGATCAGCACCCTGCCGTACGCCGATGTCACGATCACGTCGGCGGGCAGCCTGCGCAGCGTGGACAGGGTGCCGGTGGCGGCCAGCACGACCAGCAGCCAGACGGCGCCGCGCGCGTAACGGGCCAGTACGGCGCGGGCGTCCGCCGGGGCGGCGCGCCGCAGCCACATGGTGCGCAGGACATGGCAGAGGCCGCCCGCCCACAGGGACGCGGCGGTCAGATGGACGACGGTGAGGGCGGTGCCCCACTCGGGTGTGTACGGCTCCGGGTGGGCGCGCAGCGCCTCCGCGAGGATCACCCCGGCCAGCGGGAGGAGCGCCCAGCGCGGGCGGCCGAGACCGACGCAGCCGGCGGCGAGCAGGAAGCCGTTGGCCATGACGAGCAGCAGGCCGCCCTCACGGGTGCCGTACGTCGCCGGGATGTCGAGGTCGCTGACGACCGCGAGGACCACGATCTGCCCGGCGGACGCGGCGGCTCCGGCGAGCGCGGCGGGCAGGGCGAGGGAGCGGGGCAGCGGGCCGGTGCGGGCGAGCGCGGCGCCGGCCAGTTCACCGAGGTGCAGCGCGAGCGCGGTGAAGACCACGGCGCGCAGGAGGGAGGTGGTGCCGGCGGCGGGGATGCGCAGCTCGCCGGTGCCGCGCGAGGCGAGGCCCGCGCCGTACAGCACGACGAACAGCGCCAGCACCCCGCCACCGACACCGGCGACCACGACCGTGGCCCTGGTCGCGCGCGGCGCACTGGCAGCGCGCGGCCCCGCCCCGCCCGGCTCCGGACGGGCTGTCGCACTAGGTCGGGTCTTCAAAGGAGCGCCGTCCGTCCGCAGGACGGGGCCCGCGGCGTCTGGTGCGGTGCATCGCAACGTGGAGGATCGTCCTCGTACCGGGTGTACTTGGATGACTCCGACCACGCGGCGAGATGCCGCGCCAGGCGTCGCGGGCCGGGCGGGACTTTGAAGACACGGCCTAGGGCCTGTCGTTTGGATCTTGCCGGGCTCGCGTGCCCCGGCACCGCGCCTCTCCCCCGTAGCCCCCAGGGGGGCACGGGAGGTACCCCCTGCGTTGTCGTCGGTCGGCATGGCTCCGCCATGCCTCCCTCCTCCGCCTTGCGATCCACGGCACCAGACCCCGCTC
>NZ_MDCR01000220.1:0-178 GCF_001723055.1 Streptomyces niveus
TCGGCACGCAGCGCGGCGGGGCGCCGGACTTCCGGGGCCCGTACGTCCAGGGGCGGCGCGGTGCGCGCTTTGTCTATCTGACGTGGGGCGAGCTGCCGCCGGGCGGCGGCTTCGCGATGTTCCGGCGGGCGAAGATCTTCCTCGCGGACGTACCGGGGGAGCTGCTGGGGGCCGGCGC
>NZ_MDCR01000220.1:205-11457 GCF_001723055.1 Streptomyces niveus
GGCCGTACGCCCGCCGGCCATCACCTGGACGCCCGCGCCGGCCTCCCGTACGGCCTGAACGGCGCCGCCCCCGGCCGCGGGGACGATCCCTGCGGGCGGGGGCGGCGGCGGTGTCGCTCACCGTCGGGCGGTCGGGCTCAGGCGCGCGGCTTGGCGCCCCGGGCCTTCAAGAGGTCGGCCATCAGGTCCAGTTCGGACTGCTGGGCCGTCACCATGCCCTCGGCCAGCGCCCGTTCGGTCTCGACCTCGCACAGGTCGGCGCAGCCCTGGGCCATCTCGACGCCACCGATGTGATGGTCGGTCATCAGCTGGAGATACAGGATCTCCGCCTTCTTCCCCTTGGCGGACCTGAGCGTGTCCAGCTCGGTCTTCGTCGCCATACCGGGCATCAGCGAGCCGTCACGGACCTCGTGGCCGCCGTGATCCATGCCTTCCATCCCCGCCATGCCCGCGTGCTCGCCGGCCCCCGCCATCCAGGCCATCGGCTCCTGGTCGGTGGAGATCTTCGGCAGCTTCCACAGGTCCAGCCAGCCCAGCAGCATGCCGCGCTGGTTCGCCTGGGTGTTGGCGATGTCGTACGCGAGGCGGCGCACCTCCTCGTCGTCCGTGCTGTCCCGCACGAGGAACGACATCTCCACCGCCTGCTGGTGGTGGACCGCCATGTCCCGCGCGAAGCCCGCCTCGGGAGAGTCGGACGTGGGCGTGGCCGCCGCGCGGGGCGAGTCGTCGGGCCCGGCTGAGGCGACGGTGGCCGCGCCGGCGAACAGCAGCGCCAGGACGACCGCGGTGATGGCGGCCCAGTTCGTGCGGGTCACTGGGCACCCATTCCACCGGTGCAGGCCGCACCCGGCTCGGGCGTCTGCGGGCCCTGGACGTACTTCGAGAAGAACTGGTCGACGCGCGGGTCCTTCGCGCTGTCCACGGTGACCTGCTTGCCCCACGCGGTCAGCATGATCGCCCCGGCCTGCTCCTTCACGGGGCTCATCAGCGTGTACTGCGTCTTGCCGACGCGGTCGCCCAGCTCCTTCACGTCACCCTCGGGCGCCTTGTCGTTGTACGTCACCCAGACCGCCCCGTGCTCCAGCGAGTGCACCGCGTTCACGTCCGGGATCGCGTCCTTGTAGACGTCACCGGCGCAGTTCATCCAGACCTGGTTGTGGTTGCCGCCGACGGGCGGCGTCTGCGGGTAGTCGACCGCCTCGGAGACATGGTCACGGCCCAGCTTCTTCGCGTCCCAGGACTTCTCGCCCTTCACGGGCTGGGCGGCGGCCTGCTCCTCCTTCTTCTGGTCCTCGGACTCCTTGTTCAGCACGAACGCGCCGAACCCGACGAGCGCCGCGACCACGACCGCGCTCGCCGTGATCGTGATGATGCGGTTACGCCGCTCACGCGCGCGCTCGGCCTTGCGCATCTGCTCTATTCGGGCCTTGCGCTCGCTGCTCTGGGTCTTGGAAGCCATGGTGTTTGATTCGTCCTTCTCGAAAACCTGCGGAACGGGGGTGGGGGAGTTACGGGAACCCGGTGGGGGCGCGGGCCCGGCTACGTCCGCAGTACTTGAAGGACGTGGAGATCCGGCGCGCGGGGAAACGCTCCGGAACGGGACACCTGGCCGGTGCCGGGCGGGAGTTCGAGGCGCGCGGGACCCATGTCGTGGGTGCCGAGCGGGTCGACGGGGTGCGGCGCGGTGAGCACGGCGGCGCCGAGGTGCGGGATGAAGCGGCAACCGCCGCGGTCGTACGGGCATGTGTACTCGGGGGCCGAGGCGGGCCTCGCCGCGTCGGCGTCCACATCCGTACGGAGGGTGATGCCGCGCTCGGTATGGGCCGAGGCGGCGGCCGTCACCGCCGGCGACGACGCCTGGTGGTGCGTGTCGCCGGGACCCAGACAGATGGAGAGCGCGGCGAGCAGCGTCACCACGGCGCCGAGCAAGGCCGTGGGACGCGCGTCGCGTATGTGGCGTCGTCCCCCCATGGGCGCAGATCGTAGTCCGTACAGGTGGCCGAGCAGGAGAGCGCAGGGGGTACCGAGTCCGGAACGTGGCTGTGGGCGCGCGTGCGCATCGGTACGGACGGAGTGCGGACGGCGGTACGGACGGCGGTACGGGGCGGGTCGGCGCGGGCCCCGGCACGGTACAAAGAGGCATGGCAGACCCTCCGGAACCCCAGCCGCGCGAGCCCGACGTCGACGACGTGACCCGGGCGGTCCTGATCGCCTCCCGGCTGCTCGTCACCCTGTCCGTCCGCTCGCTGGCCACGGTCGAGGACCGGGTCACCCTGCCGCAGTTCCGGCTGCTGAAGGTCCTGTCGGCCCACGGCGGCGCCAACCTGGTGTCGCTCGCCGAGCGGCTCGGGGTGAATCCCTCGACCGCGATGCGCATGGTCGACCGGCTCATCGCCGCCGGGCTGGCCGAGCGGGGGGTCAACCCGGCCAACCGGCGCGAGACCGTGCTGCGGCTCACGGAGGAGGGCCGGACGCTCGTACGGGACGTCTCGGCGGCGCGCAGGCGCGAGATCACGGAGATCGTCGAGCGGCTGGCTCCCGAGCAGCGCACGGCGCTCGTGGAGGCCCTCACGGCGTTCACGGAGGCGGGCGGGGAGCGGCCGATGCCGGGGGACGACGGGGAGCCGTACCCGCTGGGCTGGTCGGACACGTCGACGCCGTTGCACTGAGGGCGCGGACCGCCGCGGGATTCGACAGGCAAGGAAACACTTGCCTATGCTGGCGTCGTGTCCGATGATGTGTTCAAGGCCCTGGCCGACCACACCCGCCGCACGATCCTCGACGAGCTGGCCGAACGCGACGGCCAGACACTGTTCGAGATCTGCGGACGGCTGCTGACCAAACACGGGCTCAACACCTCCCGGCAGGGCGTCTCGCAGCATCTCGCCCTCCTGGAGGCGGCGGGCCTGGTGGAGACCCGGCGGGACGGCCGCTACAAGTTCCACCATCTCGACACGAGGCCGCTGGAACATCTCACCGACCGGTGGCTCGTGCCCGAACAATCAGGAGAATCCTCATGAAGATCCATCTGTCCGGTGTCTTCGTCAACGACCAGGCCCAGGCGCTGCGCTTCTACACGGAGGTGCTCGGCTTCCAGGTGAAGAACGACGTCCCCGTGGGGGAGGACCGCTGGCTCACCGTCGTCTCCCCGGCCGACCCCGACGGCACCGAGCTGCTGCTCGAACCGTCCGGGCACCCCGCCGTGAAGCCCTTCAGGGACGCGCTGGTCGCGGACGGCATCCCGTACACCTCCTTCGCCGTGGACGACGTCCGGGCCGAGTTCGAGCGTCTTCAGGGGCTCGGTGTGCGCTTCACGCAGGAGCCCGTCGAGATGGGTCCGGTGACCGTCGCCGTGTTCGACGACACGTGCGGCAATCTCATCCAGATCGCCCACACCGCCTGAGCCCGGGGCCGTCCGCGTACCCCCGTCCACCACTGACCCACCCGGACGCGCGCGTCAGGGGGCGCGTGTCCGACAATGCTTTAGTACGCCGGTGTGCAACCTTCCGGAAATCCTGTGGTGTCATGCTCGGGTGCCCCGGTGTACTCGGGAGCGCGGGAGCAGGCGGCCTGACCGGCAAGGATGGGTAGGACAGCAGACATGGACAAGCAGCAGGAATTCGTGCTCCGTACCCTTGAGGAACGCGACATCCGGTTCGTACGCCTGTGGTTCACCGATGTGCTCGGCTTCCTCAAGTCGGTCGCCGTCGCCCCCGCCGAGCTTGAACAGGCGTTCGACGAGGGCATCGGCTTCGACGGCTCGGCGATCGAGGGCTTCGCGCGGGTGTACGAGTCCGACATGATCGCCAAACCCGATCCGGGAACCTTCCAGATCCTGCCGTGGCGCGCGGAGGCCCCGGGCACCGCGCGGATGTTCTGCGACATCCTGATGCCCGACGGCTCACCGTCCTTCGCGGACCCGCGCTACGTCCTGAAGAGGATGCTCGCCAAGACCTCGGACCTCGGCTTCACCTTCTACACCCACCCCGAGATCGAGTTCTTCCTCCTGAAGGACAAGCCGGTCGACGGCACCCGCCCCACCCCCGCCGACAGCTCCGGCTACTTCGACCACACCCCGCAGAACGTCGGCATGGACTTCCGCCGCCAGGCGATCACCATGCTCGAATCCATGGGCATCTCCGTGGAGTTCAGCCACCACGAGGGCGCCCCCGGCCAGCAGGAGATCGACCTGCGGTACGCCGACGCGCTGTCCACCGCCGACAACGTCATGACCTTCCGGCTGGTCATGAAGCAGGTCGCGCTGGAGCAGGGCGTGCAGGCGACCTTCATGCCCAAGCCGTTCAGCGAGTATCCCGGCTCCGGCATGCACACCCACCTCTCCCTCTTCGAGGGAGACCGCAACGCCTTCTACGAGTCGGGCGCCGAGTACCAACTCTCCAAGGTCGGCCGGTCCTTCATCGCCGGACTGCTCACGCACGCCGCCGAGATCTCGGCCGTCACCAACCAGTGGGTCAACTCCTACAAGCGCATCTGGGGCGGCTCCACCCGCACGGCGGGCTCGGGCGGCGAGGCCCCCTCGTACATCTGCTGGGGCCACAACAACCGCTCCGCCCTGATCCGCGTCCCGATGTACAAGCCCGGCAAGACGGGCTCCGCGCGCGTGGAGGTCCGCTCCATCGACTCCGGCGCCAACCCCTACCTGACCTACGCGGTGCTCCTCGCGGCCGGCCTCAAGGGCATCGAGGAGGGCTACGAACTCCCGGCGGGCGCCGACGACGACGTCTGGGCCCTGTCCGACGCCGAGCGCCGCGCGATGGGCATCGAGCCGCTGCCGCAGAACCTCGGCGAGGCGATCTCCCTGATGGAGCGCAGCGAACTGGTCGCCGAGACGCTGGGCGAGCACGTCTTCGACTTCTTCCTCCGCAACAAGAAGCGCGAGTGGGAGGAGTACCGCTCCGAGGTCACCGCCTTCGAGCTGAAGAACCTGCTGCCGGTGCTGTAGCCGGAGTTCAGCGGGCGACCGACATCGCGAACGGCACCGGCCCCCACGCCCGGACCAGGCTGCCCACCAGCAGCAGGAACGCCTCCGGGGCCCGTGCCGTCCGTACGCCGCCCAGATCGACGATCCACTCCGGGGGCCAGCCCAGGTCCGTCAGGAGCGCGGCGACCGTCCTCCTGGCCCCGGCGTCGTCGCCGGACAGGAACGCCGACGGCGGGGTCGCCAGGGTGCGCGGGGCGGCCATCACCGAGGCGTGCATCGTGTTGAGGGTCTTCACCACGCGTACGGCGGGCAGCGCCCGCTGGATCTCCTCGGCGAGACTGCCGCCCGGGTGGAGGGGCGCCGTGGCGAAGCCCTGGGCGTCCGTCTCGACGGCGTTGGCGACGTCGACGAGGACCTTGCCCGCCAGGTGGGGCGCGAGGTCCCTGAGGACGCCCAAGGAGGCCGCGCCGGGCAGGGTGTTGACCACGACGTCGCCCGCCCGCGCCGCGTCCGGCGGCGCGGTGACGCGTACGCCCGGCACGGGCAGGTCGGCGGCGGCCCGCAGCGGGTCGCGGGAACCCACGACGATCTGGTGGCCGGCGGCGTGCCAGGGGCCCGCGAGGGCCCGTGCGACGGTGCCGGAGCCCAGGACGGCGATGGTGGTCATGGTGGTCTGACTCCTTGATCGGTTGCCGGACGCGCTGATCGCGCCGCTGACGGACGCGACGCTAGGCGGCGCTACCGTGGAGCGGGGAGTACGCACTTCAAAGTGCCGTGCGTACGTGGAGGAGAGCCATGACGACCCGCAGCGCCGCCCAGCGGCAGGCCGAGGCCCGCGATTCCCATCTGCTCCGGGTCGCCGAATGCCCGACGCACCGGCTGCTGGAGCGCGTCGGCGAGAAGTGGACCGCGCTGGTCCTCAAGGAACTGGCCGACCGGCCGCGCCGGTACGGCGACCTCGCCCGTACGATCGCCGGCGCCAGCCCGAAGATGCTGACGCAGACACTGCGCCGTCTCGAACGCGACGGCCTGCTCTCCCGCACCGTCACCCCGGCCGTGCCGGTACGGGTGGAGTACGCGCTCACGCCCCTGGGGCAGAGCCTGATGCCGGTGCTGCGCGCCCTGTCGGGCTGGGCCGAGCGGAACATCGGACACGTCGAGGCCGCGCGGGAGACGTACGACGTGGCTCAGCGCAGCAGCAGTTGAAGGCCGCCCAGCACCGTCGCGCCGATCACCAGGCGTTCGAAGACCCGTTGGTCGATACGGTCCACGCACAGCTTCCCGAGGACGGCGCCGGGCAGCACGAACAGCACCAGCAGCGCGTCCAGCAGCAGTGAGTCGAGGTCGATCAGGCCAAGGCCCACGCTGAAGGGCACCTTCGCGGTGTTCACGATCAGGAAGAACCACGCGGACGTGCCCAGGAAGCCGAGCTTCCGGAAGCCCGCCGACAGCAGGTACAGCGACATGACGGGGCCGCCCGCGTTGGCGACCATCGTCGTGAAGCCGCCGAGCACTCCGTAGGAGCGTGCCTTGACGCGGCCCTTGAGCGACGCGGTCTCCGGCGGGTCGTCCTCCTCCGGCGGGTGACGCCGCCGCCAGATCGTGACGCCCGCCATCAGCAGGAGGATCGATCCGATGGAGACGCGTACGGCTCCGTCGTCTGCCCACACCATGAAGACGGTGCCGACCACCACACCCCCGGCGACCGCCGGGAACAGCCGCCACAGGGTGGGCCAGTGGGCGTGCCTGCGGTAGGTGAGGACGGCGATGGTGTCGCCCACGATGAGGATCGGCAGCAGCACACCGGTCGACTCGCGGGCCGGCAGGACGGCGGCGAACACCGCGAGGCTCACGGTGTTGGCCCCGCTGACCGCCGTCTTGGAGAAACCGACGAGCGCCGCCGCGGCGGCGAGTGCGACGAATTCCCACATACTGATCGTGTCCATGGCGATGACCCATGCTACGACCACGTGTCCAGGGCTCCTCAGGCGAGCCAGAGCGCGCGGCGCCGGTGCCGGGCCGGGAGCACGTCCACGGCGTCCGCCCCGGCGAGCGCGAGGACGCCGGGGCCCGGGGTGTCGACCAGCCGTCGCAGGGCCGTCAGTTGGCCGCGCAGACGCTGTCTGTCACGGCGCTCCCCCAGCGTCGCGACGACCGACACGGAGCGGTCGTGGGTGTCCGCGCGGGCCCAGGAGAACACGTCCACGCTGCGGCGTACGGCCTGCGGGACCGGCCGCCGGGCGGTGTCGGCCACGGCGCGGGCGCTGTACCGCAGGTCGTACACGCGCACGCGGCGCCAGCAGCGCGAGTCGGGCGCCCCTTCGGCGCGGGACAGCGGGCGGTGGTGTGCGGTGCGTGCCACGGGGGCCTCCGTCGGTCACACCGCCGGGGATCTCCCGGCGGAGCTACCGGAATCCCGTGGCACCCGCACCCCGTGAACGGCCCTGGCTCATACGGCGGATGCTACGGCCGCCGTCAGGCGAACCGCCAGCGCGTCTGGCTGTACGGGTCCTTCGCGAAGCCGAAGGCCGTACGCGGCGCGACCCCGAACACCGGGACCGGGCCCCACTTTCCCTCGAACGCGCCGTCCCGCACCTCGAAGTGCCAGTCGGAGCCGTACTTCCGCTCCCACAGCGCCGCCAGTTCGCCCAGCCGCGCCTCGTCCGTCTCCTGGACCGCCTCGCCCTCGACCACCAGGTCCTGGCCCTCGCCGAGCGTGTTCGTGCCGGTGGTGAGGACGACCTCGCGGTTCTCGTTCAGATTCAGCACCTTCCGCTCCCGCTCGCCCGAGCTGAAGTACAGCGCGTCCCGCCACCAGACCGCCAGCAGCGGGGTGACATGGGGCCTGCCGTCGGGGCGTACGGTCGTCAGCCAGAAGATCTCGGCCTCCGTCAGCCGGGTCACCGCGTCCGCCCAGCTGCCGGCGACCGCCTTCGGGTCGCTGTAGCGGGGATCGAGGTGGGTGTCGGCCGGTTCCTTGTGCGCCATGGCGCCGTCCCTTCGGGAGTAGGTCCTCTGCGGCAGTCAGCGGGAGTACGCTCACGACCCTTCCGCAGAAGAGGACCGGCCGCGACACCAGGACTCATCGGTCGACCGGCACAACCGGCCCCCCTGGCGCGAGGGAGTACTAGGCTCGACCCCGGATCTTGATCGGACAGAAGAAAGGCCGGATGACGGTGCAGGGACGCAGGAGCAGTACCTTCACCCGTCTGCTCCGGCACGGCTTCACCGACCCGTCCGCCGCCGAGCGCCTGCTCGATCTGCCCGAGCTGGCGCCCGTACGCGGCGACTCCGTCCTCCTCGACGCGCTCGGCTCCACCGCCGATCCCGATCTGGCGCTGCGCGCCCTCGTCCGGCTCGTCGAGGCGCACGAGGGCGAGGGACGGCGGCTCCTGCTGGACACGCTGATCTCGGCGAAGCCGTTGCGGGACAGGCTCCTTGGTGTGCTGGGGGCGTCCGAGGCGCTCGGTGACCATCTGGCCAGACACCCCGCCGACTGGCAGGTGCTCGTCACGTACGAGTCGGCCGACCTGCACCCCGGCGTCCCCGAGTTCGAGGCCGGTCTCGCCGAGGCGCACGACGTCGACTCGCTGCGCGTCGCCTACCGCCGCTGTCTGCTGTCCCTCGCCGCCCGCGACGTCTGCGGCACCACCGACGTCGCCCAGACCGCCGCCGAACTGGCCGACCTGGCGACCGCCACCCTGCGCGCCGCGCTCGCCATCGCCCGCGCCGCCGCCCCCGAGGACGCGGCGATGTGCCGGCTCGCGGTCGTGGCGCTCGGCAAGTGCGGCGGCCAGGAGCTGAACTACGTCTCCGACGTCGACGTCATCTTCGTCGGCGAGCCCGCCCACACCCTGGTCCACGACCCGTCCGCCCACGAGGACGACACCGACGCGTCGAAGGCCGAGGCCAAGGCCGTGCAGGCGGCCACCAGGCTGGCCGCCCACATGATGCGGATCTGCTCCGAGACCACGGCCGAGGGCACCATCTGGCCCGTCGACGCCAATCTGCGCCCCGAGGGCCGCAACGGCCCGCTCGTACGCACCCTCTCCAGCCATCTCGCCTACTACCAGCGCTGGGCCAAGACCTGGGAGTTCCAGGCGCTGCTCAAGGCCCGCGCCGTGGCCGGGGACCTCGCGCTCGGCCGGGACTACGTGGCCGCCGTCTCGCCGATGGTCTGGCAGGCCGCCGACCGGGAGAACTTCGTGCCCGACGTGCAGAAGATGCGCCGCCGGGTCGTCGACAACATCCCCGTCGGGCATGTCGACCGTGAGCTGAAGCTCGGCCCCGGCGGGCTGCGGGACGTCGAATTCGCCGTACAGCTCCTGCAGTTGGTGCACGGCCGCAGCGACGCCTCGCTGCGCAGCGGCAGCACCCTGGTCGCCCTGCGGGAGCTCGCGGCCGGCGGCTACGTCGGCAGGACCGACGCGGCGCAGCTCGACGAGGCGTACCGCTTCCTGCGGTCCATGGAGCACCACATCCAGCTGTTCCGGCTGCGGCGTACGCATCTGGTGCCCGACGACGAAGCCGACCTGCGCCGCCTCGGACGCTCCCTCGGGCTGCGCACCGAACCGGTCAACGAACTCAACAGGGCCTGGAAACGGCACGCTTCGATGGTCCGGCGGCTGCACGAGAAGCTGTTCTACCGGCCGCTGCTCGACGCCGTCGCCCAGCTCGCCCCCGGCGAGATCAGGCTCAGTACGAAGGCGGCCGGCCAGCGGCTGGAAGCGCTCGGGTACGCGGACCCGGTGGCCGCGCTGCGGCATCTGGAAGCCCTGTCGTCCGGCGTGAGCCGCAAGGCGGCCATCCAACGGACGCTGCTGCCGGTGCTGTTGGGCTGGTTCGCGGACTCCGCCGACCCCGACGCCGGGCTGCTGGGCTTCCGCAAGGTGTCCGACGCGCTCGGCAAGACCCCCTGGTATCTGCGGCTCCTGCGCGACGAGGGGGCGGCGGCGGAGAATCTGGCCCGGGTGCTGTCCGCCGGGCGGCTCGCCCCCGACCTGCTGCTGCGCGCCCCGGAGGCGGTCGCCCTCCTCGGCGACGCGAACGGCCTGAAACCGCGCGGCGTCAAACATCTGGAGCTGGAGGTGCTGGCCGCCGTCGGACGGGCCGAGACCGCCGAGATCGCGGTCGCCGTCACCCGCGGGGTGCGCCGCCGCGAGCTGTTCCGCACCGCCGCGGCCGACATCATCGGCAGTTACGGCACCGAGGAGAACCCCGCCGAGGAGGACCCGGGCGAGCTGGTCGACCGGGTCGGCAACGCCGTCACCGACCTCAACTCCGCCACCCTGTCAGGCGCCTTGCGCGCCGCCGTACGGCAGACCTGGGGCGACACCCTGCCCGCCAGATTCGCCGTCATCGGCATGGGCCGCTTCGGTGGCCACGAGCAGGGCTACGGCTCCGACGCGGACGTGCTGTTCGTGTACGAGCCGCGCGAGGGCGTCACCGACCACGAAGCGGCACGGGCCGCGAGCACTGTCGTGTCCGAGATGCGCAGACTGCTCCAACTGCCCACGACCGACCCGCCGTTGCTGATCGACGCCGATCTGCGCCCGGAGGGCAAGAGCGGCCCGCTGGCGCGCACCCTCGCCTCGTACGCCGCCTACTACCGCCGCTGGTCGCTGGGTTGGGAGAGCCAGGCACTGCTGCGCGCCGAACCGATGGCCGGCGACGCGGAGCTGGGCCGCGCCTTCATCGAGCTGATCGACCCGCTGCGCTATCCGGCCGACGGGCTGAGCGAGGCCGCCGTACGGGAGATCCGCCGGCTCAAGGCGCGCATGGAGACGGAGCGGCTGCCGCGCGGCGCCGACCCCACCCTGCACACCAAACTGGGCCGGGGCGGGCTCTCGGACGTCGAGTGGACCGTGCAGCTGATCCAGATGCGGCACGCCTGGGAAGTGCCCGGTCTGCGCACGACACGTACCCGCGAGGCGCTGGCCGCCGCGCACGCCGCGGGCCTGATCTCCGCCGAGCACACCCAGATCCTCGACGAGGCCTGGGTGCTGGCGACGCGGGTCCGCAACGGCGTGATGCTCGTACGCGGCAGGGCCGGCGACACGTTCCCCTCCGACGGCCGTGAACTGGCCGCGATGGGACGGTACTTGGGCTACAGCCCGGGATCGGCCACGCCCGGCCCCGGCTCGTCCAACGGGCACAGCGGCGACATGATCGACGACTACCGGCGGACCACCCGACGGGCGCGCGCGGTCATGGAGGAGCTGTTCTACGGAGCCGTCTGAGAGGACGGCCTGCTGCGCGGCGAGGGTCTGTGCCGCGAGGCGGACGGCGCGCTCCGGCCGGCCGGAGCCCC
>NZ_MDCR01000221.1 GCF_001723055.1 Streptomyces niveus
TCTGGTGGTCGCCGGGCGGGCTGCTCGGCACGCTGCCCCTGCACGCCGCCGCGCCGGACGGCACCGGGCCCGGCGCACTCGACCGGGTGGTGTCCTCGTACGCCCCCACGCTCCGTACGCTCCACCACGCCCGCACCCGCGCGCCCGCCCGGCGACCACCAGACGCGCGGCAGCGGCTGCCCCTCCCGGGGGACGCCGAGGCCCAGCCGGTCGAGCACAGGGCCGGTGACGGCCGACCAGAGCCAGTCCAGCGTGGACCGCACCTCGCCCTGTGCCCGCAGAGCCTCCTCGTGGCCGGTCCCGGGCGCGTTCAGCCGGGCGAGCGCGGCGTGGAAGCGTTCGGTGCGCGCGGTGACCTCCGGTGCGGTGAGCCGGGGCAGCGGTACGGCCTCGACGGACCGTCCGGTCACGACGAGCGCGCCGCCCGCCGGGGCCCCGGTGCCGCCGCCGCTGTCGGCGCGCGGGACGTGCACCAGCACGACGGGGCCGTGGGCGGCCGTCGCGTACAACTCGGTCTCGTCCCAGTCGCGTACGGACCGGAACAGCCGCAGCTCCGGGTGCTCGGCGCGGATGCGCGCGGTCAGTTCGTCCCACTGGGCGGTGAGCCGCTGCCGCCGGTCGCTCGCGGGATCGCCTGACTCCGCCGGCTCCTCCGCCTCCCCCGGCTCCAGCGCGCTCGTCGACTCGTCGAGCCGGTCCCGCAGACGTACCAGCCGGGCGGCCGACTCCGGTGCCTTGCGGGCCAGTTCCGTCAGGTCGCTGTTCACGTCGAAGGCCTGCGCCAGCAGCACCCCGCGCGCCTGGTCCAACAGCCGTACCGCCAGCCCCGGTTCGCCGCACCGGACCGCGCAGGCCGCCGCCTCCGCGCCCAGCCCCGTCGTCTCGGCCAGCCGCAACTCCTGGTCGTCGCGCAGCAGATGGCGCGGTGAGAGCGCCGGCATCAGGTCGACGGCGACGACGTACCCCTTCAGCGCGAGATCCGGCCGGCCGAGGTCCAGCCCGGCACGGGCCCACTTCCAGGCGGCCTCCAACCGTTCGGACGGCGGGCACTGCGGCTCCAGCGCCGCCTCGCGGAAGACGCCGGCGGACTGCCTGAGATCGTCCTCCGCGCCCTTGCGCGCGTACCGTTCGGCCAGCGCGGCGCCGAGCGACGACAGCCGCATCGTGAGGTTGGGATGGTCGGGCGGGGTCACATCGACGGCCTCGCGCAGCAGTTGGATCATCTGGTCCCGCGTGTTCGACGAGGCCCCTCGGGTGGCGGCGGCCACCATCAGCGCGTTCCCCCGCCGTGGAGATCCCTCGGGCAGCGCCGCGAGCACGGCGTCCGCGAGCGTCCGCGCCTCCCGCAGATCGTGGCGCCGGGGCCTGATCCCGTAGCGCCGCAGCAGGGTGATCGCCAGCGCCAACTGCCGTTGCGGCAGCAGCGGATCGGTCGCGCCGGTCAGCTCCAGCGACGCCCGGACGTGCTCCACCGCCTGATCGGCGGTGACCGGGTCGTCGGTCCGGTCGGCGGTACGCATCAGGGCGCCGCCCGTCGCGGACAGGATCGCGGCGCGTCTGACCGGCGACGTGCCGGGGAGCGCGGCGGCCCGCCGCCGGCAGTCCAGCGACTCGGCGAGATCCGCCGAATCCTGCAACCGGTCGAAGCGCAGCATCAGCGCGCCGCTGAGATTGATCAGCCGCCCGTCGAGTTGGTTGTGTCCGTCGGGCGTCTCGCATACGGACTCCCGCAGCACGTCGACCGCCTCGATCAACTCGCCCAGTTCCGAGGACTGTTGATAGCTGGAGACGAGGGCGGCGCCGAGATTGTTGAGTGCGCCCGGCCGGGACGCGTGACCGGCGGGGACCATCGCCAGCGCCTCGCGCAGCTTCGCCGTCGCCGTACGGAGGTCGCCCGGATCACCGAGCCCCCGCTCGTAACGACCACGCAGCTCCAGCGCGGAGTTGACCAGCCGCTGAACCGCGCGG
>NZ_MDCR01000222.1 GCF_001723055.1 Streptomyces niveus
CTCGGCCTCGCGGTGGGACGGGTGCCCTGGCTGCGCCATCTCACCTCGCCGTACATCAGCGGTCTGTACGCCATGCCGATGCTCGCGATCGTCCCGATGGCGACGATCTGGCTCGGCTACTCCGGCGACACCGGAGGGAGTGGGCAGATAGTCGGGCAGCCACAGCCGTACGGAGATCTCCCAGACGGCCAGGACGAGGGCGGCGACGGTCAGCTTCCCGAGGATGTCCGCGCGCCGGGAGAGGGGTCGGTCGGCGCGCCGGACGCGGGGGCGCGTGCGGGCGGGCGCCGGGGTGGGCGTTCTCGTCAGCGTGTCCTGGGTCATGACGTGGCCTCCCGCCACCGTGCGAAGTAGCCCTCGACGGCCCGTCCGCAGCCCATCAGGGCGACGGCGAGCACCGAGACCAGCAGGGTCAGCCCGAGCACGGTGGCCGAGTCGAACCGGGTACTCGCGGCGAGCAACAGCCCGCCCACACCGCTGGCGTTGAGGAAGAACTCGGCGGCGAGGGTGCCGACGAAGGCCATCGCGATGCCCTGCCGTACGCCGGTCATGGCGTACGGCACGGTGTGCGGCAGCAGGACGTCCTTCCAGATCCGCCACTCGCTGCTGCGGAAGGTGCGCGCGACTTCGAGCAGGGTGGCGGGCACCCGGTGCGCTCCTTCTGCGGTGTTGACGGCGATGGGGAAGACCGCCGTCAGGAACACCACCAGTGTCTTGGCGGGCAGTCCGAAGCCGAACGCCGACAGGATCAGCGGGGCCAGGGCGACGATCGGGACGGACTGGAGGGCGAACAGCAGCCAGTCGGTGCTGCCGCGCAGCAGCCGGGCGCGGGAGAGCAGCAGGCCGAAGCCGACCCCGGCGACGATCGCGAGGGCGAGTCCGACGACGAGCAGCCGGCCCGACGAGAGCAGCGCGCTCGGCAGCGTGCCGTCCTCGGTGAGGGTGGCGAGCGCCGAGAGCGAGCGGCCGGGGGTGGCGAACAGGACCGGGTCCCGTTGGCCGGCCCACTGCCAGAGGCCGAGTCCGGCGAGCAGGCCGAGGGTGGAGATGGCGAGCGGGATCAGTCGGCGCCTGAGGGCCGCGGTGCGGCGGCGCGCGTTCACCGGGGAGGGGGCCGAGTACGTGTCCGGGGATGTGGCGTCGTGCGTGGCCGGGGACGTACCCATCACTTGCCCGTCGCGTCGGCGAACACGGACGGGTCGACCATGTCGTCGTAACTCGGCGCCTTCTGCTCGGGGACGTTGCCCGCGGCGACGGCGCCCTCGATCGTGTGCTCGATGGCGGCGCGGTCCAGGCCGTCGCCCGACTTGGGCCAGACGCCGAGCGAGAGGAACTTGGGCAGCGCGGCCTCGGTGACGCTCGCGGGCGCCTTCGTGACGCCGGAGGCGATGGCCGCGACCTCCTTGAGGTTGGCCGGGTCGTTCATGTAGGCCACGGACTCGCGTATCGCGGCGACCAGGTCGACCCACTGCGCGCGGGCCGCGCCGTCCAGCGCGTTCTTGGGCGCGACGAGCACCGTGTAGTGCTCCAGCGGGTCGACGCCGGCCAGCGTCATGATCTCCTCGGCCTTCGTGCCGGGCTTGATCTTCTCCCGTACGGTGGCGAGTTCGTCCGGGTGCAGTACGGCGACCTTGACCTGGCCGGCCACCAGCGCGTCGACGGTCGGCGGGCCGCCGACGTTGATGGTGCTGACGTCCTTGGGGCCCAGTCCGCAGCTCTTGAGCATCCCGGCCAGGGCGAGGGCCTTGGGGGCGCCGACCGCGTCCACGGCGACCGTCTTGCCCTTGACCGCCTCGCAGGTGCTGACGCCCGGGTCGGTGCTGGCCAGCAGGTACGTCGGCTTGGGGAAGCCCATCACGGAGACGACCGAGCCGCCGGTGGCCCGCAGCGCGACGGCGCCCGGGGTGCCGATGATGCCGCCCTGGATCTCGCCGCTCTGCACCGCGCGGCCGACGTCGGCGCCGGTGGTGAGCGGGCGCAGGGTCACGTCGAGACCGCGGTCCTTGAAGAAGCCCTGCTTCTCCCCCACGTACATCACGGTGTTGAGGAAGATGGGCGGGATGCCCGGCACGCCGATGGTCATCTTGTCGCCGCCGCCCGATGCGGTGCCCGCCGCCGGGCCGGAGCCGCTGTCGCCGCAGCCGGAGAGGACACCGACGAGAGCGAGGACGGTGGCCGCACCGACCAGGGCGGACCTGCGCCGCGGAATGTTCATGGGAGTTGCTCCTTCTTCATCCGCGCGACGGTGCACGGCGGGGCTGCGGGTGGGTGTGGCGGGAGGGGCGGGGGGTTGTCGGGCCGGAGTTGGTCAGCGGCCCGATTCGGCGTTCATGACCAGGGACCAGACGCGCTCGCGGATCGCGAGGAACTCCGGCGTCGCGAGTACGGACCGGTCCCGGTCCGGCGGAAGCGTCACGTCGATCAACTCGGTGACGCCGCTGGGCCGTCCGCCCAGTACGGCGATCCGGTTGCCGAAGAGAACGGCCTCGTCGATCGAGTGGGTGACGAACAGCATCGTCACGGGGTGGTCCTGCCAGATACGCAGGAGTTCGAACTGGAGCACCTCGCGGGTCTGCGCGTCCAGCGCGCCGAAGGGCTCGTCCATCAGCAGCAGCCGGGGGCGTACGGCCAGTGCCCTGGCCAGGCCGGTGCGTTGCTGCATGCCGCCGGACAACTGGTGCGGGTACGACTTCTCGAAGCCGGAGAGCCCGACGAGGGTGATCAGCTCCCGGGCCCGGTCGAGGGCTTCCTTCTTCCCCGTCCCCCGTACGCGCAGCGCGTAGGCGACGTTCGACTCGACCGTCTTCCACGGGAAGAGACCGAAGTGCTGGAAGACCATGGCGACGCCGTCCGGGGTGCCGTCGACCGCGTGGCCGTCGATACGGACCGCGCCCTCGGCCGGCGGGATGAGGCCGGCCACCGCGCGGAGCAGGGTGGTCTTGCCGCAGCCGGACGGGCCGACGATGGAGAGCACCTCACCGGCGCCGATGGTCAGGTTGATGTCCTTGGAGACCGTGCGCTCACCGAATCGCATGGTCAGCCCGTCCAGCAGCACCGTGGCGCCGGAGCCGGCACCGGTGCCGTCGGCGGCCCTGGTGTCGTTCCCGGAGCCGGCCGGTACGGCTCGGGCTACCGATTTGATCGTGGTCATAGACGGGATTCTGGGTCTAAGATGCCTGACACGCAATAGCTATACTTCAGAATCTGGAAAATGCATCATCCTGGTATGAGGTGCCTATGACCACGAGGGCGACCCCTCTTCTGCTGCTGCACACCTGGGGCGGCGACGCCACGACCTGGGCGCCCGCGCTGGGTCATCTCGGCGCGGGCGGGCGGCACTTGACGGCGCCCGATCTGCCGGGCCACGGGGCCCGCGCCGCCGAGCCGTTCACCGTGGACGGCGCGGTGGACGCGGCCCTGTCCGCGTACGGCACGGGGGCCGCCGGGCCCGTCGACGTCGTCGGTGCCGGGCTCGGCGCGCTCGTCGCACTCGCCCTGACCGAGCGGCACCAGGACCGGGTGCGTTCGCTGACGCTGGTCGGATTCCCCCCGGCCGACGGCGCCGAGGCGGCCCGCCGCCCCGCCGACACCCGGGCCGCGCTGGAGCGCGACGGCACGGCCGTCTTCGCCCGCAACTACGTCGACAGCACCCTGCTGTCCGCCGACCCCGACCACCGTGACCTGCTGCGCCGCGCGATGGCGGGCACCCGGCCGGAGGTCCTGCTCGACTCCCTGCGCGCCACGCTCGGTTGGCGCGCCCATACGTCGGCGTCCGCGCTCGCTCCGCCCAGCCGGGTGCTGCGCGGCGCCCGCGACCACCGGGTGTCCGCCGGCGCGGCCGACGCGCTCGCCGGGCGGCTCGGCGGCACCGCCGCCGTGGTGCCCGGCGCCGGTCATGTCGCCTATCTCGACGAACCGGCGGCCTTCGCCGCCGCGCTCACCGCTTTCCACGACGGGATCCGCACCGCGCCCGCCGACTGACCTCCGTCCCGTCCCCAACTCCCGGTCCCACACGGGTTCGTTCCGTTCGATGGGACACTCGTCAGGCCCGCCGCCCGCTCCCCGCCCGCTCCCCCACCGCTCGCCGAGCGCCACGACAGAAGGACCACGACATGCCGCCGCAGTCCCGACGAACCAAGACCGCCACGACTGACGGCGTCGTACCCGGGCGCGTCGCCAGGAGCGTGCCGAAGACGCCTGCGAGGACGCCCGCGAAGACGGCCGCCAGGACAGCCGCCAAGTCGACCGCGAAGGGGCCGACCAAGCGGGACCGCATCGCGACCGAGTTGCGGCGGATGATCAGCGAGGGCGAGCTGCCCCGCGGCAGCCGTATCCAGCAGGACGTGCTCGCCGCGATGTTCGACACCAGCATCACGCCGGTCCGCGAGGCGCTGCGGCTGCTGGAGGCCGAGGGTGTGCTGGTCGGCGAGCCGCACAAGGGCGTACGGGTCGCGGACGCCGACTACGAGCAGGTCAAGACCGTCTACCTGCTGCGGATGCTGGTCGAGCCGTACGCGATGCAGCGGGCCGCCCGGCGGCTCTCGCCGCTGGACATCGACCTCGCCGAGCGGCTGGTGACCGACATGGAGCAGGCGGCCGAGGAGGGGGACCGGGCGCGGCTGAACGCGTCCAACTACCAGTTCCACTTCCTCTTCTACGCCAAGTGCGGCAACGACGGGCTGGCGGCGGAGATCGACCAGCTCTGGCAGAAGTTCCCGTGGGACGTGCTCCAGGTGCTGCACGACCGGGCCGACGAGACCTCCAACGAGCACCGCTCCATGCTGGCGGCGGCCCGGCTGGGCGACGGCGACGCGCTGGCGAAGGCCACGCAGTGGCACCTCTCGCGCAGTTTCCTGGCGCTGGGCAAGCACTTGACGGGCCGGCCGGTGGCCGACCCGTTCGACGTCGACAACGACTGAGCGGTGCCCCGGTCCTCGGACCGGGGACGTAAGCGCCGAGGACCCGATCGGGGCACCGCCGTGTGCCCTATCCGGCCGGCTCCCGCTCCGCCATGTCCGCCTCGGTCAGGCCCAGTTCGGCCAGTACCTCCGCCGTGTGCTCCCCCAGCCCCGGCACCCGCCGGCCGCCCGGCGGCTCCGGGGTGCGGTGCAGCGGTGAGGTGACCACGCGCACTGCCCGCCCGTCCGGCAGCGTCGCCTCCGACCAGCGCCCGGCGGCCTCGGCCTGCGGATGGGCCAGGACGTCGGCGATCTGGTTCAGCCGCGCGTGCGGTACGTCGGCCGCTTCGAGCCGGGCGGTGACCTCGGCGGTGGACAGGGTGATCAGCCGGGCCTGCACGGCCCGTTCGGTGCGTTCACGGTGCCGTACCCGCGCGCTGTTGGAGCCGAAGTCCGGGTCGGTCAGCAGCTCCGGGGCGGCCAGCACGGTACGGCAGAGCCGCTGCCACTGCCCCTCGTTCTGCACGGCGATCAGCACGTCCTGGCCGTCGGCCGTCGTGTACGGGCCGTACGGCGCGATGCTGGCGTGCCGCAGCCCGGCGGGCGGGGGCGCCGACCCGGAGTGCAGTTCGGCGAGGAGCAGCGGACTCATCCACTCCAGCAGCACGTCGAACAGGGCGATGTCGATCCGCTGCCCCAGTCCGGTCCGTTCGCGCGCGTAGAGGGCGGAGGTGACGGCGCCGAGCGCGTACGAGCCGCCCGCCAGGTCCGCGAGGGAGACACCGGGCTTGGCCGGGGTCTCGGGGGTGCCCGTGGCGGAGATGGTGCCGGCCTCGCCCTGCACCAGCGCGTCGTACGCCTTGCGTCCCGCGTACGGGCCGGCCGGCCCGTAGCCGGACAGATAGCAGCGCACCAGTCGCGGGTTGAGTTCCGCCAGCGCCTCGTCGGTGATGATCCGGCCGAGCGCGCCGGGCGCCAGGTTGCAGACCAGCACGTCGGCCCCGGCGAGCAGTTGGCGCAGTGCCTGCCGCCCGGGGTCGGTCTTGAGATCCAGTACGACACTGCGCTTGCCCCGGTTGAGCCAGACGAAGTGGCTGGCCAGACCGTGCACGCTCTCGTCGTAGCCACGGGCGAAGTCCCCGCCGCCGGGCCGCTCGATCTTGACGACCTCGGCGCCGAGGTCGGCCAGATGGCGGGTGCACAGGGGTGCGGCCACGGCCTGCTCGACCGCGATCACCCGGATGCCCCGCAGGTCGCCGGGCATCAGCGGCCGAAGCGCAGCACGGTGCCGACCGCGGGCTGCACGTAGTTGGCGGACATGTCGGTGGACAGCCGGGTGTGGGTGCGCAGGCCGGAACAGTGCATCGGCATGACGGTGGCGACCTCCAGCTCGGCGAACGCGGCGGCGGTCAGGTCGACGTTCTCGGCCGGGGTGGTGGGGAAGCCGAGGTGGAAGCCGCCCATCACGGCGCGGACGGGCTTGGGCCCGCAGACCGCGCGGGCCTGCTCGATGGTGTTGACGACCCCGGCGTGCGCGCAGCCGGTGAGGACGACGAGCCCCTGGCCGCGTACGTCGATGACCAGGCCCATCTCGTCCATGACCTCGTCCCGGCGGAGCTTTCCCTCCGCCGAGACCTGGTAGAGACCGGGGTCGCCGGGCTTGAACGCCGGTGCGGCGCCCGCCTCGAAGGCGACCTTCCTGGGGATCACGCCGGTGGTGTGCACGCCGCAGCCGAGGTCGAGGGAGTCCTGGGTCAGGACGGGTACGCCGCCGGACCTCTCGACCTCGCCGAACCGGAACGCGGCGTTGTAGACGGAGGAGGTGCGGCCGTCGCCCATGACGGCGTAGCGCGGCAGTTCCGCGTCGGCGTGGGTGGCGACCGGGATCCGGCGTCCCGCGAGGTCGAGAAAGCGATGGATTCCGCCGAAATGGTCGGGGTGGCCATGGCTGATGACGACATGGTCGACGGAGGCGGGGTCGACGCCGAGCACCCGCATGTTGTGTTCGAGCACCGTGCCGGTGAGGCCGACGTCGAACAGGACGCGCACGCTGTGGCGGCCCCGTACCGCCTCGACGAGGAAGCTGATGCCGTTCTCCGCCTGGGGCGGTACGCGCTTGGGGTCGAAGTGCTCGATCAGTCCGTACCGGGAGACGCAGTGGTCGTCCACCGCCCCTTCCGCACCGCCGGTGGGGCTGGCCTGGTCGGGCAGCAGCATGTCCACCTGGTTCTCGACCAGCACGGTAATCGTCACGCTGTCGGCTTCGAACACGCCGCGGTCCTCCCGTAGTTACGAGCCCGGGTCACGGGTCGGGGCAGCTCGCCCACTTCCTTGCACGGCACCGGACTTGAAGTATGGTGAGTCGCAAGCTACATCATCGTCATGGAAAATGCATCATCTGATTCATGATGTGTAAGGAGTCTCCATGTCCGGTCAGCCGCCCCGCTCCCATCTCTATGTACCCGCCGACCAGCCCCGCTTCCTGCGTGCCGCGCCGCGCTCCGGCGCCGACGCGCTGATCCTCGATCTGGAGGACGCGGTCGCGCCGTCGCGCAAGGACGAGGCACGCGCCGCCGCCGTGGCCTTCGCCGAGGCACGCCCGGTCGACGGACCGCGGGCGCCCGAGCTGTGGGTACGGATCAACGAGGGCGCCCGTGGCCGCGACGACGCCCGCGCGCTGCTGGCCACGGGCCGCGTCGACGGGCTCTGGGCGCCGAAGGCGACCGCGGGGGCGGAGCTGGACGCGCTCGTCGGGCTGCTCGCCGGCGGGGCCCCGGCGCTGGGGCTGCTGATCGAGAGCGCCACCGGGCTGCTGACCCTCGGCGACACGGCGGGCCGCCCCGGCGTACGGCACCTTCAGCTCGGCGAGGTCGACCTGCGGGCGGATCTGCGAATGGCCCCCGACTCCGCCCCCGGCGACCAGCTGCTCGACTGGGCCCGGGGGCTGACGGTCGCGCACACGGCCGCGCACGGTCTTCTCTCGGCGGTGGCGCCCGTGTCGGTGCACACCTCGGCCCCCGAGGCGTTCCGCGCGTCGAGCCTGCGGCTGCGCGCGCTCGGCTTCCAGGGGCGCGCCTGCATCCACCCGTCCCAAGTCGCCGTCGCCAACGAGGTGTTCGGTGTCGGCCCCGGCGAACTGGCGGACGCCCACGCCCTGCTGGACCTCTTCGAGCGGCGGGTCGGCGCCGGCAGCGGTGTGTTCCGTGACAGCGGGGGCGCGATGGTCGACGCGGCGACGGTCCGCCGCGCCCGCGAACTCACCGGCCGGAACGGCCTTCAGCACCCGGCCTAGGCCGGCGGCGGCGTCATCGTCGTCTCGGACGTCAGCCAGGCGAGGTAAGGGGCGTTGCCCCGTACCACCGGAAGCGCCAGGATCTCCGGGGTGTCGTAGTCGTGCGCCGCCGTGAGATGCGCCTCAAGTGCCTCGTAGCGGACGGCGGTTGTCTTGAACAGCACCTGCCACTCCTGCGCCGTCTCGATCGCGCCCTGCCAGTGGTACACGGACGTGACCGGCGCCGAGATCTGCGCGCACGCGGCGAGCCTCGCCTCCACCGCGCCCCGGGCCAGGGCCTCCGCCTTCTCGGCGCTGTCGGTGGTGGTCAGTACGGTCAGAAACTCGGCACCGGTCATGTGCGCGACTCCTCAGAGGTCGGTTCCTCGGTCCGTTGCTGGGTCGGATCCCGGGGATCAGGCAGCCGACGCCGCGAACTGCGAGGCGTACAGGCGGGCGTACGCGCCCCCGGACGCCAGCAGTGTCTCGTGCGTGCCCTGTTCCACGATATGGCCCGACTCCATCACCAGGATCACGTCCGCGTCCCTGATCGTGGACAGCCGGTGCGCGATCACGAAGCTCGTGCGGCCCTCGCGCAGCGACGACATCGCGCGCTGGATGAGGACTTCGGTGCGGGTGTCGACGGAGCTGGTCGCCTCGTCGAGCACCAGGATGGACGGCTCGACGAGGAACGCCCGCGCGATGGTGAGCAGTTGCTTCTCGCCCGCGCTGAGGCCGCCGCCCTCCTCGTCCACGACCGTGTCGTAGCCGTCGGGAAGCGTACGGATGAAACGGTCGGCGTGCGTGGCCATCGCCGCCTCCACGACGCGTTCGCGCGACACGTCGCCGGACACCCCGTACGCGATGTTGTCGGCGATCGTGCCGCCGAACAGCCAGGTGTCCTGGAGGACCATGCCGATCCCGGAGCGCAGTTCCCCCCGCGACAGCGTGGAGATGTCGACGCCGTCGAGGGTGATCCGGCCGCCGGTCACCTCGTAGAAGCGCATCAGCAGATTGACGAGGGTGGTCTTGCCCGCGCCGGTGGGACCGACGATCGCGACGGTCTGGCCCGGTTCGACGGACAGGGAGAGGTCCTTGATGAGTGGCTTCGCGGCCTCGTAGCTGAAGGCCACCTTCTCGAACGAGACGCGGCCGGCCGCCTTCCCGCCGCGCGCCGCCCTCTCCGCCCTCTCCGCCGGATCCGCCGACTCCTCCTCCGCGTCGAGCAGTTCGAAGACGCGCTCCGCCGACGCGACGCCGGACTGGAGAAGGTTCGCCATGGCCGCGATCTGCGTGATCGGGCCGTTGAACTCGAACGAGTACTGGACGAACGCCTGGACGTCACCGATGGACAGCGTCCCCGACGCGACACGCAGTCCGCCGACGATCGCGATGAGCACGTAGTTGAGATTGCCGACGAAGGTCATGGCCGGCTGGATGAAGCCGGAGATGAACTGCGCCTTGAAACTCGACGCGTACAGCGCGTCGTTGTGCTCCTCGAAGGTGCGTACGGCATCGTCCTTGCGGCCGAAGACCACCACCTCCGCGTGGCCCGTGTACATCTCCTCGACATGCCCGTTGAGCTTGCCGGTCACGTCCCACTGCCGCACGAACTGCGGCTGCGCGCGCTTGCCGATCAGTACGGCGCCGAGAACCGAGACCGGCACGGTCGCCAGCACCACGAGGGCCAGCAGCGGTGAGATCCACACCATCATCGCCAGCACACCGATGAGGGTGAGCAGCGCCCGCATGATCTGGACGAATGCCTGTTGCAGGGTCTGGGTGACGTTGTCGATGTCGTTGGTGGTGCGGGAGAGGATCTCACCGCGCGGCTGTCGGTCGAAGTACGTCAACGGCAGCCGCGCCAGCTTCGTCTGCGCCGTCTCGCGCAGCCGGTGGCCGACGCGCTGGACGAGTTCGGCCGCCAGGCGCAGTTGCAGCCAGGTGAGTGAGGCCGACACGGTGATCAGGGCGAGCACGAGTCCGAGGCTCTCCCCCACTCCCCGGAAGTCGACACCGCCGGGGTTCGTCGCGCCGGAGACGACGACGTCGGTGGCGTGGCCGAGGATCTTCGGGATGACGACGGCGAGTGCCACGGACGCCGTCCCGGCGGCGAGGACCGCGAGGAGCAGGGCGAGTTCGGGGGCTCCCGGGGTGACCATCCGCAGCAGCCGGACGCCGGAGCGCCGGAAGTCCAGGGAGCGTTCGAGTGGGCGGCTCTGGGCGGCGCTCATGCGGCTTCCTCCTCACTGAGCTGGGAGAGGACGATCTCCCGGTAGGTGTCGCTGTCCCGCATGAGCTGTTCGTGGTCGCCGGTGGCGACCACCCGCCCCTGGTCGAGGACGACGATCCGGTCCGCGCCCCGGATGGTCGACACCCGCTGGGCGACGATCACCACCGTGGCGCCGGTGGCGCCGGTCTCCTCCGCCAGCGCGAGACGCAGCGCGGCGTCGGTGGTGTAGTCGAGCGCGGAGAACGAGTCGTCGAAGAGGTAGAGGTCCGGTTTGGTGACCAATACCCGTGCGATGGCGAGCCGTTGGCGCTGTCCGCCGGAGAGGTTGGCGCCGCCCTGGGCCACGGACGCGTCGAGCCCATCGGGCAGTGCGGCGACGAAGTCCGCGGCCTGGGCGGTCTTCAGGGCCTGCCACAGTTCGCCGTCGGTCGCGTCCGGTTTCCCGTAGCGGAGGTTGGAGGCGACGGTGCCGGAGAAGAGGTACGGCTTCTGCGGGACGAAGCCGACGGTGCGGGCGAGCAGCGCGGGGTCCATGTCCCGTACGTCGGCCCCGCCGATCCGTACCTCGCCCGTCGTGGCGTCGAACAGCCTCGGCACCAGATTGAGCAGCGTCGTCTTTCCGCTGCCCGTGGAGCCGATGACGGCGGTCGTACGGCCGCCCCTGGCCGTCAGGTCGATGCCGGTCAGGACCGGTTCCTCGGCGCCGGGATAGCTGAAGCCCGCGCCGCGGATCTCCAGCCGGCCCGGCTCGGCGCCCCGGCTGTGCGGCGCGGTCACCAACGCGGGCGGCGGTACGACGCTGGACTCGGTGTCCAGCACCTCCAGCACGCGTTCGGCGCTCACGGCGGCGCGCGGCACCTGCATCAGCAGGAAGAGCGTCATCATCACGGCCATCAGGATCTGCATGAGGTAGCTCAGGAACGCGATCAGCGAACCCGCCTGCAGCTCACCGGAGTTGATCCGGTGCCCGCCGAACCAGATGATCGTGACGGTCGCCAGCTCCCAGACGAGGATCACCGCCGGCATCATCAGCGCAGCGAGTCTGCCGACCCGCAGGGCGACGGTCATCAACTCGCGGTTCGCGCCGCCGTACCGCTCCTGCTCGTGCTCGTCCCGTACGAAGGCCCTGATCACGCGGATGCCGGTGATCTGCTCGCGCATCATCCGGTTGACGTTGTCGATGCGCTTCTGCATGCGGTGGTACAGCTTCGGCATGCGGCGGATGATCACGCCGACGACCGCGCCGAGGAGCGGTACGAAGATCAGAAGGAGCAGCGAGAGCGGCGGGTCCTGGTGGACGGCCATCACGATGCCGCCCACGCAGGTCAGCGGCGCCGCGACGAGGACGGTCAGGGCGAGGACCGTGAGGGTCTGCACCTGCTGCACGTCGTTGGTGGTGCGGGTGATCAGCGAGGCGGTGCCGAAGTGGCTCATCTCCCGTACGGAGAAGTCCTGTACGCGGGCGAAGACGGCGGACCTCAGATCGCGGCCGACGCCCATGGCGACGCGGGCGCCGACGTAGACGGCGGCTCCGGCGGCGCCGATCTGGAGCAGGGTGACGGCCATCATCACGGCGCCCGCCGACAGGATGTGGTCCGTCTCGCCGCGCAGGACGCCGTTGTCGATGATGTCGGCGTTGACGGTCGGCAGATGGAGCGTGGCCAGGGTCTGGACGAGCTGGAGCAGGACGGCGAGGGCGATCAGCCCCCGGTACGGGCGCAGTTGGGCGCCGAGCAGTCGGATCAGCATCTGCCGGGCCCGTCAACCGGCGTACGCGCGGACGGACTTGGCATCGCGCAGAGCCAGGCCCCACCAGGCGAGCTGGTCGAGCATCGAGGTGGCGGCCGCGTGCGGGCGGTCCGGGTCCAGATGGCGGCCCTCGTCGTCGAAGAGCGCAGCGACGTTGTGGAAGGAGACGGTGTCACGGACGGCGACGGCGTGCAGCTCGCCGAAGACCTGGCGCAGATGCTCGACGGCGCGCAGACCGCCGGAGACTCCGCCGTAGGAGACGAAACCGACGGGCTTGGCCTGCCACTCCGCGAAGTGCCAGTCGATCAGCGTCTTGAGGGAGGCGGGGTAGGAGTGGTTGTACTCGGGGGTGACGACGACGAAGGCGTCGGCCTCGGCCAGCCGGTGGGTGATCTTGGCGAGCTGGTCGCGGACCGGGGCCGCCGGTTTGAAGGAGAGGGCGGTCGGCAGGTCGGTGTCGGCGAGGTCGATCAGCTCGACGGTGAAGTCGGTGCGCCCGGCGGCGCGGGAGACGAACCAGTCGGAGACGACGGGGCCGAACCGGCCCTCGCGGTTGCTGCCCATGATGACGGCGAGCTTGAGGGGCGCGGGGGAAGCTTCGGCGGGGGCCTCGGTGGCGTCGCTGTCGAGGGCATTCGGGGTCGCTTCGGTCGCGGAATCAATCGTCGTGATGTCCATGCGACGAGCCTGATACTTAAACCATGGTTCAGGTCAAGCTACGCTTGCCGCCATGACCCAACTCGCCTGGAACGCCAAGGAAGCCACGGTCGGTGAACTGGCCGAACGCAGTGGTGTCGCCCCCTCCGCCCTGCGTTTCTACGAACGCGAGGGCCTGATCACCAGCAGCCGCACCTCGGGCAATCAGCGGCGCTACAGCCGCGACACCCTGCGGCGCGTCGCCTTCGTCCGCACCTCGCAGCGCCTGGGCATCCCGCTCGCCACGATCCGCGACGTGCTGGCGCTGCTGCCGGAGGACCGTACGCCGACCGAGGAGGACTGGGCCCGGATCTCCGAGTGCTGGCGCGCGGACCTGGAGACCAGGATCAGGACCCTCCAGCGGCTGCGCGACAACCTCGCCGACTGCATCGGCTGCGGGTGCCTGTCGCTGGACCGCTGCGTGCTGTCCAACCCCGGCGACACACTGGCGTCGCACGGCCCCGGCCCCCGCAGACTGATCGAGGACTGACGGTTCTACCGTTGGCCCATGGCATCTTCGGAAGTTGTCGAAATCATCGAGGTCAACGGCGAGCCCGCGACGGAGGCCGCGCTGCGCGTCCCCGCGCTCGACTCCTACGGGCACTTCACCGCGATGCAGGTCCGGGGCGGCCGGGTACGCGGCCGGGATCTCCATCTCGCCCGGCTCGACGCCGCCACCCGCGAGCTGTTCGGCTCGGGCCTGGACGGGGAGCGCGTACGGGAACTGCTGCGGCACGCGCTCGGTGACGTGTCCGACGCCTCGGCCCGGGTGTATGTGCACTGGCCGGCCGGCGAGAAGGACGCGCGGGTGATGGTGACCGTACGCCCGCCGCAGACCAAGCCCGACCGGCCGCACGGCCTGATGTCGGTGCCGTACGCCCGCCCGCTCCCGCACATCAAGCACCTGGGCGGCTTCGCGCAGACGCACTTCCTGCGCGCGGCCGGGCGCGCCGGCTTCGACGAGGCGCTGCTGACCGCGCCCGGCGGGCTGGTGACGGAGGGGGCCATCACCAACATCGCCTTCTGGGACGGCACGTCGGTGGTCTGGCCGCAGGCGCCGTCACTGCTGGGGATCACCATGGCGCTGCTGGAGCCGCGGCTGCCGTCCGTACGGCGCCCGGTGACGCTGGCCGACCTGCCGTCGTACGCGTCGGCGTTCCTCACGAACTCGCAGGGCATCGCACCCGTCGACCGGATCGACGACGTGCTCTTCACCGTCGACCCGGAGCTGATGGGGAGGGTGAAGGCGGCGTACGAAGCGGTGGAGTGGGACGTGATCTGATCCTCGGCGGCCATCGCCGCCCACGACCTCACCCATTCGGCACGACCGGTCACCCGGCGTGTCCCGTGCCCGATCTTCCGCCCCTGACCTGCGGAAACGTCGACTGGCAAGCGGGACACGCCGTACGGAACCGGGCAATCTGATCCTCCATCAGCAGGCGTGCGCGCCGGGCTGCGCCTTATCTCGGAAGAGACGAGATCCGCGCCGCCACGGAGGACACCATGCGCACCACCGCCCGCCTGCTGACCGGTACCGCGCTGGCGGCCACCACGCTCGGAGCCTCCCTCGTGTTCGCGGCCCCCGCCTTCGCCGGCGACGACTGGGACCACGACCGGGACCGCGACCGCGACCGGAACCGCCTCGACCTGTACCCGTCGACCTCCGCGCCGGGCGCGACCGTCACGGTCAACACCACCGCCTGCGGCAAGGACGGCCACGGCAAGGGTGACGCCAGTTCTCTCGGCGCGGGCGAGTTCCATCTGCGGCCCGGCGACTACAAGGACATCGCCGTCGGCCAGTTCCGGGTGCCCGAGAACACCCGGGCGGGGAACTACCGGATCTTCGTCCGCTGCGAGAACGGCCGTGAGGCCCGTGGCGAGCTGACGGTCGAGCACCACCGTGAGCAGCAGCCGTCCGGCCACGTACGGACGGGGGTCGGCGGCAGCGTCGGACCCGACACCACCCAGATCGCGGCGGGGGCGGCCATCTTGGCCGCGGCCGCCGTCGGCGGGACCTGGCTCCTGCGCCGCCGGGCGAGCGGCGCGCAGGGAAGCTGACGGGATCGCGGCCTCCACCGCCTCTTCCCGTCCCGCCGTGGTCCCCGCCTCCGGCACGCTCATCGCTGCCGGAGGCGGGGGAACACATCTTCCGGAGGATCCAGACCCATGACCGCACAGGCCGGACCATGAGCGTCAAGGGCAGAGCCTGGCTGATAGCCGGCGCCGCGTGTGTCGGCGTGTGGCTCGTCCAGAACGGCTCGCAGCACGTCACCCCGCCGATCCCGTCGGCCGCCCAGGCGTTCGCCGCCGGGCCCGGTTTCCACACGGACGCCGCCGCCGACCCGATGCCGGTCTCCTCACCCGTACGGCTGCGGATACCCGAGATCGGTGTCGACGCGCCCGTCACCCGGCTGGGTCTGACGAAGGACGGCGCCCTGGACGTGCCGCCGGCCGATGACGGCGACGTCGCGGGCTGGTACGAGCGCGGCGCGACCCCCGGTGCCAAGGGCACGGCGATCATCGCGGGCCATGTGGACAACGCGCGCGGCCCGGCCGTGTTCTACAGCCTGGGCACCCTGAAGAAGGGCCAGCGGATCGAGGTCACCCGCCAGGACGGGCGGACCGGCGTCTTCACGGTCGACGCGGTCGAGGTCTACGACAACGAGGACTTCCCCGACCGGAAGGTCTACGGGAAGACGGACCGGGCGGAGCTGCGGGTGATCACCTGCGGCGGCGGATTCTCCGAGAAGACCGGTTACCGGGGCAACGTCGTGACGTACGCGCACCTCATCGGCGTCCGGCAGCCCGGCTGACGGGGTGGCTCACGCCGTCCACTGGTCGAAGGCGAGCTTCGCGACCAGCGAGAACACCACGACGAGCAGCACGCCCCGTACGAACTCGCTGCCCTTCCTGAGCGCCATCCGCGCGCCGAACATGCCGCCCGCCAGGTTGAACACCGCCATCAGCGCGGCCAGTTGCCACAGCACGGTGCCCTGGTAGGCGAACATCGCGAGCGCCCCGCCGTTGGTGCAGACGTTGACGATCTTGGCGGTGGCCGACGCGGTGACAAGATCGAGGTGCAGGACGGCGGTCAGCGCCAGTACGAGGAACGTGCCCGTGCCGGGGCCGAACAGCCCGTCGTAGAAGCCGATCCCGCCGCCGACGAGCACGACGGCGGTGATGTGCCGGCCCCGGGTGGCGGGGCCGCCGGCCTGCGCCTTGCCGAACGAGGGCCGCAGCAGGACGAAGGCGGCGACCCCCAGAAGCACCACCATGATCACGGGGCGCAGTACGTCGCTGCTGATCCCGGCGGCGAAGAACGCCCCCGTCATCGACCCGGCGAGCGCCATCAGCCCGATCCGTACGGCGCTCCTCACGTCCACCGGCGCCTTGCGCGCGTACGTCACGGCGGCGCCCGTGGTGCCGACGATCGCCACGGCCTTGTTGGTGCCGAGGATGTGCGCGGCGGGGACGTTCGGCAGTCCCAGCAGCATGGCGGGCAGGAGCAGCAGCCCGCCCCCGCCGACCACGGCGTCGATCCAGCCCGCGGCGGCTGCCGCGAGGCAGAGGACGACGAGCATGGTGAGTGATATGTCGGGCATGATCATGACTCTATGGGACGCGGTGGTTGTCCCTTACATCAGCCTCACTCCACCTCACATCCCGCGCCGGCCCGCGCTGAGGGCAGCGTTCCGAGCGGGAAACAGTGGTGGTGCCGACGGGTAACACCGGCCGCGCAGCCTTGCGGGCATGGCTGCTGTCGGCGGGGCGAGAGAGATCGTGGTGATCGGCGGGGGCACGGCCGGGGTACGGCTGGCCCAGCGCCTCGCCGCGACCGCCCCTGCCGGCACGGTGAATCTCACCCTGCTCGGCGAGGAGCCGCACGCCCCGTACAACCGCGTCCTGCTCGCCGAGGTGCTGGCCGGGCGGTACGGCCCCGAGGTCATCGCCCTCCCGCCGGTCCCCGGCGGCGAGCGGCGCGGTGTCCGGGCCGTACGGATCGACCGCGCCGACCGGCTGGTGCGGTGCGCGGACGGCGGTGTCGTCCCCTACGACCGGCTGATCCTCGCGACCGGCTCGAACCCGGTCCTGCCGCCGCTGCGCGGACTGCGGCGACCGGACCACGACGGTCTGCCGGAGGGCGTGCACGCCTTCCGGACCATGGACGACTGTCTGGCGCTGTCGGCGGCGGTACGGCCCGGAACCCGCGCCGTCGTCATCGGCGGCGGGCTCCTCGGGGTGTCGGCCGCCCGCGCGCTCGCGGAGCGGGGCGCCCAGGTCGTGCTCGCCCAGCAGGGCCAACACCTGATGGAGCGTCAACTCGACAGGGCGGGCTCGCGGTTGCTGAGGAACCAGCTGGAGGCGTGGGGGGTGGAGGTCCACACCGAGTGCCGGGTACGCGGCCTCGTCCGCACGGCCGACGACACCAGGGTGGCGGCCGTCGAACTCGCCGACGGCTTCCGTCTCGACGCCGAACTGACCGTCCTGGCCTGCGGTGTACGCCCCCGCACCGGCCTCGCCCGCGCCGCCGGGCTCGATGTCCGGCGCGGCGTCGTCGTGGACGACGAGCTGCGGACGTCGGACCCCTCCATCCACGCGATCGGTGACTGCGTGGAGCACGACGAGCGGCTGTACGGGCTCGCCGGCGCCGCGCTCGAACAGGCCGACGTGCTGGCCCGGTTGCTCACCGTGGACCCTTCGGCCCGCTACACCGGCACCCGCTCCCTGACCCGCCTCACCCTGGGCGCGCTCGCACCGGGAGCCCGGCCCGACGGCCCGTCCGAAGCCTCGCCCGATGCCTTGCCCGAAGTGGCGCCCGAGGTCCCGCTCGACGTCGCCGCGTTCGGTGAGACGACCCCTCTCCCCGGCGACGACACCGTCCAGTTGACCGACGCCACCCGGGGCACCTACCGCAAGGTCGTCGTCCGGGGCGACCGGCTCGTCGGCGGTGTGCTCCTCGGCGACCTCGCCACCGTCGGCACGCTCGCCCGCGCCTGGGAGGACGACGTGCCCCTGCCGCCCACCACCCCGCTGCTCCACCTGCTCACTCCCGACGGAGGCTCCTGAGATGCCCGACGCAACGTCCCGCCCCACCATCGTGGTCGTCGGCCACGGCATGGTCGGCCAGCGGTTCCTCGAAGCACTCGCCGAGCACGGCACGACCGGCCGGGCACGGGTGGTGGTGCTCTGCGAGGAGCCGCGCCCCGCCTACGACCGGGTGCGCCTCACCTCGTACTTCGACGGCCGCACCCCGGACGAGCTCTCCCTGGCCGAACCGGACTTCATGGCCCGCCACGGGATCGAGCTGCATCTGGACGACCCGGCCGAGGTGGTCGACCGCGCCGCGCGCACGGTCACCTCGCGCGCCGGGCTGGCCTTCACCTACGACACGCTGGTGCTGGCCACCGGCTCGTACCCCTTCGTTCCGCCGGTGCCCGGCAAGGACGCGACCGGCTGCTTCGTGTACCGCACGATCGAGGACCTGCTGGCGATCGAGGAGTACGCGAAGACCGCCCGCACCGGCGCCGTGGTGGGCGGCGGGCTGCTCGGCCTGGAGGCGGCCGGCGCCTTGCAGGGGCTCGAACTCGACACGCACATCGTGGAGTTCGCCCCCCGGCTGATGCCCGTCCAGGTGGACGAGGGCGGCGGCGCGGCGCTGCTGCGCACCATCGAGGGCATGGGGCTGACCGTCCACACCGGCGTCGGCACCCAGGAGGTGACGACGGACGCGTCGGGCGCGGTCAACGGCATGACGCTGTCGGACGGTTCGGTCCTGGCGACGGATCTCGTCGTCTTCTCGGCGGGTGTACGGCCCCGGGACCAGCTCGCGCGTGCCGCGGGGCTGCGGGTCGGCGAGCGCGGCGGAATCGCCGTCGACGAGCGGTGCCGTACGTCGGATCCACGGATCTTCGCGATCGGCGAGTGCGCGCTCACGGCCGACGGGCGGGTGTACGGACTGGTGGCGCCCGGCTACGAGATGGCGCGGACGGCGGCGGACGCGATCGCCGAAGTCACCGAGGACGCGGCCGAGTTCACCGGCGCCGACCTGTCCACGAAGCTCAAGCTGCTCGGTGTGGACGTCGCGTCGTTCGGGGACGCGCACGGCGCCGCCACCGGCTGTCTCGACGTCGTGTACGCGGACTCCCGCTCGGGCGTCTACAAGAAGGTCGTCGTCGGCGCGGACGGCACGCTGCTCGGCGGCGTCCTGGTCGGTGACGCCGACGCGTACGGGATGCTGCGCCCGCTGACCGGTTCCGTACCGCCCGTACCGCCGGAGCAGCTCGTCCTGCCGCCGGGCGCCGGGACACCGGTCGCGCTCGGCCCGGCGTCGCTGCCGGACAGCGCCGTGATCTGCAGCTGCCACAACGTGACGAAGGGCGCGATCACCGCCTGCGCGACGCTGCCCGAGGTGAAGAAGTGCACCAAGGCCGGTACGGGCTGCGGCAGTTGCGTGAAGGTGATCGGTCAGCTCCTGCCGGCGGCGGGCGACGGCGGGCTGTGCGGCTGTTTCCCCCACACGCGGGGCGAGTTGTACGAGATCGTGCGGACCCTGCGCGTGACGTCGTACGCCGCGCTGCTCGACTCGCACGGCCGCGAGAGCGCGCGCGGGAGTGACGGGTGCGAGATCTGCAAGCCGGCCGTCGGCTCGATCATCGCCTCGCTCGCGCCGACGCTGGGGGTGAGCGGCCATGTCCTGGACGGCGAACAGGCCGCGCTCCAGGACACCAACGACCACTTCCTCGCCAACTTGCAGCGCAACGGCTCGTACTCGATCGTCCCCCGTATCCCGGGTGGTGAGATCACGCCCGAGAAGCTGATCGTGATCGGCGAGGTGGCCAGGGACTTCGGGCTCTACACGAAGATCACGGGCGGCCAGCGCATCGACCTGTTCGGCGCGCGGGTGGATCAACTTCCGCCGATCTGGGCGCGGTTGGTGGCGGCGGGCTTCGAGTCGGGGCACGCGTACGGAAAGGCGCTGCGCACCGTGAAGTCGTGCGTCGGACAGACCTGGTGCCGCTACGGCGTGCAGGACTCGGTGAAGATGGCCATCGATCTGGAGCTGCGCTACCGCGGGCTGCGCGCGCCGCACAAGCTGAAGTCGGCGGTCTCGGGCTGCGCGCGGGAGTGCGCCGAGGCGCGCGGCAAGGACTTCGGGATCATCGCGACGGCGGAGGGCTGGAATCTGTACGTCGGCGGCAACGGCGGCGCCGAGCCGCGCCACGCGGATCTGCTGGCCCGGGATCTGGACGACGCGTCGCTGATCCGGCTGATCGACCGCTTCCTGATGTTCTACATCCGGACCGCCGACCGGCTGGAGCGCACCTCGGCGTGGCTGGGCCGGATCGAGGGCGGACTGGACCACGTACGGGACGTGGTCGTGCACGATTCGCTGGGCCTGTGCGGGGAGCTGGAGAAGCTGATGGCCGACCATGTGAGGGGCTACCGCGACGAGTGGGCCCAGACGCTGGACGACCCGGAGCGGCTGCGCCGATTCGTGTCGTTCGTCAACGCGCCGGGCGCGCCGGACCCGACGGTGCGGTTCGTGCCGGAGCGCGACCAGGTGAAGCCGGATCTGACGTTTCTGACGCTGGAAGGAGTATCGGCCCGATGAGCCCGACCGTCTCCCCCGTACTGCAACTCCGCGTGGACGAGGACTGGTTGCCGGTCTGCGAGCGGTCCGCGCTCATCGCGGGCCGGGGGGTGGCGGCGCTGCTGCCGGACGGCCGGCAGGCTGCGCTGTTCGTGGACCGGGCGGGCCGTACGTACGCGATCGACAACCGTGATCCGTACTCCGGCGCCCAGGTGCTCTCGCGCGGGCTGACCGGCACCCAGGACGGCCGGGCCTTCGTGGCGTCGCCGCTGCTGAAGCAGCGCTTCGATCTGGAGACCGGCCGCTGCCTGGACGACGAGTCGGTGGCGGTGACGGTCTACGCCTCCCGGATCGCGTCGTGAGCCGGTCGCAATCGGTCGCAATCTTGACCGGTCGTTCCATATAGGCTTAGAGTCTGGTCCGTGGCCAGGACCAAGGAATTCGATCCGGACGCCGCGCTCCAGTCGGCCCTTGAGCTGTTCTGGCGGCGCGGCTACGAGGCGACGTCCATGGCGGACCTCGTCGACCACCTCGGCATCGGCCGCGCCAGTATCTACGCGACGTTCGGCAACAAGCACGAGCTGTACCTGAAGGCGCTGGACCGGTACGGCGAGACACAGGACCCGCCGCTGCTCGACGCCCTGTCGAAGCCGGGTCCCGCACTGCCGGCGGTACGGCAGATGGTGCGGCGGTTCGCCGACGAGTCCACCGTCGAGGCGCGGCGCGCGAGGGGCTGCTTCATCACCAACACGGCCGCCGAGCTGGGGCCGCACGACCCGGAGGCGGCCCGCCGGGTCGAGCTGAGCTGGAGCCACGTCGAGACGCTGACGCACGCGGCGCTCGTCCGGGCGCAGGGGCAGGGCGAGTTGCCGCCCGACCGCGATCCGCGCGCGCTGGCGCGGATGCTGCTCGTGCTGATGCAGGGCATGCGGGTGGTCGGCAAGACCTCGCGGAATCCGGCGCGGGTACGCGACGCGGCCGAGCAGGCGCTGACCCTGCTGGACTGACGGGACCGGCGCGCCTCACCTCACCTCACCTCGCAGACGGGGCGGTTTTCCGCCGCCCTCATAACAGAACGATCGGTCCAAATAATCAGGGGGACAGCATGAGCGCGAGCACCACCACGAGCAGCGTCGGCGCACCCGTCCGGCCGGCCGCCGCGTTCGCGCTCCTCGGCACCGTCCAGGCCACGCTCATCTTCACGCTCGCCGCCCTCGTCGTACCGCTGCCCGACATCGGGCGCGAGTTCGCACTCGACCGGTCCCAGCTGATCCTGCTCAGCGCCGCGTACGGGCTCACCCTCGCCGGGCTGCTGCTCCTCGGCGGCCGGCTCGCCGACCGGTACGGCGGACGCCGCGCGCTCACCGCCGGTCTGCTGGTCTTCGCCGCCGCGTCGGCCACCGCACCGCTCGCCCCCGGCTACGAGGCGCTGCTCGCCGGCCGCTTCGCCCAGGGCGTGGGCGCCGCGCTCATCGCCCCGGCCGCCATGAACGTGCTGCGTACGGTGTTCGCCTCACCCGCCTCGTACGGCAGGGCCGTGGCGACCTGGGGCGGACTCTCCGTGCTCGGCGCCACCGCCGGAAATCTCGGCTCCGGCGTCATCTCGGCGCTGCTGTCATGGCGTTGGAGCTTCGGCGTACCGCTACTGGTGGCGGGCACGGCGCTCGCACTCGCGCCCCGGCTGCTGCCCGCCACCCCGCCCGGCGGGGGCCGCTCGCTGGATCTGCCGGGCGCGGTCCTCGCCACCGGCGGGATCACGCTCGCCAGCTACGGCCTCGTCGTCACCGACGCCCACCCGTGGGATTCCCCGGCGGTGCTCCTGCCGCTGGCGGGCGGGGTCGCGCTCTGCGCGGCGTTCCTGCTCGCCGAGCGCCGCGCCCGTGACCCGCTGCTGCCGCCGCGCTTCGTCCTCGAACGCCGCCGGGCGACGGGACTGGCGGCCATCGCGCTGACGGCGGCGGGCACGTCCCTGACGTTCGTCCTGCTCTCGCTCCATCTCCAACAGAAGCTTGGCTACTCGGAGTTGGAGACCTCGGCCGCGTTCGTGCCGTTCGCCCTCGCCCTGCTGGTGTCGGGGCGGGCCGCCGGGTCGCTGATAACCCGGTACGGGGCGCCGCTCGTCACGGCGGCGGGACTCACGACGGGCGGGGCCGGTCTCGCGCTGCTCGCGGTGACGGGTCCGGGCGCGGCGGCCGTGCCGTACGCGTACGGGCTGCTGCCCGGCCTGGTCCTGCTCCCGGCGGGCGCCGCCGCGTCCTTCGCGGGGGCCGCGGTGCTCGCGACCGCCGGGGTGCCCGAGCGGCGGACCGGTCTGGCGGGCGGCGTGCTCAACACGGCCATGGAGCTGGGGCCGACCGTCCTGTTCGCCGTGCTGCTGTCCCTCGGCGGCGACGCGCTCTCGCTCGCGGTGACGGCGGGGGCGTTCGTCGCGCTCGCCTGCGCCACGGCGGCCACGGCGGCGGCCCGTGGCGTACGGGCCGACGCCCGCTGACCGCCCACCCGACCACCACCACGCACCTTCGCCCACTCACCATCCGTGTCCGACAAGGGAGTTACCCATGTCCGCTCGTTTCACCGACCAGACCGTCCTCGTCACCGGCGCCGGAACCGGGATCGGCCGCGCCGTCGCCGTGGCGTTCGCCGCCGAGGGCGCCTCCGTCGTCCTCGCCGGCCGGGGCGCCGCGCCGCTGGAGGAGACCCACGCCCTGATCACGGCGGCGGGCGGCCACTCGCTCGTCGTCACCGCCGACGTCTCCCGCGCGGACGACGTACGGGCCCTGGTGCGTACGGCCGTCGACCACTTCGGCCGGCTCGACGTCGCCGTCAACAACGCGGGGATCTTCCGGGGCGGCGCACCCCTCGCGGATCTCCCCGTCGCCGACTGGCAGGCCATGCTCGACATCAACGTCACCGGGGTCCTGCACTGCCTCCAGGCGGAGATCGCCCAGATGCGCCGCGACGGGGGCGGCGCCATCGTCAACGTCTCCTCCAACCTCGGTGCCCATACGCGTATCCCGAACGTGGCCGGCTATCTCACCTCCAAGGCCGCCGTCTCCGCGCTGACCCGCGCCGCCGCACTCGACCACATCCAGGACGGGGTCCGGATCAACGCCGTCAGCCCCGGCGCCGCGGACACCACGATGTCGCTGCGTCCGGGCGAGAGCGCCGCCGACCGCACCTCGCGCATGAAGGAGGAGTCACCGCTCGGCCGGGTCTCGTCGACGGAGGAGGTGGCCGCGGCCGTGCTGTATCTCGCCTCGGCGGACGCTGCCTCCGTCGTGGGAACGGACCTCGTCATAGACGGCGGCGCGGCGGCGTAGCCGGGCGCCAACACGGCGCGGCGGCACGGCTGTTCGCGCCGATGACCGGCCACGCCGCCGCGAAGTTCAGACAGTGGCCATCCGCTCGCCCTACTCTGTTGCGCGCACGCGACCTCACGCCCCACCCCACCACCATGGAGCGGCCCAGTGGAACGTCGCAATTTTCTGCGTGGAGCGGTCATCACCGGCTCCGCCGCCGCACTCGGCGGCACTCTCTGGCGCGGCGCGGCCTACGCCGACCCCGCACAGCCCGGCGCGGGACCGTACGGAGCGCTCGGATCCGCCGACGGCAACAACATCCGGCTGCCCGCCGGATTCACCAGCAGGGTCGTCGCGCGGTCCGGGCAGACCGTGCCCGGCACGTCGTACACCTGGCACAACGCCCCCGACGGCGGCGCCTGTTACGCCGACGGCAGCGGCTGGATCTATGTCTCCAACTCGGAGATCAACCCGTCCGGCGGCGCGGGCGCGGTCCGCTTCTCCTCGGCGGGTGCGATCACCGGCGCGTACCGGATCCTGACCGGCACCCGGCAGAACTGCGCCGGTGGCAGCACCCCGTGGAACACCTGGCTCTCCTGCGAGGAGGTGACCCGCGGGTATGTGTACGAGACGGACCCGTGGGGTGTGAAGGCCGCGGTGCGGCGCGACGCGATGGGTCTGTTCAAGCACGAGGCCGCGGCGGCGGACCCCGTGCGCAAGGTGATCTATCTGACCGAGGACGAGACGAACGGGTGCTTCTACCGGTTCACGCCCACCACCTGGGGCGATCTCTCCGCCGGCACCCTCCAGGTGCTGCGGGCGGGCACCGCCACCTCGGGCTCGTTCACCTGGGTGACGGTGCCGGACCCGGACGGCTCGCCGACCCAGACCCGTGACCAGGTCTCGGGCGCCAAGCGGTTCAACGGCGGCGAGGGCTGCTACTACGCGGACGGCTCGGTGTGGTTCACCACGAAGGGCGACAACCGGGTGTGGCGGGTCGATCCGGCCGCGAGCACCTACGAGTTGACGTACGACGACTCGCTGGTCAGCGGCGGCGGCGCACCGCTGACGGGGGTCGACAACGTCACCGGTTCCTCGTCCGGTGATCTGTACGTCGCGGAGGACGGCGGGAACATGGAGATCTGTCTGATCACTCCCGACGACGTCGTCGCGCCGTTCCTGCGCGTCGGCGGTCAGTCGGGCTCGGAGATCACCGGACCGGCGTTCTCGCCCGACGGATCGCGGCTGTACTTCTCCAGCCAGCGCGGTACGAGCGGGAGTTCGTCGGGCGGCATCACCTACGAGGTGACGGGGCCGTTCCGTACGTAGCGGACTCCCCTAGGGCCTGTCGTTTGGATCAGGCCCTAGCCCGAACTCCCGTACGCCGTACCGGAGATCCCTGTCCCGGACATCCCCGTGCCGGAGATTCCTGTCCCGGGCATCCCCTGGGCGCCGCCGTGCAGCAGGGCGGCGCCCAGCGGGGTGAGCGTGTGCAGGACGGCGTTGCCGTGGCGCAGGGTCACCACCAGGCCCGCCTCGCGCAGGACGCACGCGTGCTGGCTGGCGGAGGCCAGTGACACCCCTGCCCTGCGGGCCAGTTCGCTGGTGGTCGTACCGTGCGCTATCGCGCCGAGGACCGCCGAGCGCGTACGGCCGACCAGCCGGCCGAGTGACGGTCCCGCGCCCCGGCCGCCGTGCCCCACGGCGACCGGGGCGTGCGCGTACGTGACGGGGTAGACGAGCACCGGGGGCAGCGCCGGGTCGCGGTGGACGACCGGTGTCGCGCGGCAGAAGAACGACGGCTGGAGCAGCAACCCCCGTCCGTCCAGCCACAGTTCGCGGTCGACGGGGTAGTCGGCCTCCAGGACCGGCGCCCGCCAGCGGATCATCGGCGGGAGCGTGGCGAGCAGCGCGTCGGCGCCGCCGTCGAGCAGCGCCCGGCCCCTGACGACACGGTCGGCCTCGGCGCGGGCCCGGATGTGCGGCCAGTACGGCTCCACGGCGGCCCGGTGGTACGCGCGCAGCGCCCCGGCGAGCCTGCCCAGCTCCGCAGCCGGGTCGTCGTCACCGAGCGCGGCGGCCCTGGCGGGGAACGCGGGCGGACCGGCGGCGAGCAGGGCCAGTTCGGCGCGTACCCGCTCCGCGGGGGTCGCGCGCAGCGCCTCCAGCCCCTCCGCGAGGCCGGTGCGGCTCTCGGCGGGGGTGAGGAAGTCAGGGAAATAGCCGCGCTTCGGTATCAGCGCGCCGAGCAGACGTGTTTCACCTTTCAACCTCACCCGTGTTTCCGTGCGCCATTCCCCGAAGACGAGTGGGCCCCGCCGGTCGCGCAATCGGTGAAAGCTGAGAATCGTTTCCCACAGCGGGTCGGGACCGGCGGCCATCCGGACCGCGCCGAGGTCTCTTCCCGTGAAATGAATTCGCAGCACCCATCCCCCACTTGACACTTATGTCGCGTCCGCAATCGACCCCAGCACTGAGTATGCATGCCATCACAGGCCGTTACCACGGTGTTTCGGCCACAGTTGAAACGCTTCGCGCGGATCGGGTGCGAAACGGAAGGCTGTAGCAGGTCAGGCGCGAAACCCGAGCCACCGGAAAGGCGCAGCGAAGGCCGTGGGGGGCTTTGCTCGCCCGGCGGCGGTCGGTGAGGGTTGCGGCTCCGTGCCCGGCCGGAAAAGGGGGTGCGGCCGATGGATGGGGATCCATCGGCCGCACTCCGATTTGTTTGTCTCCCGGCCTTTTCCATTACGGGACGGGGAGCTGGAAAGGGCTCAGGGGAGCGGGAATGGACTCAGCGGGAGTCGCCGCTGCCGTCCGGCTGCGCCGCCGCCCGCCCGGCCTCCAGGCGCGCCACGGGGATCCGGAACGGCGAGCACGAGACGTAGTCCAGGCCCACCTGGTGGAAGAAGTGCACCGACTCGGGGTCGCCGCCGTGCTCGCCGCAGATGCCCAGCTTCAGTCCGGGCCGGGTCTTGCGGCCGGCCTCGCACGCGCTGCGTACGAGCGCGCCGACGCCGTCCATGTCGATCGTCTCGAACGGGGACACCCCGAAGATGCCCTTCTCCAGGTACGCGGTGAAGAAGCTCGCCTCGACGTCGTCGCGGGAGAAGCCCCACACGGTCTGGGTGAGGTCGTTCGTACCGAAGGAGAAGAACTCGGCGGCCTCCGCGATCTGACCGGCCGTCAGTGCGGCGCGCGGCAGTTCGATCATCGTGCCCAGCGACAGCTTCAGGTCGATGCCGGTGGCCTCGCGCACCTCGGCGATGACCTGCTCGGCCTCGTCGCGGACGATCTCCAGCTCCTGGACGGTGCCGACGAGCGGGATCATGATCTCGGCGCGCGGGTCGCCCTTGGCGTGCTTGCGCTCCGCCGCCGCCTCGGCGATGGCCCGTACCTGCATCGCGAACAGTCCGGGGATGACCAGGCCGAGCCGTACGCCGCGCAGTCCGAGCATCGGGTTCTGCTCGTGCAGTTTGTGTACGGCCTGGAGGAGGCGCAGGTCGTTCTCGTTGTGGTCCTCGCGGGACTCGGCGAGCGCGACCCGTACCGACAACTCCGTGATGTCGGGCAGGAATTCATGCAGCGGCGGGTCCAGCAGCCGTACGGTGACGGGCAGTCCGTCCATCGCCTCGAACAGCTCGACGAAGTCCTTCCGCTGGAGGGGCAGCAGGGTCTTCAGCGCCTGTTCGCGCTCGTCGTCGGTGTCCGCGAGGATCAACTTCTCGACCATGGACCGGCGTTCGCCGAGGAACATGTGCTCGGTGCGGCACAGCCCGATGCCCTGCGCGCCGAAGCGGCGGGCCCGCAGCGCGTCCTCGGTGTTGTCGGCGTTGGCGCGCACCCGCAGCCTGCGGCGGCGGTCGGCGTACGCCATCATCCGGTGCACGGCCTCGACGAGTTCGTCGGCGTCGTCGGCGCCCGCGTGCATCCGGCCCTCGAAGTACTCGACCACCGGCGAGGGGACGACCGGGACCTCGCCGAGGTAGACCTTGCCGGTCGAGCCGTCGACGGAGACGAGGTCGCCCTCCTCGATGACGGTCTTGCCGACCGTCATCCGGCGCCGCTTGGTGTCGACCTCCAGCTCCTCGGCGCCGCAGACACAGGTCTTGCCCATGCCACGGGCGACGACGGCGGCGTGCGAGGTCTTGCCGCCGCGCGAGGTGAGGATGCCCTCGGCGGCGAGCATGCCGTCCAGGTCGTCGGGGTTGGTCTCGCGGCGGATGAGGATGACGCGCTCACCGGAGCGGGACCACTTGACGGCGGTGTACGAGTCGAAGACGGCCTTGCCGACGGCGGCGCCGGGTGACGCGGCGATCCCGCGCCCCAGCAGTTCGGCTTTCGCACCGTCGTCGAACCGGGGGAACATCAGCTGCGCGAGCTGGGCGCCGTTGACGCGCTGGAGCGCCTCCGCCTCGTCGATCAGGCCCTGGTCGACGAGCTGGGTGGCGATCCGGAACGCGGCGCCGGCGGTGCGCTTGCCGACGCGGGTCTGGAGCATCCACAACTCGCCGCGCTCGATGGTGAATTCGATGTCGCAGAGGTCCCGGTAGTGCGTCTCCAGGATCTCCATGATCTGCATCAGCCGGTCGTAGGACCGCTTGTCGATGGCCTCCAGGTCGGCGAGCGGCACGGTGTTGCGGATGCCGGCGACGACATCCTCACCCTGTGCGTTCTGGAGGTAGTCCCCGTACACGCCCTGGTGGCCGCTGGCCGGGTCGCGGGTGAAGGCGACACCGGTGCCGGAGTCCGGGCCGAGGTTGCCGAAGACCATGGAGCAGATGTTGACGGCGGTGCCGAGGTCGCCGGGGATGCGTTCCTGGCGGCGGTAGAGCTTGGCGCGGTCGGTGTTCCAGGACTCGAAGACGGAGCGGATGGCGAGGTCCATCTGCTCGCGCGGGTCCTGCGGGAAGTCGCGGCCCGCGTCGCGCGTGACGATCTTCTTGAACTGCTTGACCAGCTTCTTCAGATCGGCGGCGTCGAGGTCGATGTCGGTGGCGGCCTTCTTCGCGCGCTTGGCGTCCTCCAGCGCCTCCTCGAAGTGGTCGCCGTCGACGCCCAGGACGGTCTTGCCGAACATCTGGATGAGCCTGCGGTAGGAGTCCCAGGCGAACCGCTCGTCGCCGGACTGCTTGGCGAGCCCGGCGACGGACTTGTCGGAGAGCCCGATGTTGAGGACGGTGTCCATCATTCCGGGCATGGAGAACTTGGCGCCGGACCGTACGGAGACGAGCAGCGGGTCGTCCGCCTGGCCGAGCTTCTTGCCCATCGCGCTTTCGAGGGCGTCGAGGTGGGCGCTGACCTCGTCGCGCAGGGCGGCGGGCTCGGTGCCGGTGGCGAGGTAGACCTTGCACGCCTCGCTGGTGATCGTGAAGCCCGGAGGGACGGGCAGTCCGAGGTTGGTCATCTCGGCGAGGTTGGCGCCCTTGCCGCCGAGGAGGCCCTTGAGATCCTTGTTGCCCTCGGTGAAGTCGTAGACGAACTTCTGGTCCTGTGGGGCGTTTCCTGCCGCTACGTGGGTGTCTTTGCTTTCCGACACGGATCTCGACTCCTCCGGGAGGCGCTGGCTGCCCTGACGGCGAGGAACATACCCAGATCGAAGGTGCCTGGACATGTCCACCTGTCCGTCATACGGCCGCAACCACCCGTCCGCCACTGGATCGAATGCACATGACGGGGCATCACTCACCCCGGCCCCCTTCAGGCCTCGAACCGGGCATGACCTTTGCATGGCAAAACCCGCTCATCTGAGCAGCTTCTGCGACTTCTGAGTTCATCTCTCGAACGCGGAAGGGATGGCACCCAGTGTCACCCCTTCCGGAAGTGCAGTCGCGCGTCAGCCGCTCGTCTGAGCGAAGGATCTATCAGACGTGGCGAGAATCACGCCCTCCAGCACGGCCAGGTCCACGTCCGCGAGACTGCCCGCGAAGTACCGGCCCTCCCCCGCCGCCACCGGCAGCAGCGACGGGACGACGAGCACGGGGCACCCGGCGGCCTCGGCGGACGCCGTGCCGTCCGGGGAGTCCTCCACGGCCACGCACGCGCCGGGCGGGGCGCCGAAGCGCCCGGCCGCCGCCCGGTAGGGATCCGGGTGCGGTTTGGTCCGTACGGTGTCGTCGGCCGACAGGGTGAAGGCGAAGGCGACATCGGCCAGGGAGCCCGCGACGACCGAGTCGACCAATCTCGCGGCGCGGTGGTCCGCCTCACGCGGCACCGTCCGCCAGGCGGTGGGGCTGCTCGCGTCCGAGGGCCTGACCGAGCCCGCCGGGTCGTCCTGCGGCTGCGCCACCTCGACGGCGAACCGGTCCTGGTCGAACGCACCGCCTACACGGACTGGGTGGCCCCCGCCGTACGGGCGCTGCCCGACGACTGCGTGTCGATCATGGACAGCATCGCGGCGGACGCGGGCATGGTCGCCCACTACGGCGAGCACCTGATCGACGCGCTCGCGGCGGGCAGCGAGGACGCCAGACTGCTACGGGTCAGACGGGGCAGCCCGCTGCTGCGCCAGCGCTATCTCACGTACACGGCGGCGGGCCGCCCCATCGAGTGGACCGACGACCGCTACCGCGCGGGCACGGTCGCCTTCAGCGTCTCCAACTCGGCGGCGGCGGCACCGCTTGAACGGCACGCGGGACCGGGGGTGGCGGGGCGCTGACGGGGCGGCAGGGCGGACGCGCCGGCGGACGATCCGACAACCCGGTCCTGGAGGTCACGCATCCGAACCCCTGAGCTCCACGAGGGGGCGGACCTCGTCGAACAGAACACCGTAGTCGGCGCCGTACGTGGAGGCGGCGGCGAACAGCGCGTCGACGGCCGCCAGAAGCGGGTCCCGCTCCGCCGCGGCGAACACCGCCGGGACGGCCAGGTGCGGTCGGGAGATGGCGGTCCGGCTCAGGGAAACCTCGACAACGGCCTGCGGCACCCGCTCGTCGGTGAGCAGCAGGTCGCACACCTGCCGCTGCCCGCCGTCGAACGGCGGCGCCAACTCCCCTCCCCGGTCGAGGGATTCGAGGCTCGCCGCGACCCACTCCAGGCCGGCCAGGCCCGCCACCGTACAGGCGCGGCGGGCCGCCAGCCGGGCGACGGCGCGCTGGATGTCCGGGCCCGCCGCGTCCAGGGCGTGCAGGAGGGCGGCGTCGAGCCGGATCATCCCCCACACGTTGCCGCCGACGGAGCGCAGCCGGTCGCTCGGCACCCGGCCGCCCCAGGTGCGCGCCTCCTCCGCCAGGCGCTCCCGCTCACGTTCCCGCTCGGCGAGGCGGGCCGCCTCCGCCACCTCATCCGGGGTCGGCCGGGGTGGCGGGGGCGGCAACTCCCGTGCCCAGGCGTGCCAGTAGGCGGCATGGTCACTGGTCTGCCGCACGACGCGGGCCGGTGACGGCAGGCACGGCCAGAACTGGAGGAGGTAGTGGTCCACCGGCTCCGGCGACTCGAAGTTCTCCGGGACTCTCGCCTCGTCCATCCCCCGGGCGCTGTACCGGACCCGGTAGTCGGTCTCGTCGAGGTCAAGCTCCCAGGAGTCCTCGTGCGCCCACTGCGCGAGTGTGGTCCCGTCCGACAGCGGACGGAACGGCACCTCCACGACCTCCTCCCACAGAGGATCGAGCGGTGGCGGTTCGTCGTGCAGTTCGACGGTGAGCCCGACCTGGCCCGTGTGGAGCGCGGTCAGGAGGAGGAGTGCTCCGGGGGTGGCTCCCCCGCACAGCCCGCCCTCCTGCCCGGCGAACGCCTCGTGCAGATCGCAGTCGAACCCGGCCGGGTCGCTGACCACGTACATCTGCCCGTAATGCACATACACCTCGCCGAACAGCAGCGTCCGCACCAATACCCCCCGCGCCGTGGCCCGTTGCCATGCCTGACGACGGATCATGCCGTACGGCACTGACAAGGCGGCGTCCCAGACGTACGGTCGCCGGCCCGGTCAGCCGCCCGACGTGTCCAGTTCCGCGTCCTCGCCGATGCCCGCGCAGTCGTACGGGTCCTTGAGCCAGCCGTCCGGCAGGACCACCCGGTTGTTTCCCGATGTGCGACCGCGTGGGCCGTCGGCGCCGTCCGGCCAGGGCTGGTCCAGGTTCAACTCGCCCAGCAGCGCGTCCAGTTCGGCGAGTGACGAGGTGATCGCCAGCTTCTTGCGCAGTTCGGAGCCGACCGAGAAGCCCTTCAGGTACCAGGCCACGTGCTTACGGAAGTCGATCACCCCGCGCGCCTCGTCCCCGATCCACTCCCCCAGCAGCTCCGCGTGCCGCCGCATGACCCGGGCGACCTCGCGCAGCGCGGGCCGGGCGAGTTCCCCCGTACCCTCGAAGGCCGCCACCAGATCGCCGAAGATCCACGGCCTGCCGAGGCAGCCGCGTCCCACGACCACGCCGTCGCAGCCGGTCTCGCGGACCATCCGCAGCGCGTCGTCCGCCGACCAGATGTCGCCGTTGCCGAGGACGGGGATCTCCGGGACGTGCTCCTTGAGGCGGGCGATGGCGTCCCAGTCGGCCGTACCGCCGTAGTGCTGGGCGGCCGTCCTGCCGTGCAGGGCGATCGCCGTGACGCCCTCCTCGACGGCGATGCGGCCGGCGTCCAGGTAGGTGATGTGGTCGTCGTCGATGCCCTTGCGCATCTTCATCGTGACCGGCAGGTCCCCGGCGTTCGACACCGCCTCGTGCAGGATCGCGCGCAGCAGGGGCCGCTTGTACGGGAGGGCCGAGCCGCCGCCCTTGCGGGTGACCTTGGGGACGGGGCAGCCGAAGTTCAGGTCGATGTGGTCGGCCAGGCCCTCGTCCGCGATCATGCGGACGGCCTTGCCGACGGTGACCGGGTCGACGCCGTACAGCTGGATCGAGCGGGGTGTCTCGGTCGCGTCGAAACGGATGAGCTGCATCGTCTTCTCGTTGCGCTCGACCAGCGCCCGCGTGGTGATCATCTCGCTGACGAACAGCCCCTTGCCGCCCGAGAACTCCCGGCAGAGCGTCCGGAAGGGGGCGTTCGTGATCCCCGCCATCGGTGCGAGCACGACGGGCGGGGAGACCGGGTACGGGCCGACGGCGAGCGTGCCGGGCGGTGCGGGGGACGGGGCGAGCGGAGCGGTCATCCGTCCATTGTCGCGCATGGCGGGCGGGAGCCCGCCGGGGCGCCGGACATACCATCACCCCATGCCAGCTCCCCGCCCCGCACCCGACCCGGAGCCGTCGAAAGGGCCGCCCCACGAGGCCACCGAGGAGTGCGGTCCCCGCAGACGGCTGGTGATTCTGGGGACCTGCTGCATGAGTCTGCTGATCGTCAGCCTCGACACCACGGTGCTCAACGTCGCACTGCCGTCCATCCGCAAGGACCTGCACACCACGGTCGCCGGTATGCAGTGGACCATCGACGCGTACACCCTGGTCATCGCCTCGCTGCTGATGCTCGCGGGCTCCACCGCCGACCGCATCGGCCGCCGGCGGGTCTTCAAGACCGGGCTGGTGGTCTTCACGATCGGCTCGGCGCTGTGCTCGGTCGCGCCGAGTCTGGAGTTGCTGGTCGTCTTCCGCATGGTGCAGGCCGTCGGCGGCTCGATGCTCAACCCGGTCGCGATGTCGATCATCACCAACACCTTCACCGAACCGCGCGAGCGCGCCCGTGCGATCGGGATCTGGGGCGGGGTCGTCGGTATCTCGATGGCGGCGGGACCGCTGATCGGCGGGCTGCTGGTGGAGACGGTCGGCTGGCGCGCGATCTTCCTGATCAACGTCCCGGTCGGGATCACGGCGTTCATCCTGACCTGGCGGTACGTCCCCGAGTCGCGCGCCGCCAAGCCGCGC
>NZ_MDCR01000223.1 GCF_001723055.1 Streptomyces niveus
CCTAGTCGGGCAGATCCTCCACCGCCGGATCCCGGCGCTGGAGGATCTGCCCGACTAGGTGGTGTCGGCCCGGAGTTCGCGCCGGACGCGGGAGATGAGGTGGTGCGCGTCGGCCCCGTAGACGGCGGAGGCCTGGAGGGTGTCCCAGGCGCGCTCGTACGTGGCGACGGCGGAGGCGTCGTCTATCCAGAGTTCGGCGTGCCAGTCCTCCACGATGACGAGCCTCTCATCGAAGATCCAGAAGCCGTTGGCGGGCGGAATCCGCAGCGGGGCACCGAACGGGATGATCCCGAGCTCCACGGTGTCCATACCGATCACACCGGCCAACCGGTCGAGCTGCGCCGCGAGTACGGCGGGTGGACAGACCATCGCGTGCAGGGCCGCCTCCCACATGACGATCCGGTACCTGCCGCCCGGCTCGTACAGACCGACCTGTCGTTTCATACGCGCGCGCACGGCGTCCTCTATGTCGCGCGGCGACCGGTGCAGGTTCGCGTAGCGGGTGAAGATGTGCCGCGCGTAGTCGGCGGTCTGCAACACGCCGACGATCATCGCCCCTTCCCAGGCACGGAAGGTCTCGGTCCGGGCGAACTCCGCGTTGAGCGTTTCCTGTACGGCACGGTGCCCGGAGGCGAGTTGGCGACGCCAGGAGCGCGTGTGCGACTCGAGAGCGGCCAGCCGCGACGTGAGTTCCGCGCCCGCGTTCGGGTGTGCCGTCCCATCCGCCCATCGGCGCAGGTCGTCGGCTGTCGCGGTCTGCTTGCCGTTCTCAAGTTTGCTGACCTTGGACTGCGGCCAGCCAAGACGTTCCGCGAGCTGCAACCCGGTGAGATCGCCCGCCTTGCGCAATTCGCGAAGCCTCATACCCAGGGCCTCGCGAGCCACTTGATAGTCACTCACCGGGTCACTGCCTATTCTGCGGCTGCTACCTCTGCCGCGAACACTTCGTAGGGAACGGCGGAATGAAGCGCCGCGTCACGCGCCTGTGCGTAACGCAGCACCGCGGCCGGCTCCGTGATCAGCTCGACATCGACCAGATTGTCGTCGGCGTCGAAGTTGAGCAGGGCGACGAGCCGCGAGTCGAGAAGCCAGAAGTCCTCGTCGGGCAGGCCGAGCCCGTCGGTGTCACCGCGTCGCAGAATACGGATGTCCTCGCCGACCGCGCTGTTCCGCCTGGCGTTGTCGAGGAGATAGAGCTGTCCGGTGGTCGGCGGGCTGTCGACGACGCGCACCCGCCCGAACTTCTTCCCGAGCGCCACCTGTTCGCGCCGCTCGTCGCACCATGCGGCGTCGACGCCGTCCCACTGGACGGGCTCACCACGGGTGAACTGGGCGAAGGTGTCGGTGACTTCGTCCGAGCCGTACCGGCGTCGGGTTTCGAGACGCCAGGCCGTGTGCTTGAAGGTGGTGAACAGACCGTCGAAGGCAGCCAGATCGATGATGTGCGGGGCGCGATCCTTGGGGCCGAAGTCCGCGAGAAGTTCACGCGGCACGACGATGGCCGTCTCTCCGGGGGAGAGATGCCGAAGCTGTGCGATGTCGCCGGGCTCGGCGAGTGGCGGGCCGTGCACGATGACCTCTCCCGTATCCAGGTCCTCGTGGACGGACGGACACCCGTTGACGCCCGAGCCGGTTCCGTTGAAGCGGAGTCGCCGCACCATGATCATGCCCTTTCGTGGGGAAGGCCGACCCGTCCAGCATCATCGGGCGCGCGGCCCCGCACTACAGACTGCCCCCACCCTCGTGAGAATGACGGCGAATAGCCGAAAGTTCTCGGGAATATTCGAGAATGATTCACCGTGCTCGCCAGGTCCCCTCCCTAGCGTCCTGCTCATGGCACCTCCGGACGCCCCCCGTCCGCCGAGCGAAATGAGCGACCATGGGCTATCTGCGCCCCACCTTCGCATGGCTGGAGATCACCGGCCTCTGCAACGAGAACTGCCGCCACTGCTATGCCGGTTCCTCCCCACAGGGCGATCACGGCAGCATGACCGTGGCGGACTGGCGCCGTGTCATCGGTGAGCTGAGGGGCATGGGCGTGCGCAACGTCCAGTTCATCGGTGGCGAACCCACCCTGCACCCGGCCCTGCCCGAACTGATCCGGCACGCGATCGCCAACGGCATGCGGATCGAGGTGTTCTCGAACCTGTCCCACGTCGGCGAAGCGGTCTGGGCCGCGCTCCGGATCCCGGGCGTGCGCCTCGCGTTCAGCTACTACAGCGACACCCCCGCCGACCACGACGACGTGACGATGACACGCGGCTCGCACGCCCGGACCCGCGCCAACGTGGCGAAGGCGCGCAGCCTCGGCATCCCCTTACGCGGCAGCGTCATCGGCGTGCTCGAAGGGCAGCGTGGCACGCAGGCCCGCGGCGATCTGCTCCAGCTCGGGGTCCGCGACGTACGGACGGACCGTATCCGCCCGTTCGGCCGGGGCGCGGACGGCAGGGACCCGAGGATGGACCGGCTCTGCGGGCGGTGCGGGCGGGGCAAGTTCGCCGTTTCGCCGGACGGTGAGGTGTGGCCGTGCGTCTTCGCCCGGTGGATGCCGCTCGGCAACGTGCGGGAGCGGAGCCTGAGCGACATCTACCTGGGCACCCCGATGCGCGCCGCCCGCGCGGAGCTTCAGGCCGTGTTCCCGGACACCGGCGTCTCGATGTCCCCCACCTGCCTGCCCGACTGCAACCCCTCGTTCGAGTCGTGCACCCCGCGGACCGCGTGCGCGCCGGACGCCTCCTGCGGACCGACCGAGGACGACGGGGTGATCGGCGCGCCCGGGCGGTCCGTGCGGTACTACGACCCCGGCGTCTCGGGTACGGATTGCTGACCACGGCCGCCCCGCCGTGCGCGTCCGGTAGCGTCGTCACCGACCGTTCCGTCCCGCGTACAGGGAGCAGCCCCCGCCATGAGCAGTGAACTCCTCTACGTGGCGCGCCGCGACGCGTACGCCGCGTTTCTCACCGCCGCCGACGCCGAGTCCAGCGTCGCCTGGCACCGGCTGGACGGCCGCTTCCCCGACGGCGGCGCGGCGGTGGCCGCCGTCGACGCCGCGTACGCCGCGACCCGGGCCGCGTTCAACGTCATCGCCGTCGAGGGCGTCGGGCCGGTCGGGGAGGCCCGCGAGACGTTGGAGCGGCTGGCCGCCATGCACAAGGACGGCGGTCTGGCACCTGACTGGAAGGCGTTCAAGGCCGCGCGGGAAGCCTTCGTCGTCGCGGCGGCGGAGTTCTTGAAGGCGTCGCGGCGGGCGTAGGCGGCGTGGCCGGACGTGTCAGGCGTGCCCGGACGTGTCAGGCGTGCCCGGCGGTGATCGTCGCGTGCGGGAACAGCGCGCTGAGGTCGGGGGCGGTGGGGCCGGGGTCGTAGAGGTGGACGGTGCGGACCGACGGCAGGCACAGGCCCGACCCGGCGGCCCGCGACGCGTGCCGCGCCGACAGGCTCAGCCGGTGCAGTCTCGGCAGCTCGCGCAGGCTCTCCAGCGACATGTCCTGGGGGCATTCGGACACGGACACGACCTCCAGAAGCGGGAATTGGCCCAGCACCGACACCTCGTCGACCGTGCCGCGCAGGTCGAGCCGGGTGAGCAGACCCGGGTCCAGGTAGGCGAGGAGGCTGTTGGCGGTGAAGTCGCCCACGAGGCGCATCCAGGGACGGCCGCCCAGCTCCCGCAGGGCGCGGAGTTCCGCCACGGAGTGGGCGATCAGGTACAGGTCGTCGTACGGGAGCTGGGCGATGACCTCCCTGCCGTACACCTCGATGCCGAACCGGTGCCAGAACAGGGCGAGTTGGCCTCGTACGTCCGGTGACGGGTGGCTCGTGAAGCGCGTCAGATACGGGATCGCCGCGTCGGTCCCGATGAGCGACGCCGTGCGGACGCACAGCTGGGCGTGCTCGTCGTCCGGCAGTTCCTCCCGCCCGGGCAGCAGGTCGAGGGCGAGCGGTCCCATCGAGCTGAGTTCGGTGACCGCCTCGGGCGTACGGGGCGGAATCAGCGCGGACACGCCCAGTTCCAGCTCCTCCCGTACCGCCGGGTCCAGTTCCGTGGCCTGTTCGAGGCAGGACGCGGCCAGCAGCACGGCCCGCGTCGAGCCGCCGTGCAGCAGCTCGCGCAGGATGTCCGCCCGGTCACGCGGGCGCCCCTGCGCGACCGCCATGCGGATGACGTCCTCCCACTGGTCGTCGGCGGCGTGCTTGCGGATCATCCCGAACGTGCCCTCGTCCAGGATCGCCCGCGCCCCGAGGAAGTCCTGGAACGTGCGATGGCAGAACTCGATCGCGTCGGGCGTCGGTGCGCGCAACAGCCCGCTGCGGTCGAGCAGATGGCCGAGTACGGTCCCGGCGTCCCCCAGCGCCGCCATCTCGGGCAGCGCCGGCAGCGCCTTGCCGATCTCGGCGAGCGCGCGGTCCCGGCCCATCTCCGTACGGCCGTCCTTGATCAGCCAGTAGGCGAGCCGCTGAACGATCTGCAGCTGCGGCTCCTCTCGCAACTCGACCCCGCTCACGCCGCGTTCACGGTCCCGGCGGGTGAGGAGCATCGTGAGCGCGGCCTGGTACAGCTCCTTGCGCCCGACCGGCAGAAAACCGTGGCGGTCCCGGTGCAGGGCGCAAATGAGCCCGCACATCAGGGGGTTGGTGGCCAGCCGTCCCAGATCGGGCTTGGTCCGGATGGCGGTGAGGAGCTGCGCCTCGTATGCGGCCAGCGCCTCGTCCTCCTCGTGGGCGCCGGTGCGGGCCGCCGTGTGCCACCGCCCGACGAACGACCGGACGTCCGCCGACCGCATCGGTGTCAGCCTCATCTCCACGAACTCGTCCTCCGCCAGCCACTCCTCCGCGACGGCGGACGGACGCGAGGTGACGAGCCAGCGGTTGCCCGGGTAGGCGTCGGCCAGGTCGCGGAGCCAGTCGCGTACGTGGGCCCGTTCGGTCTCGGGCACCTCGTCGATGCCGTCGACCAGCAGTAGTCCGCGCCGGCCACCCAGGACGCGGGCCTGCCACCCGGGCGGTTCCTCACCGGCCAGCGGTACGCCCATGGCATCGAGGAAGTTCCTCGGGGAAGGGAGCTGGCCGCCACGGCGGGTCAGGGTGCGCAGGGGCAGGACGAAGGGGATCAGACCGGCCAGGTACGCCATGCGGTCGTCCGGGTCCCGGCGAGCGGCGGAGACGGCCAGCCACTGGATGAGCGTGGTCTTCCCGGAGCCCGCCTCACCGCGCAGGAGGACATGGTGGTGGCTGGCGAGCGCCTCGTCGGCGGGCCGGTGCCCCGCCCGGCGGCGGTGGTGGCCGAGCAGGAAGTCCTCGTACGCGTCGGCGGGCGACGTGGCCTCCAGGCTCAGGTAGGTCCCGTCCAGGAGCCACCTTCCGGGCGAGTTGACCAGGTCGATCCCGTAGATCTGCAACCGGCCGTGCTTCTTGACGATGTAGGCGAGGAAGCGTCGCTCGAAAGCGGGGTCATGGGCGTCCGGCCGGGGATTGCGGGCGATCAACTCATCCATCTTCGCGATGAGTTCGGCCTGGCCACGGGTCTGTTCCACCAGTGTGCGGGCGACGAAGGACGAGCGCTGGGTGAAGAAGTTGATGATGTGGAGGCAGGCCCACTCGGTGAGGGAGTCCAGGAAGTACGTGGCGTCGGCGGTCAACTGGCCGGTCGGCGCCCTCTGGTGGAGCTTGCGGGCCAGCTCCCGGTGGCCGAGCCGCACCGCCTGCACGTCGTCCATGTCGAGCCGGCCCAGCGCGAGCAGCTTCGCCGTCAGCGCGTCCGTGACCGCGGTCTTCTCGTCCGCCGGGCAGGGAGTCTCTCCCGGCGACTCGGCCGCTTCCCGGACCAGCCGGGCGGCGAGCCGGGCGACGTCCTTCTCCGTCAGCGTCCGCTTCTCACCCCGGAACGACACGAGCGCCGACAGCCGCACCGGCTTGTCGACCAGCCCGGCCCCCGGGCCCTCCTTCACGAACAGCTTGGTGACCAGCGGAGCGATGACGCTCGATGCCAGTCGGGTACCGATGACCGCGGGATCCATCCCCCACCCCCCGAATCACAGTACCGCCGAGGGGGGCCGGGGACGGCCCGCATCGGCGGGGCCGCGGCCCCCTCAAGCCGGGGCGCTGATCGGTTACCCGGCGGCCCCCGCCGGGTTCCTCAGTACCTCGATCACACTCGCGTAGCTGTCGGCGCCGTGACCCGCCGCAGTCGCCCGTGACATCGCGCTTTTCAGCAGCTCGGGCAGCGAGTTGTCGATCCCCCGGGACTCCGCCGCGTGGATGAGGTGGTCCACGGCCGCGAGTTGGACGTCGATCGTGGCGTCGTCGCCCGGGTAGTGGCCGGCGTCCACCTGGGGCGCGTACGTGGTCAGGAATCCCGCCACCGCAGTCAGCCAGCGGACCGCCACAGGAGTGAAGGCCGTCGCCTCCGTCTTCTCCGCGGTGACCAGCGCCGTGCCGTGCAGCCAGCCGGTCATGGTGGACCACATCAGGCCGAGCAGCGCGGCGTCGTAGAGGGAGGCCAGTGCGGGGTCGGCGCCCAGGTACAGGGGGTCGCCCAGGGCCGCGAGTGTCTGACGGTGGGCGGTGAAGACGGCCTCCGAGCCGCTGTACAGGAACATCATCTCGGCGCTGCCGACACCCGGCGGCGTCGTCATGATCGCGCCGTCGAGGTACTCCGCGCCGTGGGACCGGGTCCAGACCACAGCCTCGTGCGCCTGCTGCGGTGAGCCGGACGTGAGGTTGACGAGCACCTTGCCGGCGAGAGAGCCGTCGGCCGGGTCGAGTACGGCGTACAGCGACTCGTAGTCGAGCACGCAGACGACGGTGAGCGCGCTCGCCGCGACCGCCTCCGCGGGGGACGAGGCCAGCCGGGCACCCCGTTCCACCAGCGGCCCGGCCTTGTGCGGCGAGCGGTTCCACACGGTCGTCGGGTGGCCCCGGTCCAGCAGCGCTGCGGTCAGCGCCGAGCCCATCGAGCCCAGCCCGATGACGGTGACGGTGTCCTTGACGGCGGCCTTGACGGCTGCGCGGTCAATGTTCATCCCACAACTCCCCTTGTACGGCGGTTGATCACGTACGCCCCACGCTCGCAGCGCGCGCCGACCGTCACCAGTGGCGCCGGTGACGGCGACCACCAAATTCCTGCCATACGCTTCGGGGCATGAGCGCTGGTTCCGTCGCCGTCGTCGTGACCGAGGACATCGGGGTTCCGTCCTGGGACCTGTACGAGCTGAGCATCCCCTGCACCGTCTTCGGAAAGCCGCAGTCCGACCTGGCCGATCCCTGGTACGACCTGCGACTCTGCGGAACCGGCACGCCGCACGGCGACACCCCGCCGGCCGACACCGGTCTCGCGCTGCGCACCCGCTACGGGCTCGACGACCTGGCCGGCGCCGACACCGTCATCGTGCCGTCGGTGCCCGACGCGTGCGTGGAGGAGGGGGAGCCGCTGCCGGAGCCACTGATCGCGGCCCTGCGCGACGCGTACGACGCGGGCGCCCGCATGGTCTCCCTGTGCACCGGCGCCTTCGCGCTCGCCGAGGCCGGGCTGCTCGACGGGCGCCGCGCCACCGCCCACTGGATGCACACGGCCCAACTGGCCGCGCGTTACCCGAAGGTGCGGGTCGACGACTCGGTGCTGTACGTGGATGACGGCGACGTCCTCACCAGCGCCGGCCTGACCGCCGGGCTCGACCTCTGCCTCCATCTCGTACGCCGCGACCTCGGCGCCCACGTCGCCAACCAACTGGCCCGCCGCATGGTGGTGCCCGCCCACCGGCCGGGCGGCCAGGCGCAGTTCATCGAACTGTCCGTCCCCACCACCGACGACGAGGGACTCAGCCCCGTACTGGACTGGGCCCGCGCCCACCTCGACCGGCCGCTGACGGTCGAGGATCTGGCCCGGCGGGCCGCGATGAGCCCCCGGACGTTCTACCGCCGCCTCCAGGCGGCCACGGGGACAACGCCTTTGCAGTGGCTGCTCAACCAGCGCCTGGGGCGGGCCCGGGTCCTGCTGGAGTCGACCGATCTGCCGGTCGAGCGGATCGGGGAGCTGAGCGGTCTCGGCACGGCGAACAACCTCCGCCACCACTTCCTCAGACAGATCGGGGTGTCACCGAGCGACTACCGCCGCTCGTTTCCCCAATCCCGGGCGGAGAGTTCTTGGGCCAGTTCCATACAGCGCAGGCGGGCCGGGGAGAAGTCGTAGGGCATCTTGCCGATGGCTTCGAACGCGCTCATGGAGCCGGCCTCCCGCCTGCCGTCATCGCCGTCATCGGTAGGGGGATGCAGAACGTCCCAGGCGTCGAAGAGAGCCTCGTCGGCCTCGTCCAGGCCGGACTCCTCGATGACGGCATGCAGGGCGTTCTCGAAGGCATGGCGCTCGGCGGCCACTTGAGCCACCCGTGGGTCATCGACGGCGACGCCGTCATCGAGCGCCTCCTCGGCGGCGTCGACACGGTCGGAATCCGCCCGCAGAGCGGGACGCGTGGCCAGGGCGATGAAGCGGGTGGCCTGGACGGCCGCGCCGAGCGGGCCGAAGATCCGCTCGGTGACCAGCAGAGTGTCAAGGTCATCCTGGCGCAGAGAGCCCTCGGGCAGGCTCTTGAGGCGTTCGGTGACGAAGTCGGAGAGCAGACCCATCCGGCTGCCTTCGGTACGCATCCGCTGCACGGCGGTCCGCTGCCGCCGCAGTTCCGCCTCCTGCTCGGCGAGAGTTTCCTCCACCCGCTCCAGGATGCCCGCGATACCTTCCCCGCTGTCCGCGGTGGCGGAAGCCGTGTCGCTGGTGAACGCGTCCCGGATGTCGTCCAGTGCGATCCCGGCGTCGGCCATTCTGCGGATCCACAGCAGGCGGATCATGTCCTCGTACCCGTAGCGGCGGCGGTCGTCACCGCCCCGCTCGGGCTCGGGGAGCAGCCCGATCTCGTGGTAGTGGCGAATCGCCCGTGGCGTACTGCCGACGAAGGCCGCCGCGTCACCGATCTTGACCTGGCGGGGCGGCACGAAGGACGAATGCATGAGCCGGGACCTTTCCTCAAGTCCGCAAGGGATCGGGACGTAGGTCCACGGGACCACATGCCGCTACGGAAGGTGCAACCCGTACTCACCGTTCCCCGCCAATGGCGCCCTGTGACGATTCCGGGTAGGACTTGTCGTGAACACGCAACGCCACAGGGGCGTCGTCGTGCGAACCGAGGAGGCGAAGATGGGGAACTTACCCGCCACCCGCGTCAGATCGACTGTGATCGCGGGAGCACTGGTGGCACTGGCCGCCGCACTACTGACCCCCGGCTCGGCGAACGGCCAGAGCACGGCCGGGACGTTCAGCACGGCTGAGCTGAAGACGGCGCGGGAAGCCGTACTGGAGGCGGACGTCACGGGTACGGCGTGGAACGTGGACCCGGCGACCGGCAGGGTGCTCGTGTCGGTGGACGAGACGGTCTCCGCGCGCGAGATCAGGCACATCCGGCGCACAGCGGGCGAGTTGGCCGGCGCGCTGGAGTTCGAGCGGATCCCGGGCGAACTGGAGACGGCCGCCGAGCTGCGCGAAACGGCCGCCGAGACGGTCGAGACGGAGCCGTTCGTGAAGGGCGGCGAGTACATCTACGGGATCGACACGAAGGCGTCGCTCGGCTTCAACGCGGTCTACAACGGCCAGGATTACTTCATCACGGCGGGACACTGCACCAACGACGTGAGCCGCTGGTACCTGGACCCGTCGCTCACCACCTACATCGGCCCCACCGTCGCCTCCAGCTACCCGGGCAACGACTACGGGATCGTCCGCTACGACAACGCCACGATCCCCCGGCCCGGCACCGTCCGGTGCGGGCAGAACGAGATCGACATCACGGGGTCCGTCGAGCCCCGGGTCGGAATGCCGTTCAGCATCGCCGGTTACAACTGCCGCGCCGCCACGGTGCAGGCCGTCAACGTGACCGTCAACCTCGCCGACGGCATCATCCACGGGCTGTTCCGCTCGAACGCCTGCGCCGCCCCCGGCGACAGCGGAGCGGCCTCGTTCACCGGAAACCTGGCGCTGGGCCTGCTGTCCGTGGGCAGCGCCACCTGCACCACATCGGGCATCACCTACTGGCAGCCGGTCAACGAGGTACTCACCGCGTACGGGCTGACGCTGACCTGACCCGTCCTGCGGCACCCGCGCCGTCAGCGGCGCCCGAGCGCCCCGGCCTTGACCGCCGAGACGAACGAGGACCAGCCGGTGGCGGGGAAGACGAGCGCGGGGCCGTGGGCGAGCTTGGAGTCCCGGACGGGGACGACGGGGTGGCCGTCGGCTACCTCAAGGCACTCCCCACCGGCACCGCCGCTGTAACTCGACTTGCGCCATGCGGTGAAGTGCTCACTGCTGACCATGTTCGCGTCCCTTCGTACTGTGGTCTCTCAACGAGCCCAATTCGAGGCGAACTTCGCTCTCAGTCGGCGAGCGTCCCGGCCTTGACGGCGAAGACGAACGACGACCAGTCAGCCGCGGAGAAAACGAGCGCCGGCCCGTGAGGGGACTTGGAGTCCCGGACGGGGACGACGGGGTGGCCGTCGGCGACTTCGAGGCAGTCTCCGTTGCTGGGGCCGCTGTAGGTGGACTTGCGCCACCCGGTGAAGCGCTCATTGCTGCTCATGTTCATATCCCTCTGCTGCGGTCCTGATTAGAGCCAGTGATTGTTGTTGCGACAGCGAGTCGCTGAGCGCCAGGTCGTAGACGGTCTGGCAGTGGCTCACGTGAGCCGGATCATCCATGAGATAGCCCGTACTCACCCCCTCCGCATAGGCGATCGGTGGAGCGTCCGTGAATTTCATGAGGTACAGCAGCCCCTCGATCAGCGAGTGCGCCCCCACTTCGAAGGGCAACACATGGAGCCGCAGATGACCCGTGTCTGCCATGCCGGCGATCTTGCGCAACTGCTTCGCCATGACGTCAGGGCCGCCGACCTTCCGGCGGACCGCCGCCTCATCCAGCACGCACCACACTACGGGGCTTGACGGGCCGTCAAGGAGGGAATGCCGTTGCATTCGGTTGATGACCCACCGGTCAAGATCTTCCGTCCGGTGATTCGGCCGGTACGCGCGGAAGAGCGCCTTCGCGTACTCCTCCGTCTGAAGCAATCCCGGGATGAGCGAAGAGCCGTAGTGCCGGATCTCAACCGCCTGCTTCTCCAACTCCGCCGCAGCGGTGAAGTGTTCGGCGAACTTACCGTCCAGGTCCTCCAGCCACCGCTCGAAGAACCCGTCCGTCCCCAGCACCTTGTCCAGCCGCTTCGCGTCCGACGGGCTCGGCAGCCGTCGCCCCGCCTCGTAGTGGCTGATCAGCGTCGGGGAGCACATCATCTCCCGGGCCACAGCCTCCTGTGTCATGCCCGCCGCGATGCGTCGCAGCTTCAGTTCCTCCCCGTACTTCTCGCGAGGACTGCGCGGCACCCGTTGCTCCATCATCCGTACAACTCCCTTCCTTGAAGTGCTCGTTGTCAAGATCGAACCCCTTCCACGGTAGCGGCCACCACCCCACTCTGTAAGTGAAATGTCACAGAGAGCAACTTTGGAGGTGGCTTCCCATGTTGGTGAACCCGGCCCACGGGGATTCCGTGGTGCTGCGCTGGAGCCGGCACCCGCGTTGTGTCGGGCTCGCGCGGTGGGAGTTGCGGAAGGCGTTGGCCGGGTGGGGGCTCGCTCCGCTCGAAGAGGCCGCCGTGCTCGTGTTGTCCGAGCTGTTGACCAACGCCGGGCGGCATGCGCGCGTCTCGCCGGGGCGGGAGATCGAGACCTGGTACGTGCGGATGTCCGACACGCTGCGGATCGAGGTGCACGACGCCTCGCCCGAGTGGCCCGAGGTCCAGGAACCGGACCTGGACGCGCCCGGCGGCCGGGGGCTCGCGCTGGTCGCCGCGCTCGCTGACAGCTGGGGGGTCAAGGATCGCAACGGGCCCGGGAAATCCGTCTGGGCGGAGCTGTCACTTCCCGAGTGAGCGGCCTCCCCGTCCGCTGCACAGCCGCCCAGGACAAGAGAGCGGCGCCGCCGTCGTGCTCTGTTCTGTTTCTCGATCGTCCAGCTACCGTCACCGCATCGGTCACTGAGAGGGGAAGCCCATGACCCGAGAACTACAAATGCTCGGCACCAACAGCAAATCCGGTGAGTGCCCGACGCTGTACGAAGACGTGGAGACGGGAGAAATCCTTGTCCAGGGGTACACGGTCACGGATCCCGAGGTCTTGGCGCAGATGGCGAACCCTCTGAAGGGGGAGTCATTAGTGGTCGTGGACCGCGCGTTGCTCGTGAACTTCGCGCCGAAGGAGTGACGTTGAACGCGGTTCCCGCCCATCAGATCCTCGACTTCTTCCGCGACGGCTTCGAGCACACGGCTTGGCGCCTGGAGACTCGCCGCTCGTACGCCGCCGACGAGGCCACGGAGGAGTACCAGCGGTTCCTCACAGGGATCAACCCGCCGCGAGATGAGGGTCCGTGGTTCATGAATGCGCGCCAGCAGACCGCCGCCGGTAAACGGATCGAGCGCGTACGCCTGGTCGACGAGCCCGTCACCGACGGGCAGCGGTACCTCCTGGCCACGACACCCGACAACCTGGCCGCAGGCGAGGACATCCGGTACATGTCCAGGAGCCAGGCCGAAGCGCTCGGCCTGCCGACCTTCGACTTCTGGCTGTTCGACTCCCGAGTCCTCGCTCGCTTCAACTGGGAAGACGCCGAACGGCGCATGAAGTTGAGCACCGCCCCCGAAGACGTCGTACGGGCCTGCCAGGCGCGAGACGCGGCATGGCATCACGCCGCCAGGTACGAGGAGTTCACCGCGCGGGTACGTTCCCCAGTGTGAGCACTGATTACCAGCAGGCCAGGGTCCTCCTCGGGGCGCGGCTGCGCGAGTTGCGCACCGAGGCAGGGCTCACGGTACGCGGGCTGGCCGCAACATGCGGCTGGGCGCCGTCGAAGGTGAGCAAGCTGGAGAACGGCAAGCAGACTGCGGCGGTCGCAGACCTGGACGCATGGGCGATCGGCATCGGTCGGCCGGAGACAGCCACCGAGCTGAAGGGGCGCCTCGCCGGTCTCGAATCGACGTACCGTTCCTGGCGTCGGCAGCTCGCCGGCGGACACCGCGCGGTCCAGGACGCACTCGGTGCCCAGCACGAACGGACCACGGTGCTCCGAGGCATCTCCGCATCCGTCGTCCCCGGGATCTTCCAGACTCCGGAGTACGCGCGTGCCGTACTGTCCGGCTACGCCGAACTGCACGGCGCCGTCCGGGACGTGGAGGACGGAGTGGCGTCCAGGATGAGGCGTCAGGAGGGCCTGTACGCCCGTGAGAAGCGGTACAAGGTGCTGCTGTGGGAGTCGGCGCTGCACGTTCGTATCTGCCGGCCGATGGTCCTTGCCGAGCAGTTGGACAGGCTGATGTCCGTCAACGGACTGTCCACCGTAGAACTCGGTGTCATCCCGCTCGGCGCGGACGTGCGGCTCGCGGCAGGCGATGACTTCTGGATCCACGATGACCGATTGGTCATCGCCGAGTCGTGGCACGCCGAGATGTGGCTCGACTCCCCGGAAGACATCGCCCTGTACCGGAAGGTCTGGGACGCACTCGCCTCCGGCGCCGTCACCGGGCGGGACGCGCACCGGATAATCGCCCGCGCACGGGCCGCTCTGACTGCCGTTTGAGCAACACCCGGCAACACCGACCAGCGCGTGAGAAACATCGCGAAACACGCGAGATTCTGAGAAACAGTCAGCCGTACGGTCCTCAGCATGGCTACCGAGACCAGCCCCACCACCACTGCTGAGCCTGCCTCCGTGCCCTACCGCCGGGGCGAGGACTGGCCCGTGTCCTTTCTGGAGCCCCTGGCTCTGACCGCCGACGAGGAGCGCGCCCTGTCCGCCGGCCTGGCAGTGCTGTTTTCGAGCCGGCGCGGCGGCTCGCAGTGACCGCGGGGGCGCGCACGCAGGCGCTCGCCGAGCTATCGCGTGTCGAGTCCCTGACGGATCGGCAGCAGCGCGGCGCGGACTGCGTGTTCTGTCGCCGCGAGCTGGTCACGGGGCACGTGATCGATCTGAGGCCCCGCCCGCTGGGCACGCACGGCGTCAAGGCCCGCTGGTTCCCGCGTGCCTGCAAGCCGCGGTGCGCGTAGCGCCCCTGCTGGGTGTACGCGCTCCCACTGGTCCCCGCCCCGGTCGCTCATTCCCTGGCAGGACAGCGCTCGGGGCGGGTTCATGCACCACCCATCGAGAGAAGGGCATGGCACATGGCCACGACGGTACAGCGCCGCGCGATCGTCCGAGGCGGCGAGGACAACACCGACATCGAGGACGGCGACGGCGGCGGCTCCAACCCGAGCAGTGGCTGCGGCGACGACCACGGGTAACAGCACGCGGATGGTCCGCCCCGCAAGAACGGGACGGGCCATCCGTCAAGAAGAGAACAGAGACCATGACGAGAATCGTGACCGGATCCGGACGGGTCACCGTGCTGCCGCTGCTGCACACATGGCCGGACCGGTACGGCGTCCTCGCCTACACCACGAGCGGCGCGTTCGGCGACACCGCGATCGTCGGCTACGTCCCGATCGTCGGCATCCCCGACATGCCCCTGATGGACATCGCCTCACGGCACCAGCCGGCACGGCTGTACGGCTCCGCCGGCGGCACCGGCTTCGCCGAGGCGTGCTGGCTCATGTGCGTGGGCTGGAGCGGACGCCTCATCCGCAAGCCCGGCACCCTTGAACTGGCCGACGTGGCATGGTCGCTGGAGGTCGACGGCACCACCAATCTCTTCAAGACGATGTACGGGCACGAACAGCTGCACGTCGGCCGCATCACCCTGGCCGACCCCGAACTGATGGCACAGGCCCGCACCGTGGTGTCGCGGCTGACGGGGTGACAGCGCGGCCGTGCGGCGAGGAGCCCGTCCGCGCGTAGAGCCGCCGTTGGGCGCACCAGCGATCACCAGGGATAAGGACTGGTGCGCTCACGTGCCGAGGCCCAGGATGATCCCCATGCCTGAATCCACATCCACCGCCTTCCACGACCTGGCGGCGTTCATCGCGCTGCCACGCGTCTCCTCGCTGGCCCTGTCTCCCGACGGAACCCGTCTGGTGACCGTGGTCCAGGAACTCTCCGCCGACGGCACCCGGTTCATCGGCGCACTCTGGGACGTCGACCCGTCCGGTGAACGTCCGGCCCGGCGTCTCACCCGCTCCGGGCGCGGTGAGTCCGCGCCCGCGTTCCAGCCGGACGGGACCCTGCTGTTCCTCTCCGCCCGGCCCGTCGCCGATCCCGGTGAGTCCGACGACGACAAGCGGGAAGCGGCGCTCTGGAGCCTGCCCGCGGGCGGCGGCGAGGCAGCGCGACTGCTGGCCAGGCCCGGTGGGATCGACGAGTACGTGACCGCCGCCGGGGCGTCCCGGATCGGCCTGGTGGCCTCCCGGCTGACCGGAGCGACCGACACCGAGCAGGACGAGCGGCTGCGCGAGGCCCGGCAGAAGGCCAAGGTGTCGGCGATCCTGCACGAGTCGGCGCCGGTACGCAGGTGGGACCACGACCTCGGTCCGGGCGTCCCGCGTGTGTTCACCGTGCCGGACCCCACCGCCGGGCCGTCCGCCGAGCCGGTGGACTGCGGGGAACGCCGGCTCGACGCCTACCAGGGGATCGCGCTCTCCCCCGACGGCTCGCTGATCGCCTACGGAGCGGCTGTCGGCACGCGACCCGACACGATCCGCTCGGCGGTCGTCGTGGCCGACGCCGCGACAGGCAAGCGGCTGCGGGTACTTGAGTCCCCGGACGCCGAGTTCGGCGCGCCCGCCTTCACCCCGGACGGCCGGTCCCTGGTCTGCACCCGCGCGCGGCGGACCACCTGGGAGGCTCCCGCCGACGTCACGCTGTGGCTGGTGGACGACATCACCGACGAGCAGGACGCGGGGCGCGATCTGCTGCCCGATCTCGACCTGTGGCCGGGCGCCGCCGTCGTCTCCCCGGTGCCCGGCGACGACGGCACGCCGGTGGTCTACTTCACCGCCGACCGGGTCGGGCACGCGCCGGTCTTCCGACTCGCCACCGGCAGCGGCGAGTTGGTGGCGCTCACCGCCTCCGGCGCGTACTCCGACGTGGTCGTGGCTCCGGACGGCCGCAGCGTGTACGCGCTGCGCTCGGCCGTGGACAGCCCGCCGGCTCCCGTACGCCTCGACGCCGGGGCACCCGACCAGCAGCCGGCGCCGCTGCCGTGCCCCGGACAGGTGGGCGCGCTGCCCGGCAGCCTCACCGAGGTGCGTACCACCGCCGAGGACGGGACCGCGCTGCGCGCCTGGCTCGTGCTGCCGCCGGGCGCCGAATCCGCCGCCCCCGCGCCCCTGTTGCTGTGGGTGCACGGTGGCCCGGAGACCAGCTGGAACGCCTGGCACTGGCGGTGGAACCCCTGGGTGGCGGCCGCCGCCGGTTACGCCGTACTGCTGCCGGACCCGGCGCTGTCGACCGGCTACGGGCAGCGGATGCACGAGCGCGGCTGGGCGCACTGGGGCGGCGCGCCGTACGAGGACCTGATGGCGCTGACCGACACCGCCCTGCTGCGCGGCGACCTCGACGCCGGGCGTACGGCGATGATGGGCGGCTCCTACGGGGGCTACATGGCCAACTGGATGGCCACCCATACCGACCGCTTCAAGGCGATCGTCTCCCACGCGGGCCTGTGGAACATGTACAGCTTCGCGGGGGTCACCGACTTCCCGTCCTACTGGATGCGGCGGCAGGGCGACCCGCTGGAGCGCACCGAGCGGTACGAGCGCGAGTCCCCGCATCCGGGGGCCGCGAAGATCAGCACGCCGATGCTGGTGATCCACGGCGACAAGGACTACCGGGTACCGATCGGCGAGGCCCTGGCGCTCTGGAACGACCTGGCGCGGTTCGAGGTCCCTGCGAAGTTCCTGTACTTCCCCGACGAGGGGCACTGGATCGTCAAGCCGAACAATGTCCAGCTCTGGTACAGCACGGTGCTGAACTTCCTGGCGCATCATGTGCTCGACGAGCCGTGGGAGCGACCGGAGTTGGTCTGACGGGCCGGCGGGTGGCGGCGGGACTCCCCGAACGGCCTCCGGAACTCGATAAATAGACTTGCCCCATGAGTTTCCTCCGGCCGGAATCCGCCGCCTCCCACACCCCCCACGATCCCCACCTGACCGCGCTCACCGTCGAACAGGCCAACCGGTTAAGGGAGTTGGTACGGGAGTACCACGCCCGGCACGGGAACTCCGTCACGGTCGACGGCGACACGGTGCACTCGGCCAGGGGCACCCAGGCGCTGTACAACGTCGCCGAGCTGTGCCGGCGCGCCGAGCCGGACGCCTGGGCGGGGATCGTGGAGCACCACTTCAACGCCCTTGACATCGCGACGCGTTCAGCCGAGTCGGGCGCCGGCCCCGGCAGCGCGGTGGGAGCCGAGGACATACGCGGGAGCGTGTATCTGCGGCTCGTGCCCGACGACGCCTTCCCCGCCGAGGCCCTGTCGTCGTTCAGCTACGCACGGCATGTGGCGACCGGGCTGCTCGAAGTGCTCGCGCTGGACCTGCCCGATTCGGTGCGGCTACTGGGCGACCAGGACGTCGCGGGCGCGGGACTTGAGGAACTGCGCGCGGCCGGGCGCGCCAATCTGGTCGATGAGCCCGTCGACTACGACGTCACACGGACGGACAGCGGCGCGATCCAGCATCTCGTGTCCGGCGGTTCGATGTTCGTCGCGAGCAAGGCTCTGGTCCTGGACGATGTGGCACGGTCCCTGACCGGACGCGAACTCCCCGACGAGGGAGCCCTGTTCACCGTACCCAGCAGGCACTTCCTGGTCTTCCACCCGCTGGAGGACGCGAACGCGGTCGGTGCGATCAACGATCTCGCCGCGTTCGGGCTCGGCGCGCACCAGGACAATCCCGGGCCGCTCTCGCCCCGGATCTACTGGTGGCACAAGGGCGTTGTCACCTGTCTGACGGAGATCGACGACGCGACGATGTCTTTCTCCGTCGTCCCGCCGGACGAGCTGATGACGATCCTGCGCCGCCTCAACGGCGCGGGCTGACGGGCGGGCGCCGCAGGCCCTACGCGCCGCTGAGCGACAGCTTCGCGGCGAAGCCCAGGAACAGCGCGCCGACCGCCGAGGTCGCCGCCGCCGAGAGGCGCTTGCGGCGGCGGAAGGCCGTGGCGAGCCAGGTGCCGCCGAAGATCAGGGCCGTGAGGTAGAGGAGGCTGACGACCTGCGCTATCGCGCCGAGCACCAGGAACGACAGGGCGGGATAAGCGTAGGTCGGGTCGACGAACTGCACGAAGAAGGAGATGAAGAAGAGGATCGCCTTCGGGTTGAACAGACAGATCACGAAGGCGCGCCGGAACGGCCGCTCGTCCTCGGCCGGGCCTTCGGTGCCCGCGGGGCCCGCCTCGGCGGCCACCACCGGCTCGTCGTCCGGCACGCTCTCGTGGCGCGCGCGCCACATCGACCAGGCCGCGCGCATCATGCCGACGGCCAGATAGGTCAGATAGCCGGCGCCCGCGTACTTCACGACGGAGAAGGCCAGTTCGTTGGCCTGGAGCAGCGAGGCGACGCCCGCCGCCGAAAGCACCATCAGCACGGTGTCACCGCAGAAGACACCGGCGGCGCCCCGGTAGCCCGCGCGTACGCCCCGTCGGGCGGCCAGCGAGAGCACGTAGATCGAGTTCGGCCCCGGCAACAGAATGATCATGATGACGCCGACGAGATAGGTCGGCAGCTCTATCGCACCCAGCATGCGGCGGAGTATGGCACGCGCCGCCGAGCGCCGACGAGACGTTTCCATCCCTCGGACCGGGGGCCGCGGGGTCGTCGTCGGCGGCGCGCGTCAGAACGTGTCCGTCGGCACGTACGCCCCCCACACCTCCCGCAGCGCGTCGCACACCTCCCCCACCGTCGCCCGCGCCTTGAGCGCGCGCTTCATCGGGTACAGCACGTTGTCCGTACTCCCCGCCGCCGCCCGCCGCAGCTCCGCCAGCGCCGCGTCCACCTCGTCCTGGTCGCGCTCCGCGCGCAACGCCGCCAGCCGGGCCGCCTGCCGGGCCTCGATCGCCGGGTCGACGCGCAGCGGCTCGTACGGCTCCTCCTCGTCCAGCCGGAAGCGGTTGACGCCGACCACGACGCGCTCCCCGCTGTCCGTCTCGCGCGCGACGGCGTACGCGCTCCGCTCGATCTCGCCCTTCTGGAAGCCGCGCTCGATCGCCTCGACGGCGCCGCCCAGGTCCTCGACGCGGGTCATCAGCGCCAGCACCGCCGCCTCAAGGTCGTCGGTCATCCTCTCGACGGCGTACGACCCTGCGAACGGGTCGACGGTCGCGGTGACATCGGTCTCGTACGCCAGCACCTGCTGCGTACGCAGCGCGAGGCGCGCCGACTTGTCCGTGGGGAGCGCGAGTGCCTCGTCGAAGGAGTTGGTGTGCAGCGACTGCGTACCGCCGAGGACGGCGGCCAGCCCCTGCACCGCCACCCGTACGAGGTTTACCTCGGGCTGTTGCGCGGTGAGCTGCACTCCCGCCGTCTGGGTGTGGAAGCGGAGCATCAGGGACTTGGGATTGCGCGCGCCGAATTCCTCGCGCATGACCGTGGCCCAAATACGGCGCGCGGCACGGAATTTGGCCACTTCTTCGAGAACTGTCGTACGCGCGACGAAGAAGAAGGACAGTCTCGGCGCGAAGTCGTCCACCTCCATTCCGGCGGAGATCGCGGTGCGGACGTATTCGATGCCGTCCGCCAGGGTGAACGCGATCTCTTGCGCGGGCGTCGCTCCCGCCTCGGCCATGTGATAGCCGGAGATCGAGATCGTGTTCCAGCGGGGAATCTCCGTACGGCAGTACTGGAAAATGTCCGCGATCAGTCGCAGTGACGGTTTCGGCGGGAAAATGTAAGTACCGCGCGCGATGTACTCCTTGAGTACGTCGTTCTGCACCGTGCCCGTCAGCGCGGTGGCCGGTACGCCCTGCTCCTCGGCGACGAGTTGGTAGAGCAGCAGCAGAAGCGCGGCCGGTGCGTTGATCGTCATCGACGTGGAGACCTGGTCCAGCGGGATGCCGTCGAAGAGGATCCGCATGTCGTCGACGGAGTCGATGGCGACCCCGACCTTGCCGACCTCGCCGCTCGCGATCGGCGCGTCGCTGTCGTGCCCCATCTGGGTCGGCAGGTCGAACGCGACGGAGAGCCCGGTCGTGCCGTGGCCGATCAGCTGCCGGTAGCGGGCGTTGGACTCGGCGGCGGTGCCGAACCCCGCGTACTGGCGCATGGTCCACGGCCGGCCCGTGTACATCGAGGGGTAGACGCCTCGGGTGTACGGGTACGAGCCCGGCTCGCCGAGCCGCTCGGCCGGGTCCCAGCCGGTCAGCGCTTCGGGGCCGTAGACCGGCTCGACCGGCACACCGCTCTCCGTGCGCCGCGTCGCTTCCTCGTCACCGGGCTGGTACGCCATTCGCTCCGCCTCCGTCGCTCACCGTGTCAGCGCGTCCATCATGGGGGCGCCGCCGTCGGGGAGATATGACCGTCCGGGAGTGTCGGCGCACTTGTGCCCGCGTCTCGGCTGCTGACTGAGCTTGCTCCCTGCTTGCTCCTTGCCTGCTCCTTGCTTGCTCCTTCCGGCTTCGGGTTTGGCGTTTCCGGATTCGCGTGGTTGCGCGCGGCGGTGTCCGTCAGGAAGGCTCTCCGGTCGGGACGCGCTTTCCTTCTCCGCGGCCGGAGCAAGAATTCGGACGCGGTTAAGTTTTTACGCGAAGACAGCGTCGTCCGGGCAACCGGAACGGGCTCTCAGCTGTCTCAAGAGATGCGTGCCGTCCCGGACGGCCCATGGATTCTTGATCATTTCGGTTACTCGCCATCGGACAGCTCAGTGGCAGACAGGGGGACGAAGTTGCCCAGTACATCAACGCGCACGGGGACGCGACGGACGCGACGCCCGCGTACGGCCACGCTCCGCGTCGCGCTCGCCACCGGAGCCGTACTCGCCGTCACCGTCGGCTGTTCGGCGCAGGTGGTGACCGACCCGGCGGGCGCCGCCGACGACAAGCCGGGCGGCGGCACCGGTACCGGCGTGCGGATCGAACCGACGGAGCCCGCGTCGAGCAGCCCGTCCGCCGAACCGGCAGCCGCGTCGAAGCCGCCGGCCACGCCGGCCGCGAAGCCGTCGAAGAGCGCGAGCGAGAAGCCCGCGCCGCCGAAGCCGAAGACCGTCATGGCGAGCGGCGCCGAGGGCGACCAGGTCCGTGAACTCCAGGCCAGACTCCGGCAGATCGCCCACTTCAACCGGGCGCCCACCGGCTACTACGGCTCCGTCACCGCCACGGCCGTCTCGTCTTTCCAGGCCAAGCGCGGGCTGCCGCAAACCGGCACGACGGACACTGTCACCTGGCAGAAGCTGCTCGGCATGACGAAGAAGCCGACCGCGGCCGAACTGCGCCCGCCGGCCGCCGTGAAGCCGGCGCCGAAGCCGGATCCGCGGTGCATGACGGGCCGGGTGCTGTGCATCAGCAAGAACAGCCGGTCGCTGTCCTGGATGATCGACGGCAAGGTGCTGTCGACGATGGACGTCCGGTTCGGCTCGCAGTACACGCCGACCCGCGAGGGCACGTTCAAGGTCGGGTGGAAGTCCCGGGACCATGTCTCGACGCTGTACGACACCCCGATGCCGTACGCGATGTTCTTCAGCGGCGGGCAGGCGGTGCACTACTCGGCGGACTTCGCGGCGCGGGGTTACAGCGGCGCGTCGCACGGCTGCGTCAATGTGCGGGACAAGAAGAAGATCGCGGCGCTGTTCGACGAGGTGCGGACCGGCGACAAGGTCGTCGTCTACAAGTAGCGGTTGAGAGGCGCGGGCGGGACCGGGGGAACGTATCCCGCCCGCGCCAATTGTGCGTCGAGCCGAAGGTACGGGGGGAACCCCGGCTCAGACGCGGCCGATGACCAGTCGGCTCACTCTCTACTGCGCCACAGCGCGAAAAAACGTCACACTCGGGTCTGAGGAGCCGATCCTGGCCGAAAATCGCGCCTCGGCGACTACGACTCGGAGGGGGCGGGGCTCGTTTCGGAGCTCGCTTCGGGGCTCGTTTCGGAGCCCGGCGACGCGGGGAGTTGGGGCGGCAGGCTCGACGCGTCGGCCTCATCGGACTCCGGCGGGTACATCCCGATCGTCTCGCCGTACTCCCCGCCCGTCTCGCTGGGCGTACCGCCCTCGACGGGACCCTCGATCGGACCGCTGCTCTGCGGCCCGTCGACGCCGCCGCCCCCGGAGCTGCCACCGGAACTGCCGCCGGAGCCGCCTCCGTTGCTTCCTCCGCCGTTGCTGCTACCGCCACTGCCCCCGCTGCTGCCGCCGGTTCCCTGAGCGCCGTCGTGCCGGAGGTCGCCGCTCAGCAGCTGGTTGCACAGGCGGTTCACACCCTGCGGACCCTTGGCCGCGTCCTCCAGCAGCTTCCGCTTTCCGGCGGAGATCGTGCCGTTCCGGTACTCCTGGCACGCCTGGACGAGCTTGGCGTACCACTTCTCGCCGCCGCCCTTCTTCCAGCCGTTGCCCGTGCCCTGGCTCTTCCTGCCCTTGTCCACCGGGTCGCCGGTCATCGCGTCGGACGAGGCACCGGGCGAGTCCGAGTCCCTACCGGCCCCCGGATCGGATGAGAGGGGCGGGGTGTTGAGGCTGCTGCTGGGCGATTCCGACACCAGCGGAGCCGGTGTCAGGGCGTCCGAGATGCTGTTCGACGGCTGCGGCGGGCTCTCCCCCGCCGACGGCGCGTAGAGAAAACCGGCTCCGGCGGCCACACCGCTGAGCGCGCATCCGGCCATGGCAGCGGCCATACCGAGCCGCAGCGGGCGTCCGACGCTCGGCAGGCGTATCCCACGGCGCCCGGGCGCGAGTCGTACGGTCCCGATCCCGGCGTCGTCCGCGTCCCAGCTCCGCGCCCCGGCGGATCCCGCCGCCGTCCCGACCGACTGCCGGAACGCGGCGAGGGCGGCGGCCTCACCGGGCAGTTCGGCACTGTCCGCGTACGCGACGGGCACGGCTTCCTCAAGAGCCCTGGCGAGCCGGTCGGCCTGCGCCTGGGCGTGTTCACCGGTGGTCCCGACCGGCCTGCCGCGCAGCAGAAGCTCCGCGACGCCGTGGTCGAGCCACGTCTCACGCTCGTGCGCCATCACATGTCCTTCTGCGTCCCCGGCGGCGAATGCGTCACACCGGCCGGCTCGGGTGCGCCCTGGTAACGGGCGCGCTGCGGCGGTACGGAGCCCAGCTCCACGCTCTTCACGACGCCGTTCGCCGGGGCACCGGGCGCGGCGGGCTCGTCACGATCGACGCCGTCCTCGGCGCCCAGCAGCTCGGCCAGCCGCTTCAGCCCGCGGTGCGCCGCCGTCCGTACGGCACCGGGCCGCTTGCCCAGCGTCCGCGCCGCACTCTTCGCGTCGAGCCCGACGACGACACGCAGCACGACGGCCTCGGCCTGGTCCTGCGGCAGTTGCGCGATCAACGCCATCGTCGTACCGGTGGACAGGGCCTCCATCGCCTCGTCGGCGGTGTCCGAATCGGCGGCCTTGCCGGCCAGCTCCGTCTCGTCACTGCCGGCGGCCGGGCGCCTGCCCCGCATCCGTATGTGGTCGAGGGCGCGGTTACGCGCGATCCGCGCCGTCCAGCCACGGAAGCGGTCGGCGTCGCCACTGAAGCGTTCGAGGTCGCGGGCTATCTGGAGCCAGGCCTCAGAAGCCACGTCCTCGGCATCAGGCTCGCCGACGAGCGTTCGTATGTAAGCCAACAACCGCGGGTGCACGGCGCGGTACACAGTCCGGAACGCAGTCTCGTTCCCGTCCTGTGCCGCGAGCACCGCGGCGGTGAGCTCCGCGTCGTCCCCCAGCACTCCACACAACCTGTCTTGAATTGCAGCTGGTCACTGCCACGCGCCCCCACGCGCTCCTGCACGCTACGGCCTCTGCGCTACCCAAGTCCATATTTCGTACAACCCGCAACAACCTGCTGCCCACCCCAGGTGTGACAGAAAACGCATCCACGACGCTGACATGAGTACGGGGCCGCAGAGCGTCCCCGCACGAAGACGACCGGGGCCTCTCCTGTGGGGGGTGGCGGCCCCGGTCGTCCTCTTCGTTTCCGGGTGCGAACCGCGTCCCCATGACCACTCAGTCCCCTCGGTCGCGCTCCTGCTCCAGCAGTGCGTCCAGGTCCGGGAGCCGGTCCAGGCCCCGTACCGCCTGTGTCATCCGCGCGTTGTGGGCGAAACGGTCGCGGTGGCGGTGGAGGAGGGTCCAGTAGCCGGCCGTGAAGGGGCAGGCGTCGGGGCCGACCCGGACCGACGGGGTGTAGCGGCAGGGGGCGCAGAGGTCGCTCATGCGGTTGATGTAGGCGCCGCCGGATGTGTAGGGCTTGGTGGTCATGCGGCCGCCGTCCGCGTACTGGGACATGCCCACCACGTTGGGGACCATCACCCAGTCGTAGCCGTCGACGAAGCTGCGGTGGAACCAGTCGGTGACCGCCCGGGGCTCCCAGCCGCGTTGCAGGGCGAAACTGCCGAGGATCATCAGGCGGGGGATGTGGTGTGTCCAGCCCGTCGCGCCGACCTGTTTCAGGGTGTGGGAGAGGCAGTTCGCCTCGGTGCCGTCCGGCGAGAGCTGGGTGAAGTAGTTGGGCAGGGGCTCGTGATGGCCCAGGGCGTTGCTCGCGCGGTACTCCTCTTCGAAGTACCAGTAGACGTGCCAGACGAACTCCCGCCACCCGGCGATCTGCCGTACGAAACCCTCCGCGCTGTTGAGCGGCACGGCGCCCGACCGCCAGTGTTCCTCCGCCCGCTCGACGCATTCGGCGGGGTCCAGCAGGCCGAGGTTGAGCGAGGTGGAGAGCAGGCTGTGGCTCATCGTCGCGTCTTGGGAGAGAACCGCGTCCTCGTACGAGCCGAACGTGGCGAGCCGGTGCTCCGTGAAGCGGCGAAGTGCCGCGAGTGCCTCCCGCCGGGTGGCCGGAAACCCGCGCGGCCCGTCCTCGCCGACGAACTCCACGTCCCCGTCGCGCGCCCAGCGGTCCAGGTCCGACCGGACCTCCGCGTCGATGTCGCTCTCACGCGGCCGGTAGGGCGCGGGAACGCCCAGGTCGGTGGCCCCACGGGGCGGGGGCCGCCGGTTGTCGTGGTCCAGGTTCCACCTGCCGCCGACCGGGCGGTCGCCCTCCATCAGCAGGTCGTGCGTCTGGCGGACCCACCGGTAGAAGTCCTCCTGGCGGAGGCGTTTCGTCCCGCGCTCGTCCGCCCAGGCCCTGAACTCGTCGTGCGCCACGAGAAAACCGCGCGCCGGCAGCACACGCACCGAGGGCAACGTGCCCACGAAGGCGCGCGCGGCGTGCGACGTGGGGTGGTGCACCGTGACCTCGGCGTCCCCCACCGCCTCGCGGAGCCCTTGCCGGTAGGTGTCCGCCTTGACGTACCGCACCCGGTCACCGAGCTCCGCCGCCCGGTGGCGCATCGCCGAGAGCACCAGGTGCGCCTTGGCGCGATGGAACCGCCGTCGCCGGAACACGCTCCTGGACTCGATGATCACCAGCGGCGCGTCCCGGCGGGGGCCGCCCCGCGCCGGATCGACGAAATGGGGGCCGAGCTGGTCTCCGAACAACCAGTGGGGGGTGTCTGACTTCTCCGCGGACAATTCAGCTCGTGCCGCCCGTCATCCCTAGAAGTAGTGCTTACGCCCACCAATGGTGCGTCCGGTGGCACCGAGGACCCACAGCACCGCACCGATCAGAACGAGTACGCCACCAATGGTCGTAAGGAGGGACACACCGACCAGCAGGCCGATGACAAGCAGAATGACGCCAAGAAGAATCATGGTGATCCAATCCCGAGTGCCGATGTGCGGCCACATCCACGGAGCCACCCGGTGACCCGCCGCCGCACTCTTACGGGGTGCCGGGTACCCCGCATTCCGTCACGAAACCAGGCGGGTCCGCCAACGCCCGGGGATCAGCTCCCGGACCGCGCCCGGCGTGAGACGACGGCCCGCAGCACCCGCTGGCCCTCGGTGGAGAGGTCGAGTGCCTGGCGCAGGCCCGCCGTGCCGGCGGTTTCGGCGAGGATTTCGAGGATCTGGATCTGCCGGCGCAGTTCGCCGGCGACCATCGGCCCGGCCACGAAGGGGCCGATGCCGGGTCTGCCGTCGGCGCCCTCGGCCACTCCCGTACGGCAGCGTGCCACCCAGTCGCTGTACGCGCCGCTCGCGACCGTGCCGGGGGCGCCGGCGACGCGGTCGCCGACCACGTCGAACTGCTGGTGGATCTCCAGCGCCACCACCGAGCAGCTGTCGGACCAGACGCGCAGGGGTTCCGCCGCCCACTCCGAGGGCGCGGCGGCGAGCATCTTCCGTACGAGGACGGCCGTTTCGTCGTTGGTGACGGCCGCCTCGACGGCCTCCCTGGCCGCCGCGAGGCGCGGGGCCCAGGTGGTCTCGCCGTCGGCGATGCCCGACCAGAGCGGGCGCAGCACCTCGCCCTCGTCGGCGAGGAGGGGCAGGCAGCGGTCGAGGCAGGCGACCCCGCTGGCGGCGAGGCCCCGCTCATCCGCCTGAACGATCAGTTCCATCAGGCTCATTCACGTCTCCCGTCGCGGGCAGGGTGCTGCTCATTAAAGCGCCCGGCGGCTGAAAAACGTCACTTGTGGCTCAGATGTGGCCCAGAATGCAGGTTCGGTACGTGAGGAAGACCCATCGGCGACCGTAATGTCCGTGATCGCCGACGGGTTCAACTCAGGCCACCTTGTTGGCGAGTGCCTTGAACTGCGCCCAACTGAGGTCCGGTTTCACGGGGTTCCACACCTTCTGCGAGAGCGCGGCCAGCGGCAGCCGGATCCCGGCGGCGACCTGGTCCTGCGTCTGCGCGCTCGCGATGTCGCCCCACACCGCGAACCGGGCGCCCAGGATCTGCTTCGAGTACTTCTGCGGCACCGGCTTCGTGCCGCGCAGCACGAACGGGGTCCACTGGTCGTAGATCCGCTGCCCCGTCGGGTAGACGAAGTCGTTCGGCTGGCCGAGCACGTAGTACAGGAACTCGTCGTTGAGGTTGATCACCGACCGGCCCTCGCGCAGATAGTCCAGCGGGGGCCGCGCGCCGATCTCCTTGCCGGTCCAGTAGTCGACCTGGAGATTCTGGTCGGCCTTGACGACGCCGCCGGGGAAGAAGCCGTCGTTCCAGGCGGAGACTTCCCTCTTCTTCGCCCCGACCACGGCCGCGCGGTCGTTCATCCAACCCGTCGTGAGGTCCTGCACCTTGGCGTTCGCGCCGTACTTCTTCCGCGCGGCGGCGGCCAGTTGCGGGAACGACGCCTCGGGGTCGCTGACCACGAGCGCCTGGTACTCGTCGGCGCCGATGTGCCAGTACGGACCGGGGAACAGCGTGTCGTACTCCCGCAGCAGGTCGTCCACGATCTTCGCGGCGGCGGGCTGTGAGATGTCGATGGCTCCGCGGGTGGGCTTCCCGTTCACGTTCCGGAGCTGTAGCTCGGGGTGGGGGGCCATGACCGCGCCGAGATGTCCCGGTGAGTCGATCTCGGGGACGATCTGGATGTGCAGCCGGCCGGCGAGGGCGATGATCTTCTGGACCTCGGCCTTGGTGAGGTGCTGCTGGGAGACGATCTCGGGGTGTGTGTCCGACGCGATGCGGAAGCCCTGGTCGTCGGAGAAGTGCAGGCCCAGCTGGTTGAGTTTGAGGTCGGCCATCTCGCGCAGCCGGCTCTCGATCCAGCCGGGGGTGTAGTACTTGCGCGCGATGTCGAGGTTGAGTCCGCGCTGCGGGCGGTCGGGCTGGTCTCGTACGACGCCCTCGGGTATCGCCCCGTCCGCGCGCACCGACTGCTTGAGTGTGCGGGTGCCGTAGAAGACCCCGGCCTCGTCGGGTCCGGCGATCTTGACGCGGCCGTCGCGCGCGGTGAGCGTGTACGACTCGGGGCCGGCCTGCTTGCCCGACTCCAGGGCCAGCTCGACGTCACCGGCCTTGGCCGCGACGGCGCCCCGGTAGTCGATCTTCAGCTCCTTGGCGATGAGCTTGCCCTCGTCGGCCAGCTTCTCGCTGTTCTTCGCGATGACGACGCCGCTGTTGCCGCCGGGCCGCCAGCCCGAGCCACGGGCCGCCTCGAACTGTCGTACGGAGGGCACGGTGCTCGGCGGCTTGGACAGCGCGCCGGTGGCGGTGGTCGGCGCGGCCGGCCGGGTGTCGGAGCGCGCCGACGACGCCTCGGCCGTGCCCGCCGGCGCGCTGTGGTCGGGCGGGGTGGCGTCTGGCCAGGCCAGGGCCGTGAGGGTGACGGCAGCCGCCACGACAGCGGCGCCGCCCACCAGAGTCCCCGGGGAGTTCCACCTCATGCGCGATCATCCCTTCGCATGGCGTCGGCTGGAGAGAGCTGGAGAGAGCTGAAGAAAGCTGGAGAGAGGAGGGAGACAAGCAAGGAGTGAAGTGAGGAAGGAAGTAGGGCGAACGTCCCATGTCCCCGTCGATCGCGCGAGCCGAAGGCCTCCCATCCGGGTGAAATTCGCGCATCGGTCGGGCGATGGCCACCGGCCCTCGATAGCCTTGCGAAACTTCTGTCTCGCCCTTATCTTCCTTCACTTCTGTCCGTCGTCGTGACGCCGCGTCCGAGGAGCCCACGCTGTCCAGCGATCGCCGCGCCGCTCTGACGCGCTTCAACAACGCCCCGGCGGACACCGTCGAGCACGCGCTGCTGGCCTGCTGCGCGAACCGCCGCTGGGCCCGCCGGCTCACCGACCACCGCCCGTACCCGACGGTCGACGCGCTCCTGGCCGCCGCCGACGAGGCGAGCTACGACCTGTCCCTGGCCGACCTCGCCGGCGCGCTCGCCGACGAGACGTCCGCCGACCCGCACCCCGGGGCCCCGCCCGCCGCCCGGACGGCTCTGCGGGCCGCGCACGCCGCGTACGAGAGCAGCTTCGGGCACGCGTTCGTCATCAGCCTCGACCGCTACCGCCCCGAGGAGCGGCTGAACCAGGTGCTGGCGGGCATCCGCGAGAGGCTGGCGCACGACCCCGACGAGGAGCGCGCCGTCGCCGCCGACGAACTGCGCCGGCTCGCGCGCCACCGCGTCTCGCTCCTGGTCGTGGACCCGCCGCCGGGACGCCAACCGGAACCGCCCGCTCCCCGCGTTTCGCAGGAATCGAACGACTACGGCCGTCCGGATAGCCCGTCCGTGGCCGTTTGACTGCCTGTTTGATCACACCGAAGGGCCCCCGCGCAATCGAACCGACAAAGCGTCGCTACGATGGCCAGGGCCGGTGGACCGTACCCGGCCGGGCACGACCGACACCACTGTGCTTCATCGAGTAGAAGATGGCGGCCGGCCCCTATCCCCGCTCCCGGAGGGCTTTTCCGTGCCGGCAGGAACGCTGTACCGCGGCCGGGAAGGAATGTGGTCATGGGTGGCTCATCGAGTCACCGGCGTCACCATCTTCTTCTTCCTGTTCGTCCATGTGCTGGACACCGCACTCGTCCGCGTCTCCCCCGAGGCCTACGACGACGTCGTAGCGACCTACAAGACGCCCCTCGTCGGAGTAATGGAGTACGGCCTCGTGGCCGCCGTCCTCTTCCACGCGCTCAACGGCCTGCGTGTCATCGCCGTGGACTTCTGGTCCAAGGGCCCGCGCTACCAGAAGCAGATGCTCTGGAGCGTCGTCGGTGTCTGGCTCGTCCTGATGCTGGGCGCCATCTACCCCGTGCTCGGCCACGCCGCACGCGAGATCTGGGGGAGCTGACCGATGTCCGCAGACACCACCGCGACCGGTTCCACCGCCGCGATCAGTCCCGTCGAGGGTGTGAACGTCTTCGACGTCGACCACCCCGCGCCGCTCATCGAGCCGCCGCGCAAGCGCACCGCGAAGACCCCCAAGTCGACGCGCGGCAACTTCGAGATGGCCGCCTGGCTGTTCATGCGCCTGTCCGGCGTCGTCCTCGTCGTCCTGGTCATCGGCCACCTGCTCATCCAGCTGGTGCTCGACGGCGGCGTCAGCAAGATCGGCTTCGCCTTCGTGGCCGGCCGCTGGGCGTCCCCGTTCTGGCAGGCCTGGGATCTGCTGATGCTGTGGCTGGCGATGCTGCACGGCGCCAACGGCATGCGCACGATCATCAACGACTACGCGGAGCGTGCCAACACGCGCCTGTGGCTCAAGGGCCTGCTGTACACCGCGACGGTGTTCACCATCCTTCTGGGCACGCTGGTGATCTTCACCTTCGACCCGAACATCCGCTAAAGCCGGGGCTGACGAGAGCAATGAAGATCCATAAGTACGACACCGTCATCGTCGGCGCCGGTGGCGCCGGTATGCGCGCGGCCATCGAGTCGACCAAGCGCAGCCGTACCGCCGTCCTGACGAAGCTGTATCCCACCAGGTCCCACACGGGCGCCGCGCAGGGCGGCATGGCCGCCGCGCTCGCCAACGTGGAGGAGGACAACTGGGAGTGGCACACCTTCGACACGATCAAGGGCGGCGACTACCTGGTCGACCAGGACGCCGCCGAGATCCTGGCGAAGGAGGCCATCGACGCGGTCCTGGACCTGGAGAAGATGGGTCTGCCGTTCAACAGGACGCCGGGCGGCACCATCGACCAGCGCCGGTTCGGCGGCCACTCCCGTAACCACGGCGAGGCCCCGGTCCGCCGGTCCTGCTACGCGGCGGACCGCACCGGCCACATGATCCTCCAGACGCTCTACCAGAACTGTGTCAAGGAGGGCGTGGAGTTCTTCAACGAGTTCTACGTCCTTGACCAGTTGATCGTGGAGATCGACGGCGTCAAGACGTCGGCGGGCGTCGTGGCGTACGAGCTGGCGACCGGCGAGATCCATGTCTTCCAGGCCAAGTCGGTCATCTACGCGTCCGGCGGCACCGGCAAGTTCTTCAAGGTGACGTCCAACGCGCACACGCTGACCGGTGACGGTCAGGCGGCGTGCTACCGGCGCGGACTGCCGCTGGAGGACATGGAGTTCTTCCAGTTCCATCCCACGGGCATCTGGCGCATGGGCATCCTCCTTACGGAGGGCGCCCGCGGTGAGGGCGGCATCCTCCGTAACAAGGACGGTGAGCGCTTCATGGAGAAGTACGCGCCCGTCATGAAGGACCTCGCCTCGCGCGACGTCGTCTCGCGGTCCATCTACACCGAGATCCGCGAGGGCCGCGGCTGCGGTCCCGAGGGCGACCACGTCTACCTCGACCTGACGCACCTGCCGCCGGAGCAGCTGGACGCCAAGCTCCCGGACATCACCGAGTTCGCGCGTACGTACCTGGGCATCGAGCCGTACACGGACCCGATCCCGATCCAGCCCACCGCGCACTACGCGATGGGCGGCATCCCGACCAACGTCCAGGGCGAGGTCCTGCGGGACAACACCACGGTCGTGCCGGGGCTGTACGCGGCCGGCGAGGTCGCGTGCGTGTCGGTGCACGGCGCCAACCGGCTCGGCACCAACTCGCTGCTCGACATCAACGTCTTCGGCAAGCGCTCCGGGATCGCCGCCGCCGAGTACGCGGCCAAGCACGACCACGTCGAACTCCCCGAGAACCCGGCGGAGCTGGTCGAGGCACAGGTCGAGCGGCTGCGCTCGTCGACGGGCCACGAGCGGGTGGCGGACATCCGCCGCGAGCTCCAGGAGACCATGGACGCGAACGTCATGGTCTTCCGTACCGAGCAGACGATCAAGACGGCCGTCGAGAAGATCGGCGAGCTGCGCGACCGCTATCTGCGCGTGTCCATCCAGGACAAGGGCCGGCGCTTCAACACGGATCTGCTGGAGGCCGTCGAGCTGGGCAACCTGCTCGACCTGGCCGAGGTGATGGCCGTGTCGGCGCTCGCCCGCAAGGAGTCGCGCGGCGGTCACTACCGCGAGGACTTCCCCAACCGGGACGACGTGAACTTCATGCGCCACACCATGGCGTACCGCGAGGTCGGCGACGACGGCACGGAGTCCATCCGTCTCGACTACAAGCCGGTCGTCCAGACCCGCTACCAGCCGATGGAGCGTAAGTACTGATGGCAACTCCCCTACTGGACAAGGTCGAGGCCGAATCCGCCGCGTCGCCGTACATCACGATCACGCTGCGGGTCCGCCGCTTCGACCCGGAGATCTCGGACGAGTCCCGCTGGGAGGACTTCTCGATCGAGATCGACCCGAAGGAGCGCGTGCTCGACGCCCTTCACAAGATCAAGTGGGACGTCGACGGCTCGCTGACCTTCCGGCGTTCCTGCGCGCACGGGATCTGCGGCTCGGACGCGATGCGGATCAACGGCAAGAACCGTCTCGCGTGCAAGACGCTGATCAAGGACATCACGTCCTTCGACAAGAAGACGGGCGTCGCGAAGCCGATCACGGTCGAGGCCATCAAGGGGCTCACGGTCCTCAAGGACCTGGTCGTGGACATGGAGCCGTTCTTCCAGGCGTACCGCGACGTGATGCCGTTCCTGGTCACCACCGGGAACGAACCGACGCGTGAGCGGCTTCAGTCGGCGGAGGACCGCGAGCGGTTCGACGACACCACGAAGTGCATCCTGTGCGCGGCGTGCACGTCGTCGTGCCCGGTGTTCTGGAACGACGGGCAGTACTTCGGCCCGGCGGCGATCGTCAACGCGCACCGGTTCATCTTCGACTCGCGTGACGAGGCCGGCGAGCAGCGGCTGGAGATCCTCAACGACAAGGACGGCGTGTGGCGTTGCCGTACGACGTTCAACTGCACGGACGCCTGCCCGCGCGGTATCGAGGTCACCAAGGCGATCCAGGAAGTGAAGCGCGCGCTGATCACGCGGCGTTTCTGAGCCCGGGAAGCCCACCACCGGCGCGGTGAGGGCCCGTTTCCGTACAAAGCCGTAACGGCCCGTACGGGGCGGGCCCTTTCTGTGCCAGGATTCAGACAGACCGAGTAGAGCAGCAGGGAAGCGGGGAAGACATGAGCCAGGCGAATCCGAACCCGGGTCCGGACGGTGGCGACGGGGCGTACGGATGGGGCCCCACGCAGCCGGGCTACGGCTACCCGAACCCGGCGCCGGGGTACGGCTATCCCAACCAGGGCGGTCCGAGCTACGACCCGACGATGGCCGCCGGTCTGCCCATTCCCGCTGCCTCCGGCGGCGGCGCCCCGCTGGTGTCGATCGGCGACATCACCGTCATGAACCACGGGATCGTGACGCCGTCCGGCACGCTGCCGATCCAGGGCGCGGTGTGGAACGCGACGGACATGTCGCGTACGGAGGAGAAGATCCCCGCGCACGCCATCGTCCTGGCGGTCATCTTCTTCATCTTCTGTCTGCTCGGTCTGCTCTTCCTCCTTATGAAGGAGCGCAAGACCACCGGCTTCATCCAGGTGATGGTGACCAGCGGCGGCAAGCACCACTCGACGATGATCCCCGCGACCGGCCCGGAGAGCTTCCAGGTCGTCATGGGGCAGATCGCCTACGCCCGTTCGCTCAGCTCCATGTGACGGCGGAGAGCGCGGCGCCTTCGGGCCAGACGGTCATCGCGCGCCTGCGGTAGCCGCCCTGCCGCGCTGTCCCCGCTCCCTCCGCCGGCTCCTCCGCTTCCTGCTCCAGTGAGAACGTGACGGCCTGGCCCACGACCGGCTCGACGTAGTCGTCACCGGCGACGGCCGAGAAGTGCGCCCATACGTCCTCCCGGAGGTTGGCGGCGTCCAGCACGCCCCACCCGTCCTCCTCGTGCCACGCGCGCACGCGTGCGGCCAGCGGTACGCCGAAGCGGTGGTGCAGGGCCAGGACGTCGCGTTCGTCGTCCTCGTCGATCGCGTATCCGGTGTGCGAGGCGACTTGGAAGTGGGCCGTGCCGCAGTCGACCCGGCGGCCCCGGACCCGCCCGCTGCCGGTCAGCGAGCCCACCGGGTAGGGCAGTCCGCCGGGGCCGTACACCTCGACGCCCCGTTCGTCCGTACGGGTGACGCCGAGGTCCACCGCGTGGACGTCGACCAGCCGTCCGGTGTCGTCGACGAGCACCTGGTTGTACGGTCCGTCGTCCCGCCACAGCCGGAAGCCGTTCTCGCCCATCGTCCGCGCGTAGTCGGCCAGAGCCTCGGCACGTACGACGATGTCCAGGTCCTCGTGGGGACGGGTCTGCTCGCACAGGAGGGCGTCGACGCCCCAGCCGCCGTCGAGCCAGACCTCGATACCGGCCCGGTCGAGCAGATCCAGGACGGCCAGCACATCCTCCGCACGCATCATGGGACCGACTCTTCCCGATCGGGCGAGGGACGGCATCATGTCCGCGTGGCGGAGTTCATGCCAGGTGCGATGGTGAAGCGGCCTCCTGCGGGCTGAGTGTCAGGTCGTGCACGAGCGGGTCGCGGCCGACCGTGATGCGCCGGGACCACGGCTCGTACGCCCGGGCGGTGGCGGCCAGCAGGTAGGAGCCACCGATCGGGGCGCTGAGGATGTACGAGCCGTCGGCGAGCGTCCCCACCCGGTCGAGCCGGGTGCCCGAGGGTGCGACCAGGGTCAGTACGGCGTCGGCGACGGGCATGCCCTCCTCCGTACGGACGAAGCCGTGCACGACGGTGGTGCCGGTGGACGCGTCCTCTGTAGAAGGCTCGCCGGTCGGTGGCGCGGTCACCGGTGCCACCAGGGCCGGTTGCGGGAGCCGCCTGTCCAGCCACCCCGGCAGCCACCGTGCCCATGCCTCCACGATCTGTTCCTCCGCTCATGGTCGGCTGCTTCGGACAGACCCAGAATCGTCGCCCGCACCCGCGCGGGTGGGGTCGACGGCAGGACTCTCAAGGAACTCCAAGGCAGGGCCCGCCCGTCGGGGCGGATCGCGCCCGGATACTGGAGCCATGACCACGACGGACGGGACAGACGGGACGGGCGCGACGGATGCGGCAGCGACCGTCCTGCTGGTCGAGGACGAGCCGAGCATCGCCGACGTCCTGACCATCGCCCTGCGCTACCACGGGTTCGACGTGGTGGCGGCGGGCTCGGTACGGGAGGCGGCGGAGGCGGTACGGCGCGGGCGCCCCGACGTGGCGCTGCTCGACGTGATGCTCCCGGACGGCGACGGCCGCGACATCGCGCACCAACTGAGGCTGTCCCACCCGGCGATGGCGGTGGTCTTCCTCACCGCGCGGGACGCGCCCGCCGAGATCGTCGGCGGGCTTTCGCTGGGCGACGACTACATCACCAAGCCGTTCAACGTGGACGAGGTGGTCGCCCGG
>NZ_MDCR01000224.1 GCF_001723055.1 Streptomyces niveus
ACGTCACATTGTGGGACTTATGCCGCGCAGCCATCGCCGATCAGGGCGCCTCGCGGGCCCGAGTGACGCCCGGAGCCCCGCAGCTTCAGCCGCGCCGTCCTCGGACACCGGGGGCCACGCGGCTCTCACCGGATCGGATGACCATGCGCTCCTTCCACCTGCCCGGACGAAAGCCCGCGTCCCGCCGGGCCGAACGCACCCTCGCCTCGGTCGGCACCCTCGCGCTGGTCGGCGCGGCGGCCGTCACCGGCCTCGCGCCCGCCACCAGTTCGGCGTCCAGCCACCGCGAGGCGCCGATGACGGCGGGCGATCCGAAGGCCGACAACACCGACGTGTACGCCTTCACCAGCCCGGACAAGCCCGACACCGTCACCCTGGTGGCGAACTGGATCCCGTTCCAGGAGCCCAACGGCGGGCCGAACTTCTACCCGTTCGCCAACGACGCGCGCTACAACATCAAGATCGACGCGAACGGCGACGGCAAGCCGGACACGACCTACACCTGGGAGTTCACCGACCACATCCGTGACTCCGCGGACCAGTTCCTCTACAACACCGGCGTCGTCAAGAACCTGGACGACCCGACCCTGAACTTCCGCCAGACGTACGACCTGACGGTCACCGACAGCGCGGGCAACCGCAGGACGCTCCTCGACGACGCCCCCGCCGCCCCCTCCAACGTCGGCAAGGCGTCGATGCCCGACTACGCGTCACTGCGCAAGCAGGCCGTGAAGCAGCTGCCGGACGGCGGCCAGACGATGGCGGGCCAGACGTCGGACCCGTTCTTCGCCGATCTGCGGATCTTCGACCTCCTGTACGGGGGCAACCTCTCGGAGACCGGCCACAACACCCTCGCCGGGTACAACGTGAACACGATCGCCATCCAGGTGCCGAAGAAGTCCGTGGCCCTGAAGGGCGACGCCACGCGTAACCCCGTGATCGGCGTGTGGTCCACGACCGACCGCAAGGGCGCCGACGTCACCGGCGGCAAGGGCGGCGAGAGCGCCGACGCCGTGGACGGCAAGGGAACGGACGGGCAGGCCGGCGGCGCCCCCGACAAGGGCGGCGAGGACGGCTGGCGCCAGGTCTCGCGCCTGGGCAACCCGCTGGTCAACGAGGTCGTCGTACCGCTGAAGTACAAGGACGCCTTCAACGCGCTCAGCCCGGACAAGGACGCCTCCGTCACGCCGGTCGTGAACGCGGTGAAGGACCCGATCGTCCCCAAGCTCGTCCAGAGCATCTACGGGGTCCCCGCCCCCGCCACCCCGCGAAACGACCTGGTCGAGATCTTCCTCACCGGCATCTGCAAGGCGTGCGGCCCGATCAAGGCCGACCTCAACGCGCAGCAGCTCAACAAGGACGCGGACAAGTCGGCGATCGTGCCCGCCGAGGAGCTGCGGCTCAACATGTCCGTCCCGCCCGCCGCCAAGCCCAACCGGCTCGGTGTCCTGGGTGAGGACCTGGCCGGCTTCCCCAACGGCCGCCGGCTCAACGACGACGTCGTGGACATCGAACTCCAGGCGCTCGAAGGCGCCGCCCAGACCGGCAAGATCGTGCCCGCGCTGGCCGCCGGCGACAAGGTCGACACCCCTTACCGCGAGCCCGGTGACTCGTTCCCGTACGTGGCGCTGCCCAACACCGCGGCCGTCAACCAGGCCGACGCCCTCCACCCCGACGGCGGGGTCGGCGCGGGCCTCGGCGGCAACGCGTTCGGCGGCGGCTTCCCCGTCGGCCCCGTCGCGGCCGTGGGCGGCGGCGCGCTGCTCGCCTGCGCCGGTGTCATGGCCCTGCGCCGACGGCGCGCCGAGCGGGCATGACCGGCCCGCTCTTCTCCGGTCGCCCGCCCCGCTCCTGGCGGGGCGGGCGACCGCGCCACGGCCGGGGATCGCGCCCGCCGGGGCGCCGAACAGCCGCCGCCGGAGCGATAGTCGCCGGCATAGCACTGACCTGCGTCGGCGTCTCCACGCTGATGTCGACGCCCGAGCCGACCGCCGCGCGGACGGACATAGGCACCCTGCCCGTCCACTCCGGCCCGGACGAGGCCGCCGCCCCCTCCGCGAGCCGTACACCCGCCTCACCCCCGGCCCGCATACGCATACCCGCCATCGGACTCGACCAGGGCCTCCTCGGACTGCGGGTGCGGCAGGACGGCCGCCTCGGCGTACCCAAGGACCCCGCCCGGGTGGGCTGGTGGAGCGACGGGCCACGGCCGGGCGACCCGGGCGCGGTGGTGATCGTCGGCCACGTCGACTCCGCCACCGGACCCGGCGCCTTCCACGGACTGTCCTCGCTGCGCCCCGGCGACCGGATCACCCTGCGCCGCGAGGACGGCGCCGACGCGGCGTACACCGTCCAGGCCCTGCGGCAGTACGAGAAGGACGCCCTCCCCGACAGCCAGGTCTACGCGACCACCGGCCCGCCGGCCCTTCGGCTGATCACCTGCGGCGGCGCGTACGACCGCGGGCGCGGCGAATACCGCGACAACCTCGTCGTCTACGC
>NZ_MDCR01000225.1 GCF_001723055.1 Streptomyces niveus
CGCCCGCCCCCGCAGCTCAGGCTCGGCCACCAGCCAGCGACGCAGCGAGCCAGCGGCCTGCGTGTGATCCCCGCCCTGTTCCTCCGCCGTGCCACCGCCGAACGAGAGATTGATCTCCACGCTGCTCGTTCCTTCCCCCGAATGATGTCCGCCCCCTTCATCGTAGAGCGGCCCCCACTCGCACCACCGGCCTTCCCCACACGGAGAAACACCGCGGGTGCGTATCCGCTACGCTGTCGGTGGCCAGTCGTTGCCACCGCGCGTCACCTGCGCGGGGAACACGACGGAGCCTCCGTAGCTCAGGGGATAGAGCACCGCTCTCCTAAAGCGGGTGTCGCAGGTTCGAATCCTGCCGGGGGCACAGAGAAACACCTGGCCAGAGGCCCTTCCGCCCATTGGACAGGAGGGCCTTCGCGCTGCGAGACGCCGACAGAAGACGAGCTGGCCCGGCGCCGGTACGAGAAGCCGGTCGAGCGGCCTGAGGCGTGTCTCTGCCCCCGACTGAGGCCGCTTTGCAGGACTGCTCAGACGTGATGCAAAGGGACCTGGCGACTACGCATCATCCGCCCGATCGCATCCGACAGCACCGAGCAGGGCGCGCAGCACGCGCCATGCGCGCGTCCGACGGGCGGTGTTGCCGGACCATATGTATACGGCGCTGAGAACACTGACGAGCAGACAAACAGCTACCGGCACGGTCAGGGGCAAAAGGGCGAGCGACGTCATGTGATGGCCTTCTCCATGTGAGCTGTGAGTGACCGGATCCATCCGGTGCTTCCACGCTCCGGCAGCGCGCGGAGCCGATTACAGAAGTGGACGCGGGCTGTCGAACTTGTCTATGAGGCAGACAAGTTGAGACGTCTGCCGCCGCTGCCTTACAGAAGTTGACGCAGGCCTCCACCTGTGGCGTCCGAGATTCTCGGGCGCGGGCTGCGTGGCCCTGCGATGATCGGCTGGGAGCGGACCGGAGGGGGAGTCATGGCGTCGGCGGCATCCCAGACCATGCCGGGGCCGGCGCTTGAGCGGCTCAGCTATCGGCTGAAGCTTCTTCACCGGCAGAGCGGTGAGCCGAGCTTCCGCGTCGTGGCCCAGCGCACCGGCAAGGCCATCAGCCATACAACCGTGGGCAACGTGCTGCACTGCGCGAGCCCGCCGGGCTGGGGGGCGCTGGAACTCGTCGTGGAAGCCCTGGACGGTGACGTGGACGAGTTCCGGACGCTGTGGGTCGCCGTACGGGACGAGACCTCGCCTCTGGCACTGCCCAAGCCGGTCGCCTGGGAGGAAGAGGCGGAAGAGACCGCACCAACCGTGGATCTGAGCATCCCCGATCTCGATGCCGTGGAGGAAGACCTTCAGGACCAGGCAACCAGGCGCAGCCGTCGTGAGGGAGAGACCCGCAAGGAGTTGTTGCTGGCCCTTGAGGCACGTGCAGACCTTGCCGACCGGCTGATCCACTTGCACGAACAGCTGGGCCACGAACGGGGGCGTAACGAGGAACTGCGCCGACGCGTCGCCGATCTGCAAGATGAGCTGGGAAAGCACAGCCAACGCATCGAGCGGCTGCAGGACGAACTGCGGGAAGTCCGTGATGAGCGGCTGGTACTCCTGGAGAAGCTGAACGGGCTGCACGCCCGTCGCGCAGAGCTCTATTTCACTTGGGCCAGGGAGGAAGAGCGCCAACGCTACGCCGCGGAGTCTGGGCGCGAGGTTGTCCTACGCGCGCGAGACCTGGAAGTTCAGAACCTTCGGGAACGGCTCAACGCAGCCGAGGTCCTGCTGCGATCGGTCGTGGAGTCGCAGACCCAGGACCAGCAGGGCGGGAAAGAACGCGGCGCCTTCGAAGAGGACTCTCCGTGATGACGCCGACGCCGGGGTTCCCTCGATTTCCGCGCCTCGGCACGCATAGGACACACATCACACTGTGCCGCCCCCAGGACCGCCACCCCCCTCTGTGGAAGCGTCATCCCGGGCGCGATCCGTGAGGCTTCCTGGTGAGGGTGTGCCTGGCGTTCATCTTGTGGACCCCTGTGGGCCCCGGGGTGGCCCCAGGGCATGTGAGAGATTGTCACTCCTCTTGTGAAGGCCCTTGAATGACTCGGGGTTGACCGTGAGAGTACGGGGGAACCGGTCGCGGAGGCATATGCCTCCAAACTGTCAATACGCATATGCGGGATACATGTTGGCCGAACCGTGGGACCCCTGGTGGAGCTGAGGCGGCAGAGGGAGCCGGTGATAGCATCCCCGCATCTGTGATCTTGATCCACTAGCCTCAGATGCTGTTTCGCGATCGGCGGCCCCCACCCTCCACGCGACAGCGGCCGGGCGGCGCCGAGCGGCAGTGTCGCGGGTACTCGCGAGGTGCATCCGTCGCCGTCCGCATGGCATGCGCCGGGAAAGGTTTCCATGATTCGAGACGCACTTGTGTGGTGCTTGGTTGCGGTGGCGGCGATAGCCGTCGTCGCGGTCGTGGCACTCGCCGCCCGCAACAGAGCCCTGGGGGCCAAGAAGCAGCAGAGCGAAGGCGAGCTGAGGCACCAGCTACACATATCGGACCAACAACTCCAGCTCGCGCGGGCCGAGTTGATGAGGTTCACGACCGATCTGGACCGAACTCTCCAAGAGGCCAAGGAAGCGGCGGAGGAGAACACCAAGGCCGTCCTCAAGGGCGCCGCCAGCTTCCTGCAGAGTCTCGCGGCGGAGCAGACGACCCTCCTGGACGACGTGCAGCGCAAGTACGGCAACCACGCCGTCCTCAGCGATCTGCTGGAAGTGAACCACGCCAACGCGCAGATGGCGCGTAAGGCGCAGGGCATCGCCGTCATGTGCGGTGCGCCGCTCGGCCGCCGTAAGCGGGCCGCGAGCGTGTACGACGTGGTGCGCAGCGCCCAGGGGCAGATCCGCAACTTCCACCGGGTCTCCATCATGCAGCAGACCGGTCTCGCCCTGAAGGCGTCCGCGGTCGCCCCCGTGGCCCTCGCCGTCGCCGAACTGCTGGACAACGCCGCCAGCTTCTCGCAGCACGACGCGCCTATCGAGATCACGTTCCAGCGGGTCCAGAACAACCTGTGCATCGTCATCGACGACGCCGGCGTCAGCATGAACGACGAGGACCGGCAGCGAGCGACCGAACTGCTCTCCGGCAACATCGTCCCCCGTCTGTCGCAGCTCGGGAACCAGCCGAAGTTCGGCTTCCCGGTGATCGGGCTGATCGCCCGGCAGTACGGCTTCAGGGTGGATGTGACCGGAGTCTCCCGGTACGGCGGCGTCCGGGCCGTCGTCCTGTTGCCCGAGGAGCTGTGGACCGTGGAGGAGACACCGCCGGCCTACGAGGCCCCCGTCAGCAACATCCTGCGTACCGAAGGCCGCCCGCAGAACGGGTCGCGTACGACGCACGGCCTGCCGAAGCGCGGCGCGCGCCAGGCTCCCATCGCCAGCGTGCCCGACCCCGAGAGCACGCCGCCGGCGCCCCGGAGCGCCGAGGAGCCCAGCCGTTTCTCCGGACGCAGCCTGGGGGCCTTCCAGCGCGGCACGCTTTCCGGCCGAAACCTTGATGCCACGTCGCTCGAAGGGTCCGAAGACGCATGACCGCAGACCTGTCGTGGATGCTTGAGGACATCGTGCACAACGTGCCTCGGGCACGGCACGCCGTCCTGCTGTCCGCGGACGGCCTCCCCCGCGGGGCCACGGAAGGCCTGGCCCAGAAGGACGTCCGTACCATCTCGGCCGCCATGGCCGGGATGCAGTCGCTCAGCCGTGCCACGGCCCACTTCGCCGGCCCTGAGGAGGACCGGCAGTGGAACCAGACGATCATCGAGTTCTCCCACGGGTGGAGTTTCCTCATAGGCGCCGGACAGGGTGCCTATCTGGCCGCCGCGGCGGCGCCCGATGTGGACATGCAGCAGATCTCCTTCCGTATGCAGCGCCTTGTCGCCCGGCTGGGCAACAACCTCACGTCGCCCCCGAGGCTCAAGTCGGAGGCCGACGCGGGCGCGGGGCACACCGCGGCGCCGAGGCCTGAGGGCAGGCGCGATTCGGGGTTCGTACTGCCCGAGCTCGACCGGGTGGTCGACGAGGTACGGGGCGCCCGGCACGCCGTACTGCTCGGGGCGGACGGTCTGCCCCGCGGCTCGACCAGCGGGATGAACAGAGACCTGGCGGACACGATCGCCGCCGCGATGACGGGCATTCACGCGTACAGCAGAGTCACCTCGCAGTTCGCCGGCGTCCTGGAGGACGCCGAGTGGCGCCAGACGGTCATCGAGTTCCAGCACGGCTGGATCTTCCTCATGGCCGCCGGCCCCGGCGCCTTCCTGGCAGCCGCCGCCCAGCACGACTGTGACATCGAGGAGTTCACCACTCGTCTGCACGAGGTGGTGCCCAGACTGACCACGCCGACAGCACGGGGAGAGAGGGCGGGCCATGCCTGACGAGCACGAGCCCGAGCAGGAGTTGGAGCTGACGTCGCCGTTGGTTCCCCTCTTCGTGATCACCAACGGGCGTGCCCTGCCCCCGGACCACCAGTACGAACACACCGCCCTGGTCATGGCGGCGGAAGGCGCGTCCGCCATGGCGGGCGCGCTGTCTCCCGAGGCGCGGCAGGTCCTGGACCTGATCACCGAGGGATTCCTGTCCGTGGCCGAGGTCGCCGGGCACACGCACCTGCCGGTGGGCATCGTGCGCATTCTGCTGGCGCAGTTGGAAGAGGACAGCCTCATCCTCGTGCGGAGGCCGGTACCGCGCGCCGAACGTGTCGACAGAGAACTGGTCAGCGCCGTGCTCGAAGGCCTTAAGAATCGATTCGGAGCGTAACGCGTGTACCTGGATCCGGACGTCTCGCAGACGGTGAAGATCCTCATTGTGGGGCACTTCGGAGTCGGTAAGACCACCTGCATCGGCAGTCTCTCGGAGATCGAGCCGCTGCGGACCGAAGAAGAGATCACCGAGGCCAGCGAGGGGTTCGACGACCTGTCGGGCACACCTCACAAGAAGACCACCACCGTGGCCATGGACTTCGGCCGCCTCACCCTCAGCGACTCGCTCGTCCTCTATCTCTTCGGAACGCCCGGACAGGAGCGTTTCAAGGAGATGTGGGAGGAGCTGTCGCGGGGCGCGCTCGGCGCGCTGGTCCTCGTCGACCCGGAGCGGCTGCACGAGTCCTTCCCGGTCCTGGACCTGGTCGAGAGCTTCGGCCTGACCTACGCCATCGGCGTCAATCACTTCGAGGGCAACACGGACTACCCGCTCGACGAAGTCCGCGAAGCGCTGAACCTGTCCGCCGACACCCCCGTCGTCAAGTGCGACGTACGCGACGAGGGCTCATCGGCGCCGGCGCTCATCACCCTCGTCCAACACCTCATGACCCAACTCGGCTAGGAGCGCCACCATGCAACAGCCGCTTGACGCCTCGCAGATACCCCCGGGCTGCCCCGCCCACAGCAGCCACGGCAACGTCCAGCTGCACGGCCCCGCCTTCGGAGCCGACCCCGACGGCCACTACGCGCACCTGCGCACGTTCGGCCCGAGCGCGCCGGTCGACATCGCCCCGGACGTCCAGGTCGAGCTGATCACGAGCTACGACGCCGCTCTGTACGTCCTGCAGAACCCCCAGTCCTTCGTACGTGACTCCCGCCGCTGGAACGCGCTGAACGAGGGCCGTGTCCCTCCGGACAGCCCGGCGCTGCCCATGATGAGCTACCGCCCCAACGCCCTGTTCAGTGACGGCGCGGCCCACGCCCGGCTGCGCCAGGCGGTCACCGACAGTCTCGCCACGGTCAACGAGCTCCAGCTGGTGAGGCAGACGCAGCAGTCCGCCGACTACCTGATCAGCCAGTTCAGCTCGGAGCCCCGTGGGCAGGCCGAGGTGATGGCGGACTACGCCCAGCCGCTGCCGCTGCTGGTCTTCAGCGAACTCTTCGGCTGCCCGCCCGAGATCGGCGACCGCGTGATCGCCGGTATCAGCGGCATCTTCGAGGGCACCCCGGGCGCCGACGAGGTGCTGGGCGGGGCGCTCACCGAGCTGATCGCCCTCAAGCGACGCCGCCCGGCCGCCGACCTGACGACCCGTCTGATGGAGCACTCGGCCCAGCTGACGGACGAGGAGGTGCTGCACCAGCTCGTGACGCTGCTCTCCGGCGGCACCGCGCCCCTGACGGCCGTCATCGGCACCAGCAGCGCGCTGTACCTGGACGAGGAGTGGCAGGACGGGCTGCCGGTCGAGGACGCCGTCTCGCAGAGCCTGTGGAACTACGCGCCGATCGCCAACTACGCGGCCCACTACCCGACTCACGACGTCGAGCTGAGCGGCCGGGTGGTACGGGCCAACGACCCGGTGCTGATCTCCTTCGCCGCGGCCAACACCGACCCCAAGCTCACCGAGCACCGCCAACAGCTCAGCGCGAAGGCGCACTTGGCCTTCGGCGCGGGTCCGCACGCGTGCCCGGCCAAGGACCCGGCGTTCGTGATCGCGGTCGCGGCCGTCGAGGCGCTGCTCAACCGGCTGCCGGATGTCGAGATGCGTGTCCCGTTCAAGACACTCGCCTGGGCGCCGTCCCCGTGGAGCCGCTCCCTGGTGACCGTACCGATCCGGTTCAGCCCCAGGACGGTCCCGTCGATGGCCACGAGGCCCTCCCAGCCCCAGGCGCCTCAGCAGCCGGGGACGGCCGAGCAGCGCTCCGGCGCCCAGGCACCCAGGCCCGCCTCAGCCGCCGCGCCGCAGCAGCAGAAGGGCGGAATGTTCAGCCGCTTCCTGGCATGGACGAGGGGGGAGTGATTTAAGTAACCCACTGAGACCCCTGTGTTATTGGATGCTTCAACTTTGATACGGGTAAGCATCGGATCGGTTCTCAGAAAGGGGCCCCATCATGGGAGTTGCCACCGCTCCGACGTACAACCGCAGGGAGTCCGCCTCCCTCTTCTCGCGTCTGCGGACGCCGAGGGGGCAGGCGGACCCTTTCCCGATCTACGAGGAGCTGCGGTCGAGGGGCGAGGTCACCCCGGCCCCCTGGAACGCCTTCTTCGCGACGAGCTTCGAGGTCTGCGATCAGGTGCTGCGCAGCCGGGACTGGCTTGAACCCGACCGGGACTGGCGCGAGAAACAGGGCTCGGGCACCCGTTGGAACGCCTCCTCGTCACGGGAGATGAGCCACACGCTGGCCGCGCTCAATCCCCCGGACCACACCCAGGCGCGCCGGGCGGCCGGCAGCTTCGACCGGGCCGCCGTGGAGCGGATCGGTGTGACGGTGACCCGGGCGTCGGATCAGCTGCTGGATTCCCTGGCGGAGCGTTTAAACGATGGTGAGGCCGACTTCGTGGCCCTGGTGGGCGACCAACTGCCGGTCGCCACCATCGGTGACTGGCTGGGACTGCCCGCCGCCGACTGGCCCCGTCTTCGACAGCTCACCCACGACCAGGTCTTCACCCAGGAACTGCTGCCCTCGGCGAGCCAGTTGGCCAGCTCCGACGCCGCCACCGCCGAACTGCGCTCGTACTTCGTGGAGTTGGTGAAGGACCGTCGCGCCAACCTCGGCGACGATCCCGTCTCCCGCTGGATACGGACGTGGGACGAGGTGGAACCCGACCGCGCCAAGGCGGATGAATCCGTCTATTTCCTTGTGCTGTTCGTGCTGCTGGCCGCCCTGGAGACCACCTCGACACTCCTGACGACCATGACGCGCCTGCTCGTCGAGCGCCCGGAACGCTGGGATCTTGTCGCCGACCGTCCTGACCTCGTACCCGCTTTCGTGGAAGAGACACTTCGCTACGACGCGCCCACCCATGTCATCAGCCGGGTGGCCGCGCAGGACTCTGTCCTGAGCGGCATGGAGATACGCAAGGACGAGATGATCCACCTCCTGGTGGGGGCGGCGCACCGGGACCCGGCCAAGCACAAGGACCCCGATGTGTTCGACCCCCTGCGCAAGCCCGCGCACCTGGCCTTCAGCGGAGGCATCCACTACTGCCTCGGCGCACCGCTGGCCCGCCTCGAAGCCCAGATCCTGCTCCGTCAACTCATACGCCGCTTTCCCCGTCTCACCCTCGTGCGCAGCCCCACGATGGCGCCCAGGGTGGCGTTCCGGCGCCCGCTGAACTTGGATGTCGCCCTCGCATGACCGAGACCGCCCACACGCTCACCAGCCCCGCCCGCAAGGCCATACAGGTCGAGCGGAGCGGCCCCCTGCTCCACGTCCGCCTCAACCCCTGGGTGGACCGGGAGGACGTCCTCGGTGTCGCCGTCATCGACGATCTCCTGCTGCTGCTCGACGAGTTGCACGAACGCCCGGACATCCGCGTCCTGACGCTGTCGTCCATGGGCAAGGACTTCTGTCTGGGCGCCGACCGCGACGAGTACCAGGACTCGCTCGCCGCGGACCCGACGGGAGCCGGACTGCGGCGCGTCGCGGACAAGGCCCACCGGCTCTGCCAGGCCCTGGAGAACACCCACGCGGTCACCATCGCCCGGCTGCACGGCGGGGTGATCGGTGCGGGGCTCGCGCTCGCCTCGTACTGCGATCTACGCGCGGGCGCGGACACCTGCCGCTTCCGGATGCCGGAGGTCGGCATCGGGCTGCCGCCCGCCTGGGGAGGCGCCATGGGCCGGCTGGTCTCGGAGGCCGGAGTCTCCAGGATCCGTGAACTCATGCTCACCTGCGAGGTGTTCGACGCGGAGACCGCCCACCGGCTCGGCCTCCTGCACAAGATCGCGCCGCTGGACCGGCTGGACCGGGTCGTCAACTCCTGGACGCGGTCGCTCGTACGGCGCTCCCCCGAGGCGCTGGTCCTGACCAAGCGCATGCTGGCCGGCTACGCGAAGGCCGACCGGACGGCGGACGCCTCCCTGCTCGACTCCCACCTGCTGGCGGCCCACGTCCAGCACCGGGAGCCGGGAGCGGCGGCCGAAGCGCGGTGAGTCGTACGCGTACGTGAGCCCCCGCGCGTACGTGATGGGCGGCCTCGTACGCGATGGCGGCCCCGGAGCCCCGTACACCCGGCCGGTGTACGGGGCTCCGGCGCGAGAGCCCGTGCGGAGCGGGGCGCTGTATACTCACTGTATGCAGTCATACGGGTCACGAGGGAAACCATGACGGCGGAGCGGACACCGGAGCCGACATCGGGCCGGGAGAAGGCGTACGCGTTTCTCAAGGAGAACGTCCTGACCGACCCGGACCGGCAGGGCGAGTTCCTCTCCGAGCAGGAGCTCGCCGACCGTATCGGAGTCTCCCGCACCCCCATCCGTGAGGCACTGCTGCTCCTCGCCGCCGAGGATCTCGTACGGCTGGTGCCCAAGCGCGGCGCGCAGATCGTGCCGCTGTCGGGGCGTGAGATCAGCGAAGTGATGGAGCTGCGCGGCATCGTCGAGCGGTACGCGGCGGAGCGGGTCGACCCCGGGGACCGGGATCTCCTCGCCGAGCTCACCGAACTCCTGGAGCGCCAGCGCGCGTTGAGCGGGCCCGAGCACGCGAAGGAGTTCATCGCGGTGGATCACCTCTTCCACGCGACGATCGTCGCCGCCGCGGGCAACACACTGCTCAACCGGCACTACGACGGGCTCCGCAGCCGGCAGATCCGGGCCGGGGTGGTGGCTCTGTACAACCAGCAGGGCCGCCAGGAGTCCGTGCTGACCGAGCATCGGGCGATCCTGGCGGCGATCGCCTCCGGTGACCGGCGTGCCGCGCGTATCGCGATCGACAGCCACCTGGAGACGACGCTCAAGGTCCTGCTGGCGGGCTGAGCCTCAGCGCGGATTCCTCAGCGCGCGTCGCCCTGGTGCTCCGGGCGCTCCCCCAGCGGCAGACGCCGGTTGGCCAGCACCGGTACGGCCCGCCGGACCGTGGAGACCTCGTCGAGGTCCAGGTCCGCGAGCAGCATCCCGGGCTCCTCGCCGAGGCTCTGCCGTACCGTCCCGTCGGGACCGATGACCGCGCTGTGACCGATACCGGTGGGAGCGTTGGAGGTCGGGAGAATCCCGGACGCCGCCGGGTCCGCCTGGCCCACGGCCGCGACCCAGAGGGTGGCGTCGAGCGCGCGGGCGCGGGTCAGCAGCTCCCACTGCTCGCGCTTGCCGGGGCCGGCGCCCCAGGACGCGGGCAGCAGGGAGAGCACCGCTCCCGCGTCGGCATGGGCCCTGAACAGCTCGGGGAAGCGGACGTCGTAGCAGGTGGCAAGGCCGATACGGACGCCGTCGACGTCGATGGTGACGACCTCGGAGCCGGGCGCCACAGAGTCGGACTCGGCGTAGCCGAAGGCGTCGTAGAGATGGATCTTGTCGTACGCGGCCTCCACACCGGGGCCGGTGGCGAGCAGGGTGTTGGCCACTTTCCCGTCCGGGGCCGGGGTGAACATGCCCGCGACCAGGACGAGTCCGGTCTCCTTCGCGATCTGCCGGACGGCAGTGGCCCACGGGCCGTCGAGAGGTTCGGCCAGCGGCGCCAGGGGACTGCCGAAGCAGGCCATCGCGGCTTCGGGGAAGACGACGACGCGGGCGTCCGCGTCCGCCGCCCGGCGGGCCTGTTCGCGAAGGAGTACGAGGTTCCGCTCGGGGTGGGGGCCGGTGGTGATCTGGCTCAGCGCGATGCGCACGGTGCGGCTCCTGTCAGTTGGTCGTCGTGGCGGGTGCTTCGAGGGACGACGTCGCGGGGACATCCTCAAGGGTGTCTTCCGACTCGTCCCCGTCGCGGCCCAGACACAGCCCGGTGACCGTGACGACCGCCGTGAGCGCGACGTACAGAGCCAGCGGCACCCAGGAGTCGTACGCGTCGAGCAACGCCGTGAACACCAGGGGCGCGACGGCCCCGCCGATGACTCCGGCGAGGGTGTACGCGAGCGAGGAGCCGGTGTAGCGCAGCCGCGCGGAGAACTGCTCGGCGATGAACGCCGCCTGCGGCCCGTACATGAACGAGTGGATGGCCAGCGCCACCACCACACCGAGGGTGAGCAGCGGCCAGCTCCCGCCGTCGGTCAGGGGGAAGAACACGAACGGCCACACCCCCGCCGCCAGGGCCGAAAGCCCGTACAGCAGGCGGCGGTTGACGCGGTCGGAGAGGGCACCCGCCAGGGGGATGAGGAAGACCTGGAAGGAGGACCCGATGAGTACGGCGGCGAGCGCCGCGCCGCGGGACATGTCGAGTTCGCCGGTCGCGTAGGTGAGGACGAAGACGGTGAAGAGCGCGTACAGCACGTCCGGGGCGACGCGGCTGAGGATCGCGGCGGCCAGCGCGCGCGGGTGCGTGGTGAACACCTCGCGGATCGGGGCCGTGGGGCGGGTCTGTTCGGCCTCCATCGCCTTGAAGACCGGGGTCTCCTCAAGCTTGGTGCGGATCCACAGCCCGAAGACGACGAGAACACCGGAGAGCAGGAACGCCACACGCCATCCCCAGGACACGAACTGGTCCTCGGACAGCAGCGCGCCGAGCGCCGCCAGTACGCCGTTGGCCATGAGGTTGCCCGCCGGCGGGCCGATCTGGGCGGCCGAGGCGTAGAAGCCGCGCTTGCGCGGATCGCCGAACTCGCTGGAGAGGAGTACGGCTCCGCCCCACTCACCGCCGACGCCGACGCCCTGCGCGAAGCGGAGGATGACCAGGGCGATGGGCGCGGCGACGCCGATCGTGGCGTAGCCGGGCAGCAGACCGATCAGGAGGGTCGCCACCCCGATCAGTACGAGGGTCGCGATGAGGACCTTCTTGCGGCCGATCTTGTCCCCGAGGCGGCCGAAGACGAAGCCGCCGAGCGGGCGGGACACATAGCCGACGGCGTACGTGGAGAAGGCCAGCAGGGTGCCGGTGGCGGGGTCCTCAGACGGGAAGAAGACATCGCCGAAGACCAGGGCCGCGGCCACGGAGTAGATGGCGAAGTCGTACCACTCCAGGGCGGTGCCGGTGAGGCTGGCGAAGAAGGCGCGGCGTACGGCGGAGCCGCCGTCGCCGCTGGTGCTCTTGTTCACAGTGCTTGTTCCTTCATGAGGGGCGCCTGGGTGCAGGGCAGCTGTCGACCTACCGGCATACTTCTTGTATACAGGTCGTATGCGCAACCCTTCCGCGCAAAGTTAACCTCGCCGATACCGCGATCGATGTGGAGAATCCCATGGCGCTGCTCACCTTCCAACTGCCCGACGGCACCACCCGCAGCACCGAGGTCGTCCAGGTGCTCAACGCCGGCTACGCGGGACGCAGCCAGGCCGACGTGGCCGCGCATGTCGCCGAGCTCGCCGAGCTGGGCGTGCCCGCGCCGTCCGTGACCCCCGCCCTGTACCCGGTTTCCCCCTATCTCGCCCAGCACACCGAACGCGTCAGCGTCCAGCACGGCCGTACGTCGGGCGAGGCCGAGTGGGCCCTGGTCGTGGACAGCGAGGGTGAGCTGCTGCTGACCGCCGCCTGCGACCACACCGACCGCGAGCTGGAGGTGCACGGCGTCGCGTGGAGCAAGAACGCGAGCCCCGACGTCCTCGCCCGGCGGGCCTGGCGGCTCGCCGACGTGGAGGAGCGGCTGGACGATCTGGCGCTGCGGGCGTGGGTGACCCACGACGGCCGGGAGACCCTGATCCAGAACGGCACCCTGGCCGAGCTGCTCACCCCCGGCTACTGGGCGGACGTCCTGCGCGAGCGCGGCGACCTGGTGCCCGGCACGGTGCTGATCTCCGGCACCATCCCGATGACCGAGGGCGTCGACCAGTTCGCCGAGCGCTGGCGCGTGGAGCTGAGCGACCCGGCCACCGGGGATGTGATCGACCTCGCGTATGACGTGGTCCGCATGCCCGCGCCGATCGGCTGACGACGGGGGCCGCCCGCCCCGGGGTGCTACTGGAAGTCGCAGCCCGGGTTGGGGGCGTCCCGCGACAGCGGCGCACCGTGCGGGAGGACGTACAGCACGTCCAGGACGAGGGGGACGGTACCGAGATTGCGCCCGATGTGAACGTTCTCGGCGCCGGGAGCTTCGGTCAACGTGTCCCCCGCCGGGTGCACACCGCTGGACTCGCAGGTGGAGTCGAAGTGGCTGAGCGTTCCCTTCTCCACGAAGGCGTACAGGGTCCCCTCATGGAAGTGCCAGCCGGTGCCCTGACCGGCAGGAATGGTGATCCGGCGCAGGACGTAGTCCTTGTCCCCCACGGTCGCCCGCGAAATGACCTCGCCGACGACACCGGGCCCGCCCGGCGTCGCCTCGGCCGTGCCGCCACCCACGAGTCCCGCTGCCGCGACGCCGGCCGCGACCATTGCGACCCGCCTGCGCTTGCTCATGTGCATGCCCTTCTCCCTGGACGAACGGTCTGTACGACGCAGCCCCAGGTTTGCCCACGACGACCTGCCGGAACACCTCGGCGCACGGCCGCGCCCGGCCGGCTCACAGGGCCCAGGACCGACCCGGGTCACCGAGCCAGGCGCTCTGTCCTTCCTCACTGACGGTCAGCCCGAAGGACTCGAAACAGGGCCGCCCCTGGCCGTCCCACCATCGGAACGCCCGCTCGACCTCGTCCCACAGCCGGCGGGGACCGGACTGTACGACTTCGAACTCCGAGCCGCCCGGCACATGGTCGGCGCTCGCCCAGGATTCGGTGTCGGTGGCGTAGAGCCACAGCGTGTACGCGCCGCCCTCGTACCTCTCCGCCCGCCAGAACACGCCCGGCACCCGCAGGCCGATGACGAACTGCGCCAGCCAGCCGCCGGTATCGGCGGGAGGCAGACGCGTGGAGCCTCGCTCGCCGTCGGCGGGCCACTCCCCGCCCTTCAGATAAGCCTCGAACGGCGGCCGGTGGGCACGCTGTTGGCGAAGCCGCATGAACGCGGAGGAGCGGGTGAACGGACCGCTCGCCGTCCCGTCGCCGCCGACCGTCAGACGTACGATCGCCTCACCGCCGTACGCGGTCCCCCAGGGGGCGACGATCGCACCGCCCACCGCCGTCTGGCCGATCCAGCCGCACGGCACCTCTCCGACCGAGCAGGTGGCGATGGTCCGCGTGTACGGGGCGCCGTCGGCGTGCCCGAGGCGGCCGTCGCCGATCACGACCGTGGGACTCCGTCGGGCACGGCGCAGGTTCGCGGTCGCCGACCGGGCGACCTCCGGGTCGTACTCGACGCTGACCACGTTCTCGTCACCGAGGCGTCGCGCGAGCAGCGCGGCGTTCCAGCCGGTGCCCGTGCCGATCTCCAGCGCCCTGTCCCCGTCCCGTACACCGAGGTCCGCGAGCATCGAGAACACCATGCGGGGCATGGAGCTGGAGCTGGTGGGCGTGGTGCCTACGCCGTCGCCCCGGTGCCGGCCGTCGTCCCACTGCGTCGTGAGCGGAATGTCGGAGTACACCGCCGCGCGCCATGCCTCGGGGTCGTCGCGGCGCGAGACCAGGGCGTTCTGACGGGTCCCGTCGGAGATGCCGGGCCAGATCCGGTCGGGCACGAACAACTCCCGGGGGACGGCTTCGCAGACGGGCAGCCACTCCGGCGTCAGCGCACCGGCCCGTACGAGCGCGGAGGCGAGCCCCTGGGGGCCCGCCTCCGCCGTACGCGTGGTCATCGCGTCTGCTTGCCGGTGGCCGGGCCGGAGCCGTCGCTCGTGTTGCCGCCCTCGTCGGAGCCGCCTCCGCCGTGCCCGGCGCCGCTGTTGGAGTCGTCCTGCTGGCTGCCGCCCTGGCCACCGCCGGTGCCTCCGCCGTGCTGTCCGCCCATGGTGGTCTCCCTTCCTGACGCGGTCGGCACGCCCGAACCGCCCTGCGGATCACGCTAGGGAGGGCTGTGATGCCTCGGCATTCCGATTGCGCCCGATTGCGGAAGCGGGGGCGATATCAGCCCTTCATGACGGGTCGAAGCACAGACAGAAGGGGTGTCCGGCGGGGTCGAACAGCACCCGGACGTTCTCCTGCGGCTGGAACTCCGCCACGGTGGCGCCCAGGGCAACGGCCTCGGCGACCGCTTCGGGCAGATCGCCGACCTGGAAGTCGAAGTGCGTCATCGGGCGCTGTTCCCCCTCGACCGGGGGCCAGACCGGAGCCCGGTAGCCGTCCGCCTGCTGGAACACGAAGAAGGGGCCCTGCGGGGAGCTGGCGAGGATCGCCGTTCCCGGCTCCTCGTGTCCGATGTGCCAGCCGAGGAGTTCGGCGTAGAAGCGCGCCAAGGCGCTGGGGTCCGGGGCCTCGATGGTCGTCCCCCACCACATACCACTGGTTCGAGATCTCATGCCGCCAGCGTGCCGGATGACACCGTGCTCACGCGACATGGAGAGCGGCCCGCGCGCGGGCGACGAGACGGTGCGCCCGCGCGCCGTGGACGGCGCTCTCGTCGAGCCGGTCCCAGACACGCCCGTACAGGGCGACATCGTCGCCCGCTTCGAGCTGGAACTCCGTGTTGACCGTCTCGACGACGACTCGTTCCTCGTCGAAGATCCAGAAGCCGTGCTTCGGGCTGAGCGTCAGCTGGGCGCTGAACGGGACGACACCCAGCGACACGCCGCCGACCGTGCCGGCGGTGCTCGCACCGATGACCCCGACGAGCCGGTCGAGCTGTCCGGCCATGACCTCCCGAGGGCAGAACCGGGCGTACAGCACCCCCTCCCAGACGAGGACACGGAAGGACCTCCCCGGCTCGTGAAGCACCTGTTGCCTGTTCATGCGGGCCCGTACCGCCTCGTCGGTGTCACGTGGGCTCCGCATCAACTCGGCGTTGTGGACGAGCAGATGGCGGGCGTACTGCGGGGTCTGGAACAGGCCCGGTACGACGGTGGCCTCGTACCCGCGTACGGCGGAGGTGTCCCGGTACGCGGCGACATACTTCTCCTGCACGGCCCGGTGCCCCGAGGCGAGCTGCCGTCGCCATGACCGCTGCTGCGACTCCAGCCCCCGCAACCGGCTCCTGAGATCGGCGGCCTCACCCGGCACACCGGCGGCCAGCGCCCACGCGTCCAGGTCGTCGGCCGTCGCGGTCTGCTTGCCGTTCTCCAACCGGGACACCTTGGACCGCTGCCAGCCGAGCCTCTCCGCCATGCATTTGCCGTTCAGCCCCGCGTCGGCACGCAGCTCACGCAGCCGAACCCCGAGAGCGACCCGGCCGACCTGGAAATCGCTGCTCACGTCCCCGACGGTACCCGCGTCTGGAACTCCCTTGTAGGCACGGCGTAATGCCACGCGATGTCCCGGACCTGGCAGGCCCGTACGACGCTCGCGGCGTCTTCGAGGACACGGACGCCGAGGGTCGTGCCCGCGTCATCGATGACGAACTTCACCAGAGTGCGGGAGTCGAACAGCCAGAAGTCGAACGCGGGCAGGTCGAGCCGTACGGCCTCCGCCCGGGTCAGCTGACGGATGTCCTCCCCCGCGGCGACGTTCCCGAGCCCGGAGGCGAGCAGGAACCGCTGCCCCTCGGTCGGCGGGTCGTCCACCAGACGTACGCGCTCGAACCGCTTGCCGAGCGCGGTCTGTTCGGTGACGTTCGTACGCCAGGAGTCGGGAGGTTCGTTGGCGACGTCCTGTCCGGCCTTCCAGCGCAGCCACTTGGGGCTCTCACGATCGGACGCGTAACCGGGCCGGGTCTCCAGGCGCCAGGCGGTGTGCTCGAACTCGGTGAACAGGTGGGTGATCTCGGTGAACGGGATCAGGGAAGGCAAGGTCACTCCTTGGGGGCGAAGCGGGTGAGCAGGTCTCGGGGGATGACGACGAAGCTCTCCGAGTCCTTGACGTCGCGCAACTGGGCGAGATCCTCGGAGTCGGTGAGGCGATCACCCTGCACGACGATGTCGCCCGTCTCGACAACCTCGTACAGCGTGGGGCAGTTGCCGTTGTCGGACGTCGTCCCGATGAACCTGAGCGTCATGTCGTCCTCCTGTGGGGCGGGTTGGATATTCAGATTGAGTCAGAGGGGAGCTGTCTCGCGTGCGGATTGCGGGAGATTGCGAGAGCGGGCGGCCCAGTCAGCAGCCGCGCCACAGTGCCGCGACGATCGAGCCGCCGACGGCGACGACCGCGATGACGTAGAGGGCCTGGGCCTTGGCGGTGCTCACCGGTCCGGGTCCCGGTGTTCGTGGAGGTCGGCGAACGAGCGGGTGGTCTCCGCGAGGGCGCGCATCAGCTCGTACGCGTGCAGGGGTGGGGTCGCGTAGTCGAAGACGTCGCAGAGGGCGAGCAGGCGGTAGGCGTCCCGGTGGAGCGCGAGGACGCGGGGGTCGTCCGTATCGCCGTCGTACTCGCACAGCAGGAGCTGCAAGTGCCCGCGGAGCTTGAGCGTGGTGACGTCCACCCAGGCGCGCGCGGGCAGCGGGAGCTGGAGGGTGAGGGCGTCGGCGACCGTACAGGAGATGGTCGCGAAGTCGATCGGGTAGTGCCGGTTGAGGGCCGTCAGGAGACGGCGGAGCGTCGCCGAGTCCTTGGTGAAGCTGAGCGGCCGATGCCCCCAATGGGCCCCGGGCGTACGCCGGTTGGGCGTCACGACGCGGCCACCTCCCGCGTGGCGACCCTGCACCACGTACAGGTCCCCCGCCGCCCCCACCCACGCGCGAGCGCGGCGACGAGCATCAGCCCCCGGCCGGACTCGTCGTCGGCCGCCGGGTGACGAACCCCGACCCGCGCGGGCCGGCCGTCGTCCGCCTCGATCAGGACGTCACCACCCCCGTCGTACGAGATCGAGAACCGGACACGGTCGCCGGCCCCGTGCACGACGGCGTTGGTGACGATCTCGCTGACGAGAAGCTGCACGGTCTCGACGACGCCCTCCGCGATGCCGCCTTCCCGCAGGAGCGCCCCGGCGATGTGGCGTAGATGCGCGACGCGGCGGGTGTGGGGGCGGAACGAGATGGTCAGGCGGACGGCGTCTCGTATGTCGACTGCGGTGAGTGGGGCGGGAGTTGCGCGGCGCGTCATGGGGGGCATGGGGAGTCCTTGTCGTCGAATCTCCGTGCTCACGCAATGAGTTGAATCAACTGCGTTGCGTGAGCTACCGGTATAGCCTCGCACCAGATCCACCGCTTTGGGGACCTCACAGCCGAATTCTGCGTGCGGACTTCTCCGTGAATCGCGCGCCACCCACGGGGCGTTCACGCAGCGAAGCAGTGGCTTCCGCTATGGCGCAGAAAGTTCCTTGCGGACGTGGAAGCAACGTCGACACACTGGAAATCGCCCCGAGAGGACGACAAATGATCACGGACATCGAGTCGGCCACACCGGCTCTGTGCCGCTTACATCTGGGCAACGAACTGCGTCACCTCAGGCAGAAGGCCGGACTGACATCGACCCAGGTCGTCAAGAAGGTCTACTGGAGTCCTTCGAAGCTCACCCGGCTGGAGACGGGAGAGAACGCGGTGGTCGAGCCCGTCGACGTCATGGCGCTCTGCTTGATCTACGAGGCGGACGAGGAAACGACGGAGCAGCTGAAGGGGTACGCGGTTGTCACCAAGCGGAAGCGGGACTGGTGGCAGTCGACGGAGTACCGCCCCGTCATCACGCCGGGTTTCAGGGCCTACTTGGGCCTGGAGGCCACGGCCGTAGCGCTGCACAACTATGAGTCGGAGTTCGTCCCCGGCCTGCTCCAGACCGAGGCATACGTGCGCGCGACCCATCAGAGCGCGCATCAAGGTCTCAGCGAAGAGGAGATCGCCCGCATGGTGGCCGTGCGGATGACTCGTCAGGAGGCACTACGCCGGGAGGGGCCGCTGAAATTCGCGGCGATCATGAGTGAGGCCGTGCTACACCAGCAGGTGGGAGGCCCTGAGGTCATGCGTGCGCAGCTCGCGCATATTGTTGACGTGGCCGCGCTCCCCAACGTCCGGGTCCAGGTGGTGCCCTTCAAGGCGGGTGCCCATCCGGGGATGAACGGGGCCTTCCACACCCTTCAGTTCCATGACCGTGACGCTCTCAAGCCGATCATCTACTTCGAGAACCTGGCCGATGCCTGGGTGAGTCGGCGGCAGTCAGACGTGGAGCTGCATGAGGAAGCGTTCAGCGAGCTGCAAGCCATTGCTCTCGGGCCGCAGGAGTCTCTGAGCATGATTAAGAAGGCGATGAAGGAGCTTTGATTCCTATGACGACGACGGCTGACGCGCTGTCCGGCGCCGACTGGTTCAAGTCGAGCTACAGCAACGACCACGGCGGAGCCTGCGTCGAAGGCGCCCACCTCCCCGGCGGAACCATGGCCGTACGCGACTCCAAGAACCCCGGCCCCGCCTTCATCCTCACCGGCGGCGCCTGGAACACCTTCGTACACGCCCTCGCCGACGGCGAGTTGTAGCAACCGGGCTGCGGGCCGCTCTCCCGGAGAGCGGCCCGCAGCCATGCATTGCGAGAAACCGTCCACCGGACGGGGTGGGCGTTCCGGATGAGGCGGGCGCCGCTCAGGCTTGTCAGAGGGTCAGGTCCCAGACGCGTACGACTCCGTCACGACCGGCGGTCACGGCAACCGCGCGGTCATGCATCGTGGTGACCACCACAGCTTCAACGCTCCAGTTGTGGCCGGTCAGCGGCGGCCCGACCTGCCTGCCGCTGGCAAGGTCCCAGATCCGCACGGTGCCGTCCTCACCGCCGGTCACCGCGACCGGACGGTCGCCGACAACGGCGACATCCAACGCGTTGACGCAGCCCTCATGACCGGTGGACGGTTCGCGGATCGGCTCGTCGCCGTTGTCCCCGGAGAGGTCGAATACGTACACCTTTCCGGCTGCCGTGCCCGCCACGATCACCGGACGACCGTCGAGCTGGGAAACGGCGACGGCGTATGCCCTCTCCTCCTCGTCCACGTGGAACGACGCGACCTGCTCGCCGTTCGCCGCGTCCCACACTTCTACTCCTTGCTCCCCTCCCCCAACGACCAGCGCGCGGCCGTCGATGCTCACCGTGGCGAGACCCCAGATGGAGCCGGCGTCCAACTCCACCGGAGACTCCTCACCGGACAGCCCCCACACCCGGACCCCGTCCCAGTGGACCCCACTACTTGCCACGAACAGTGGCGGTCCTTCGCCTGCCACCGTGGCGATGGACGAGACATAGGGCTCGTCATAGGAGGTCCCACGGAGCAATTCGCCACTGTTCAAGTCCCAGATGGCCACTCCCTGTTCGTCGCCGCCGGTGGCCACCACCACGCGCCCGTCCGAAACGGCCACGGCAACCGAGTCGATGCCGTTCTCGGCATCCGGGTACTCGGCGGCGAGCGGGTCCTCGGCGAAGGCGTACGCCAACGGCCTTTCCTGCCACTCGTCCTGCATCGGGGCCCAGCTCCACAGAGTGGGGAAGCCGGTGCACACCACCAAGGGCGCCCCGTCCACGTTGACCACGGCGATGTCGTCTATCCGGTGTTCGCCAGGCGCCGCGCTACTCAGAATCAAACGTTCGTCAGACACCCGGGCAGGATAGGAGGCGGGTCCGACAATCCGAGGTTTCGGAAGGCCGCCGGTTTCGGCTCTGTCCGTGTGTGGTTCAGATGGCTTTCAACGCGGCCGGTACTCCTCGTGCGCTGTTCCGAACTCCCACACCTTCCCGAAGGCTGAGGCACAGAGCTTCACCACTTCGAGGTCGGTCGTCAGCTCGTGCTCCAGAGAGTCGCCGTCCCCGTCGAAGTGGTTGATGAGGACGAGGCTGTCGTCGAAAAGCCAGAAGTCGTTGCCGGGAAGAGCGATGCCTGTCGCCCGACGACGTGGAAGCCAACGGACTTCCTCCCCGGCCGCGATGTTCAGTCCCTGCGTCACCTCGTACTCGAAGCGGATGTACTCGCTGACGGGTTCCGAGACGATGCGGGCCCGGCGTACCTCCACCCCGCGGCAGGTCGCCCTGGACACCAGCTCGTACCACTCGGGCCAGCGCGCGGTCGGGTCGATCCGCTGCCCGGCGCGCCAGTCGATGAAGGCGGGGTCCGACTTCATGTAGCCGTCGCGCATTTCGAGATGTACAGCCGAGCTACGGCAGTTCTGGAACAGTTCGTCAAACGTCGGTGCCTTGGCCACTCTTCACCTCCAGGAAGATCTCCACGACCCTTTCTGATCACCTGATGCTGCCGTGTGTCCGCCTCGGCGACGAGGGGCTTGCCAGAACTTGCCACCCACGGGGGGCCTCACCGACCGCCCGGCGTCGTCAGTGCCTCGACCAGTTGGCGGGCCCGGGTCTCGTCCGACAGGAGCGCTTCGAGCAGGGGGCCCGTGCCCGGGTCCGTCGTGGGGTCCAGGTTCAGGGGGGTCGACTCGTTGATGTAGTGCTCGGCCGGTTGGGGGTCGGGGG
>NZ_MDCR01000226.1 GCF_001723055.1 Streptomyces niveus
CAACGCAGGGGGCACCTCCCGTGCCCGAAGGGCTACGGGGGAGAGCGTGCGTCCAGGCGTCGTGAGCCAGACGGGACTTCCAGGGCACGCCCCAGGGCGTGTCGGCTGATGTCACGTGGCGACAGTGTGTGGACACGCCCTGGGCGGATCAGTCTCGGGGCCGCGTCATGTAGAAGGCGACCGCGGAGGTGGCGGCGACGTTGAGGGAGTCCACGCCGGCGTCCATCGGGATGCTCACGCGCAGATCTGCCGCGGCGAGGGCGCCGGCCGTCAGGCCGTCGCCCTCCGTACCGAAGAGCAGCGCGAGTCTGTCGTGCCGCTGCGCGGCGAGTTCGTCGAGGGTGATCGACTTCTCGTCGAGGCAGAGGGCGGCGGTGACGAATCCCGCCTCGCGCAGCAGGTCCGCGTCCCCCGGCCAGAAGTCCAGCCGGGTCCAGGGGACCTGGAGTACGGCGCCCATCGAGACCTTCACGGCCCGTCGGTAGAGCGGGTCGGCGCAGCGCGGGGTGAGGAGGACGGCGTCGACGCCGAGCGCCGCCGCGTTACGGAAGGCGGCCCCGAGGTTGGCGTGGTCGACCATGTCCTCGAAGACGGCCGCGCGGCGCGCCTTCTGTAGAAGGCCGGCGGGCGGCGGCAGGGGCTTGCGGTGCATGGAGGCGAGCGCGCCGCGGTGGACGTGGTAGCCGGTGACGCGTTCGGCCAGGTCCGGGGCGACCTCGTAGACGGGTGCGGAGGTCCCGTCGATGACGTCGCGCATCACCTCGGTCCACTTGGCCGTCAGGAGCATGGAGCGCATCTCGTAACCGGCCGCGACCGCACGGCGGATGACCTTCTCGCCCTCGGCGATGAACAGGCCCTCGGCGGGTTCGCGGCGGCGGCGGAGTTCGACGTCCGTGAGGTCGGTGTAGTCGGCGAGTCGGGGGTCGGGCGCGGCGTCGACGGTGGTGATCTCAGCCACGGCCGGCCTCAGCGGCGGGGCCTCCGGGGCCGACCGCGACCACGTCGCCGATGACGATGACGGCCGGGGGTCGTACGTCCTGCTCGCGGACGGCTTCGGCGGCCGTTTCGAGTGTCGCGTCGACACGGCGCTGGGTCGCCGTGGTGCCTTCCTGGATCAGCGCCACGGGGGTGGCGGGCGACTTGCCGTGGTCGACGAGGGTCCGGGCGATGGCGCCGATCTTGTCGACGGCCATCAGCAGGACGAGGGTGCCGCGCAGCCGGGCGAGCGCCGGCCAGTCGACGAGGGAGCGCGGGTCGTCGGGGGCGACATGGCCGCTGACCACCGTGAACTCGTGCGCCACACCCCGGTGGGTGACGGGGATGCCCGCCGCGCCGGGGACGCTGATGGAGCTGGAGATGCCGGGGACGACGGTGCAGGCGATGCCCGCCTCGGCGAGGGCCTGGGCCTCTTCCATGCCGCGGCCGAAGACGAAGGGGTCGCCGCCCTTGAGCCGTACGACCGCCTTGCCGGCCTTGGCGTGCTCGATCAGGGCGTTGTTGATGGCCTCCTGGGCCATGTAGCGGCCGTACGGGATCTTCGCGGCGTCGATCACCTCGACGTGCGGCGGGAGTTCGTCCAGGAGGTCGCGGGGGCCGAGGCGGTCGGCGATGACGACGTCGGCCTCGGCGAGGAGGCGCCGGCCCCGGACGGTGATCAGCTCCGGATCGCCGGGGCCGCCGCCCCACGCCACCGCACCCGGACCCAGGGCGTCGCCCTCGTCGGCGGCGGCCCCGGCGATCCG
>NZ_MDCR01000227.1 GCF_001723055.1 Streptomyces niveus
GGCTGCCGCGACCGGAGCCGCCGGCCCCGCCGGACCCGCCCAGCCTGGCCCCCGCGCCACCCGAACCGGCGCCGCCGGTCCGTCGCGCGGGACGCGAGGCGCGCGCCTTCTGCGGCTTCTGTACGGCGGGTTGCGGCACCTCGATGGTGATCGCGATCCCGGAGGGCTCGCGCGCCCCGGTCAGCCGCGCCAGTTCCTCGTCGGTGGACTTCACACTGGCCGTCCGGGGGGCGATGCCCGCGTCCGACATCAGGCGCGTCATGTCCCGCTTCTGCTCGGGCAGGACGAGCGTCACGACACTGCCGGACTCACCGGCGCGCGCGGTGCGCCCGCCCCGGTGCAGATAGTCCTTGTGGTCGACGGGCGGATCGACGTTGACGACCAGGTCGAGGTCGTCGACATGGATGCCGCGGGCCGCGACGTTCGTCGCGACGAGCACCGTCACCAGCCCGGTCTTGAACTGGTCGAGCGTGCGGTTGCGCTGGGGCTGCGACCGGCCGCCGTGCAGGCCGGAGGCACGTACACCGCTCGCCAGCAGCCGCTTGACCAGCCGGTCCACCGCCCGCTTGGTGTCCAGGAACAGCAGCACCCGGCCCTCGCGCGCGGCGATGCGCATCGTGACGGCCTTCTTGTCGGTGTCGTCCATGACGTACAGGACGTGGTGCTCCATGGTCGTGACCGCGCCCTGGGAGGGGTCGACGGAGTGGACGACGGGGTCGGTCAGGTACTGCCGTACGAGCCGGTCGATGTTCTTGTCGAGCGTCGCGGAGAACAGCATCCGCTGCCCGTCCGGCCGCACCTGCTTCAGCAGCGCGGTGACCTGCGGCATGAAGCCCATGTCGGCCATCTGGTCGGCCTCGTCGAGGACGGTGATGGTGACCTGGTCGAGCCGGCAGTCACCGCGCTCGATGAGGTCCTTGAGCCGTCCGGGCGTCGCGACGAGCACCTCGGCGCCCCGGCGCAGCTGCCCGGCCTGCTTGCTGATCGACAGGCCGCCGACGACGGTGGCCATCCGCAGGTTGACGGCGGTGGCGTACGGGGTCAGCGCGTCGGTGACCTGCTGGGCCAGCTCGCGCGTGGGCACGAGCACCATCGCGTACGGTGCGCGCGGCTCGGCCCGGCGGCCGGCGAGACGGGCCAGCAGAGCGAGTCCGAAGGCGAGGGTCTTGCCGGATCCGGTACGGCCCCGGCCGAGGATGTCGCGGCCCGCGAGGGAGTTCGGGAGGGTGGCGCCCTGGATCGGGAAGGGCTCGGTCACACCCAGTGAGGTGAGGGTCTTGAGCAGGCCCGCGGGCATGTCGAGCTCGTCGAACGCCTCGACGGCGGGCAGCGCGGGGGTGATGGTTTCCGGCAGCGTGAACTCCTGCGGGCGCGCGGCGCGGCGGACCGGCGCCTTCGCCGAGCCTTTCGCGGGGCCCTTGGTGCGGGAGTTGACCGGGCGCTTACCGGCCGGGCGGGGTGCGCGGGCCGGGCGTTCGGAGCGAGTCATTCGGTGAAGAACCTTCCAGAGTCGTGTCCGCAAAGCAGCGTCGTTCGCCCCGCAGGGCGCCGCGAGCCAGACGGGACTTCGCGGACAGGGCCCGGGCCTGGGGACAGCACAAGCCGGGACCCGCACCGTGCAGGTGCGGGCCCCGGCTGCGAGGTACGCGTCCGGCGATTAGGCCGGGACGATGTTCTCCGCCTGCGGGCCCTTCTGGCCCTGCGTGACGTCGAACGAGACCTTCTGGCCCTCCTGGAGCTCACGGAAGCCCTGGGTGGCGATGTTCGAGTAGTGGGCGAAGACGTCGGCGCCGCCGCCGTCCTGCTCGATGAAGCCGAAGCCCTTTTCCGAGTTGAACCACTTCACGGTTCCAGTAGCCATGTCATTCTCCTAAAACAGGTGCAGAGACGAATCCGCACTTCACGGATTCCTCGTCGCCGCATTGAGCCCCATCCGGAGAAGCCGGCGAAAACAATAAAATGCGCCTGAGGAACATTCCCGTCAGGCGCACATAAAGTTCATGGGTACCAAAACTGCAACGGAGTCAGCCTAGCACGCTCACGGGGCTTACGTGGATCCGACACGCGGGGCAGGTCAGCCGCGTACGATGCCCCGCGCGCGGGCCGCGCCGAGCCACTGCGGGAATTCCGCGACGAGCCGGTCGTACAGGACGTCGTCCGGCACCTCACGGGGGTCGAGACCGGCGTGGAAGAAGCCCGCGTTGTCGACGGCCCGCTTCTGCGGCACGGCCAACTCGTCAAGTTTCGAAAGGAAGTTGAACTGCGAGCTGCGCTTGTTGCCGAAGCCGACGAACTGCCAGAACAGCGGGAGTTCCGCCGCCTTGCAGAGATAACGCTCGGCGGCGAGTTTGTTGATCGGCCCGCCGTCGGTCTGGAAGACCACCAGGGCGGGCGCCGTGGACCCGCTGTCCAGATAGTGGTCGATCACCGCGTCCATGGCCAGGTGGTAGCTGGTCTTGCCCATGTGCCCGAGCCCGGCCACGATCCGGTCGATCCGGCCGCGGTGGTCCGCGAGCGCGATGTCCGTCTCGCAGTCCACGTCCGTGGAGAAGAACACGGCGGGCACGACACCGTCGTCGTCCAGATTCGCCGAGAGCGCGAGCACCCGGTCGGCGAAGGCCTGGACGCTGCCGTCCTGGTAGTACTCGCGCATCGATCCCGAGTAGTCCAGGACCAGATAGACGGCGGCCCGCTGGCCGCTCATCCCGTGCTTGCGCAGTGATACGCCGGCCGCCCGGTAGTGCTGGACGAGCGCGGGGGCGGTCTCCTCGACCTTGAGGAGGCTGATCGCCGGGCCTCCCGTGGAGGGCGCTGTGGTCATGAGTGCTGCCGTTCACTCGACGGTGCGCGGGGGGCGGTACGCCGAGGTTACACAGCGTCAGAAACACATGTCACGGCGCCCGCCGATGTCCGGTCGGGGACTGGCGGGCGCCGTGTCCTGCGGAGGGTCCAGGGGACGTCCCCCGGGCCGTCACCGCCCGTACGCCGTTGTACGGGACGTTCTCTTCTTCCGTCAGACCGTGAGTGAGCGGTCCGTCGGGCGGATCGGGGCGTGCAGATCGCTCGCTCCGGTCAGATAGCGGTCGACGCCGCGCGCCGCCGAACGGCCTTCGGCGATGGCCCACACGATCAGGGACTGTCCGCGACCCGCGTCCCCGGCAACGTACACGCCGTCGACGTTGGTCGCGTAGTCGGCGTCCCGCGCGATGTTGCCGCGCGCGTCGAGTTCGAGGCCGAACTGGGCGACCAGGCCGTTCTCCTGGTCGGTGCCGGTGAAGCCCATCGCGAGGGTGACCAGCTGGGCGGGGATGGTGCGCTCGGTGCCTTCCTTCGGCACCGGACGGCCGTCCGCGAACTCGACCTCCGTGAGGTGCAGCGACTGGACGTTGCCGTCCTCGTCGCCCTCGAAGTGGGTGGTGGAGACGGAGTAGATCCGCTCGCCGCCCTCCTCGTGCGCGGAGGTGACCTTGTAGAGCATCGGGAAGGTCGGCCAGGGCTGGTTCGGTGCCCGGTCCTCGCCCGGCCGGGGCATGATCTCCAGCTGGGTGACGGACGCGGCGCCCTGGCGGTGCGCCGTACCGACGCAGTCCGCGCCGGTGTCGCCGCCGCCGATGACGACGACGTGCTTGCCCTCGGCGGTGATCGGGGAGACCGTCAGGTCGCCCTCCTGCACCTTGTTGGCGAGCGGCAGGTACTCCATCGCGAAGTGGATGCCCTTGAGGTCACGGCCGGGCACCGGCAGGTCGCGCGAGACGGTGGCGCCGGCCGCGATGACCACGGCGTCGTAGCGCCTGCGGAGCTTCGCCGCGTCGATGTCGCGGCCGATCTCCGTCTCCGTACGGAACTTGGTCCCTTCCGCGCGCATCTGCTCGATACGGCGGTTGATGTGGGACTTCTCCATCTTGAACTCGGGGATGCCGTAGCGCAGCAGCCCGCCGATGCGGTCGGCGCGCTCGTACACGGCGACCGTGTGGCCGGCCCGGGTGAGCTGCTGGGCCGCGGCGAGGCCGGCCGGTCCCGAGCCGATGACGGCGACGGTCTTGCCGGACAGGCGCTCCGGGGGGCGCGGGACGACGTCGCCGTTGTCCCACGCCTTGTCGATGATGGAGACCTCGACGTTCTTGATGGTGACGGCGGGCTGGTTGATGGCCAGCACGCACGCGGACTCGCACGGCGCGGGGCAGAGCCGGCCGGTGAACTCCGGGAAGTTGTTGGTGGCGTGCAGGCGCTCGCTCGCCGCCGTCCAGTCCTCGCGGTACGCGTAGTCGTTCCACTCGGGGATGAGATTGCCGAGCGGACAGCCCTGGTGGCAGAACGGGATGCCGCAGTCCATGCAGCGCCCGGCCTGCTTGCTGATGATCGGGAGCAGCGAGCCGGGAACGTAGACCTCGTTCCAGTCCTTCGTGCGCTCTTCCACGGGGCGGGACTCGGCCGTCTCGCGCCCGGTGGTCAGGAAGCCCTTGGGGTCAGCCATTGGTCGCCGCCTCCATCATCTTCTCGGTGGTCTCCTGCTCGGAGAGACCGGCGAGCTCAGCGGCGTCCTTGGCGGCGAGCACTGCCTTGTAGGTGGAAGGAATGATCTTGCTGAAGCGGGTCACCGAGGTGTCCCAGTCGGTCAGCAGCTTCTCGGCGACGGTCGAGCCGGTCTCCTCGTGGTGGCGGCGCACGACGTCGTGCAGCCACTCCTTGTCGGCGGCCGGGAAATCGGTCTCGACGGCGCCGAGGTTGCCGGCGTTGACGTTGTCCGGGTCGAGGTCGATGACGTACGCGACGCCGCCGGACATCCCGGCCGCGAAGTTGCGTCCCGTCTCGCCGAGTACGACGGCGTGGCCGCCGGTCATGTACTCGCAGCCGTGATCGCCGACGCCCTCGGAGACCACCGTGGCACCGGAGTTGCGGACGCAGAAGCGCTCGCCGGTACGGCCGCGCAGGAACAGTTCGCCGCCGGTGGCGCCGTACGCGATGGTGTTGCCCGCGATGGTCGAGTACTCGGCGAGGTGGTCGGCGCCCCGGTCGGGGCGGACGACGACCCGGCCGCCGGACAGGCCCTTGCCGACGTAGTCGTTGGCGTCGCCCTCCAGGCGCAGCGTGATGCCGCTGGGCAGGAACGCGCCGAAGGACTGGCCGGCGGAGCCGGTGAAGGTGATGTCGATGGTGTCGTCGGGCAGGCCAGCGCCGCCGAACTTCTTGGTCACCTCGTGGCCGAGCATGGTGCCGACGGTGCGGTTGATGTTGCGGATCGCGATCTGCGCGCGGACCGGCTGGGCGGCCTCGGCGCTCTCGGCACCGAGCGCGTCGGCGGCGAGCTTGATCAGCTGGTTGTCGAGCGCCTTGCCGAGCCCGTGGTCCTGCTCGACGGTCCGGTGGCGTACGGCGCCGGCTCCCAGGATCGGCACGTGGAACAGCGGCTCCAGGTCCAGGCCCTGGGCCTTCCAGTGGTCCACGGCCCGCTCGGTGTTGAGGAACTCGGCGTGGCCGACGGCCTCTTCGAGGGTACGGAAGCCCAGCTCGGCGAGCAGTTCGCGGACTTCCTCGGCGATGAACTCGAAGAAGTTGACGACGTACTCGGCCTGGCCGGAGAAGCGCTCGCGCAGCACGGGGTTCTGGGTGGCGATGCCCACCGGACAGGTGTCGAGGTGGCAGACGCGCATCATGACGCAGCCGGAGACGACGAGCGGCGCGGTGGCGAAGCCGAACTCCTCGGCGCCCAGCAGCGCGGCGACGACCACGTCGCGGCCGGTCTTGAGCTGGCCGTCGGTCTGTACGACGATGCGGTCGCGCAGCCCGTTGAGCAGCAGGGTCTGCTGCGTCTCGGCGAGGCCGAGCTCCCAGGGGCCGCCCGCGTGCTTGAGCGAGGTGAGCGGGGAGGCGCCCGTACCGCCGTCGTGTCCGGAGATCAGGACCACGTCGGCGTGGGCCTTGGAGACACCGGCGGCGACCGTGCCGACGCCGACCTCGGAGACCAGCTTCACGTGGATGCGGGCGGCCGGGTTGGCGTTCTTCAGGTCGTGGATGAGCTGGGCGAGGTCTTCGATGGAGTAGATGTCGTGGTGCGGCGGCGGCGAGATGAGGCCGACGCCGGGGGTGGAGTGCCGGGTCTTGGCGACCCACGGGTAGACCTTGTGACCGGGCAGCTGGCCGCCCTCGCCGGGCTTGGCGCCCTGGGCCATCTTGATCTGGATGTCGTCGGCGTTGACGAGGTATTCGCTGGTGACACCGAAGCGGCCGGAGGCGACCTGCTTGATGGACGAGCGGCGCTCCGGGTCGTGCAGCCGGTCGGCGTCCTCGCCGCCCTCGCCGGTGTTGGACTTGCCGCCGAGGCGGTTCATCGCGACGGCGAGCGTCTCGTGCGCCTCCTTGGAGATGGAGCCGTACGACATGGCGCCGGTGGAGAAGCGCTTGACGATCTCGGAGGCGGGCTCGACCTCGTCCAGGGCGACGGGCTCACGGCCGGAGTCGATGCTGAAGAGTCCGCGCAGCGTCATCAGGCGCTCGGACTGCTCGTTCACCCGTTCCGTGTACTGCTTGAAGATGTCGTAGCGGCGGTTGCGCGTGGCGTGCTGGAGACGGAAGACCGTGTCCGGGTCGAAGAGGTGCGGCTCGCCCTCGCGGCGCCACTGGTACTCGCCGCCGATGTCCAGCGCGCGGTGCGACGCGGAGATGCCGGAGGCGGGGTAGCCCTTGGCGTGGCGGGCGGCGACCTCCTGGGCGACGACGTCGAGCCCGGCGCCGCCGATCTTGGTCACCGTACCGCTGAAGTACTTCTCCACGAAGGCCTCGTCGAGACCGACGGCCTCGAAGACCTGCGCGCCTCGGTAGGAGGCGACGGTGGAGATGCCCATCTTGGACATGACCTTCAGGACGCCCTTGCCGAGCGCGTGGATGAGGTTGCGGATGGCCTGCTCGGGCTCCAGGCCCTCGATGAAGGTGCCCGCGCGGACCAGGTCCTCGACGGACTCCATGGCGAGGTACGGGTTGACGGCGGCGGCGCCGTAGCCGATGAGCAGCGCGACGTGGTGCACCTCGCGTACGTCACCGGCCTCGACCAGCAGCCCGACCTGGGTGCGCTGCTTGGTGCGGATGAGGTGGTGGTGCACGGCGGCGGTGAGCAGCAGCGACGGGATGGGCGCGTGCTCGGCGTCGGAGTGCCGGTCGGAGAGCACGATGATGCGCGCGCCGCTCTCGATCGCGGCGTCGGTCTCGGCGCGGATCTCCTCGATACGGGCGGCCAGGGCCTCGCCGCCGCCGCCGACCCGGTAGAGGCCGGAGAGCGTGGCGGCGGTCATGCCCGGCATGTCGCCGTCGGCGTTGACGTGTATGAGCTTGGCCAGCTCGTCGTTGTCGATCACCGGGAACGGCAGCGTGACGCTGCGGCAGGCGGCGGCCGTCGGCTTCAGCAGGTTGCCGGCGGGGCCGAGGGTGGAGCGCAGCGAGGTGACCAGTTCCTCGCGGATGGCGTCCAGCGGCGGGTTGGTGACCTGCGCGAACAGCTGGGTGAAGTAGTCGAACAGCAGCCGGGGGCGGGCGGACAGCGCGGCGATCGGGCTGTCGGTGCCCATGGAGCCGAGCGGTTCGCCGCCGGTGCGGGCCATCGGGGCGAGGATGATCCGCAGCTCCTCCTCGGTGTAGCCGAAGGTCTGCTGGCGGCGGGTGACGGAGGCGTGCGTGTGCACGATGTGCTCACGCTCGGGCAGGTCCTCCAGCTCGATCTCGCCGGCTTCCAGCCACTCCTGGTACGGGTTCTCGGCGGCGAGCGTCGCCTTGATCTCGTCGTCCTCGATGATGCGGTGCTCGGCGGTGTCGACGAGGAACATCCGGCCGGGCTGGAGGCGGCCCTTGCGGACGACCTTCGCGGGGTCGATGTCGAGGACGCCGACCTCGGAGGAGAGGACGACGAGGCCGTCGTCGGTGACCCAGTAGCGGCCGGGGCGCAGTCCGTTGCGGTCCAGGACCGCGCCGACCTGGACGCCGTCGGTGAAGGTGACGCAGGCGGGGCCGTCCCAGGGCTCCATCATCGTGGAGTGGTACTGGTAGAAGGCGCGCCGGGCGGGGTCCATCGAGTCGTGGTTCTCCCACGCCTCGGGGACCATCATCAGCACGGAGTGCGGCAGCGACCGGCCGCCGAGGTGGAGCAGTTCCAGGACCTCGTCGAAGGACGCCGAGTCGGACGCGTCGGGGGTGCAGACCGGGAAGGTGCTCTCCAGCGTGCGGGGGTCGTCACCGAACACGTCGGAGGCCAGCAGGGACTCGCGGGCGCGCATCCAGTTGCGGTTGCCCTTGACCGTGTTGATCTCGCCGTTGTGGGCGACGAAGCGGTACGGGTGCGCGAGCGGCCAGCTCGGGAAGGTGTTGGTGGAGAAGCGCGAGTGGACGACGGCGACGGCGGTCGCGAAGCGGCGGTCGGAGAGGTCGGGGAAGAACGGCTCCAGCTGGCCGGTGGTCAGCATGCCCTTGTAGACGATCGTGCGGGCGGAGAGCGAGGGGAAGTAGATCCCGGCCTCGCGCTCGGCGCGCTTGCGCAGGACGAACGTCTTGCGGTCCAGCTCGATGCCGCTGCGGGCGCCGCTGTCCGTCGGCGCGGCGACGAAGAGCTGGCGGAAGACGGGCATCGTGGCGCGCGCGATGGCGCCGAGCATCTGCGGGGCGACGGGGACCTCGCGCCAGCCGAGGACGTCGATGCCTTCCTCGGCGGCGATCGTCTCGATCCGTGAGACGTACTCGTCCGGGTTCTCGGCGGGCAGGAAGGCGATTCCGACGGCGTACGAGCCGGCCTCTGGCAGTTCGAAGGCGGTGACCTCGCGCAGGAAGGCGTCCGGGATCTGCAGCAGTATGCCGGCGCCGTCGCCCGAGTCGGGTTCGGAGCCGGTGGCGCCGCGGTGTTCGAGATTGCGCAGTACGGTCAGCGCCTGCTCGACCATCTCGTGGCCGGGCACACCGGTCAGGGTGGCCACGAACCCGACGCCACAGGCGTCGTGCTCGTTACGGGGGTCATACATGCCCTGCGCAGCGGGGCGGCCATCCATGGGCGACCAGGCGTCGAAACGCATCGGCTCTCCCGTCGTCGTCGTGGCATTTGCGATAAACCGAGGGACGACGTTGGCCCAGGGCAAAATTTCGTGCAGGTTACATGATGGGTCGGCTGCTCAGGAAGCGGGAAGCTGATTCCAACATGTGGACGTCGTACGTGGCCGCCGTAACCGGGCGGCGAAGGTAGGCCGAGGTGATCGAAGGCGAACGGAGGCGAAGGGAACGCCGGACACCGGACCACGGCGGAGCGGGCTTCTTTGCCCGCAGCGCCTACGGCTCATGCCCGGAGTTCAAGCGTTCGAAACAACCGGGTAACGGCTAGATATGTGACGCCATGCATAGTGTCCCACCCGGATGGCTCAATCGCCGCTGGATGGTCGAGGGATGTTCGTCACCACAGTGACGGTACGGCCCCGGTCGCGCAATATGTCGCACGTGGGACGTCCGACTTCGGGAGCCGTACGTCCCACGTACCCAGGTCACCGCCTAGACGGCGGCGCCGAAGAGGGTGCCGAGCCCGTACGTGAGCGCCGCCGCCGTACCGCCGAGGGCGAGCTGGCGCAGCCCGCTGTACCACCAGCTGCGCGCCGTCACGCGCGCCACCAGCGCGCCGCAGGCGAAGAGACCGAACAGCGCCACCAGCACGGCGGGCCACAGAACGGTGGCGCCGAACAGATACGGCAGGACGGGGAGCAGCGCGCCCATCGCGAAGCAGCCGAACGACGACACCGCGGCGACCATCGGCGACGGCAGATCGTCCGGGTCGACCCCCAGCTCCTCACGCGCGTGGATCTCCAGGGCCAGCTCGGGGTCGCGGGAGAGCTGCTCGGCGACCTGACGCGCCAGCTCCGGCTCGACACCGCGCGACTCGTACAGCTCGGCCAGCTCCGCCATCTCGTCCTTGGGGAACGTGCGCAGCTCCCGCCGCTCCACGTCCAGCTCGGCCTGGACCAGCTCGCGCTGGGACGCCACGGAGGTGTACTCCCCCGCGGCCATCGAGAAGGCGCCGGCCGCCAGGCCCGCGAGACCGGTGATGACGATGGTCTGCCGGTCGACGGCACCGCCCGCCACACCGGTCATCAGGGCGAGGTTCGACACGAGCCCGTCCATCGCGCCGAACACCGCGGGACGCAGCCAGCCGCCGTTCACATCGCGGTGCGTGTGATTGTCCCGGTGCGCTCCGTGGAGCGACGCCTCGTTGTCCATGACGGACACGGCTGTCCCCTTCCCTGCTGGTCCCGCTGTTCCTCGGTGGCGGG
>NZ_MDCR01000228.1 GCF_001723055.1 Streptomyces niveus
CCAGACGGGACTTCGCGGACAGGCCCTAGCCCCGCGGGTACCTCGTCAGCCAGGCCGAGGAGGTGATCGCAGGGCCGTGGAGCGCCGGGCCCTGTGTCATCTCCATCGCGAAGTCGTCGGCGATCTCCAGCAGTGTCGGGCGGCCCTCCAGCTCCGCCAGCCACGCGGGCGGCAGCGCCGTCTCCCCGTGCATCGCCCCCAGCAGCGCCCCGCACAGCGACCCCGTCGCCGACGAAGGGCCGTCGTGGTTGACGGCCAGGCGCAGGCCGTGGCGTACGTCCTCGCCGACCAGCGCGCAGTACACGGCCACCGCCAGTGAGTCCTCCGCCGCCCCGCCCTCCCCGAGCACCGCGACCCGGCCCGGCGTCGGGATGCCCTGGCGTACGGCTCCGAGTGCCTGCCCCAGCGCGTCGGTGACCGGCTGGTGGCCGGGGCGCTGGGTCAGCAGTGCCAGGGCCCGTTGGACGGCCGCGTCGACGCTGTCGCCGCGGGCGACGCCGTGCACGATCACCGCGTACGCGCCGGCCGACAGATACGCCGTCGGGTGGCCGTGCGTCTGCGCCGCGCACTCGACCGCCAACTGGCAGACCAGCTGCGGCTCCCAGCCCACCAGCAGCCCGAACGGCGCCGAGCGCACCAGCGCGCCCGCGTCCCGCGCGGTGGGGTTCTTGGGTTTCTCCAGGGTGCCCAGCACGTCGTCGGCCAGCCCGGTCAGACAGGGCCGCGTGGGGTCGCGGCGCGCGTACAGCCACTCCTCCTGGGCGAGCCAGCCGTTGTCCTTGCGGCGCTCGTCGGGCCCCCAGTCGCTCTGGGTGGCGGCCCAGCGCAGATACGCGCGGTGCACGTCGGTCGGTGGGTGCCAGGCGCCGGTGTCGCGCCGGACCTGGGCGCGGATGAGGCCGTCGACGGTGAACAGGGTCAGCTGGGTGGCGGCGGCGACCGCGCCGCGCCGGCCGTACGCGGGGGCGAAGTCGGTGACGCCCTCGGCGCCGTGCGCGGAGCGGGTCTCGTCGAGGGTGAGCGTGTCCACCCCCGCTCCCAGCGCGTCGCCGATGGCTCCCCCGAGAAGGCACCCACGGACGCGGCTGCGGAAGTCCTGTTGTTCCGCCCGGCCCCATATTGCGGTGGCTGGCCTGTTCACGCGTCCCTCCTCCCGTGTCGTGGAACGCGCTCTGGCGCAGCACTGTAATCGAACGGGAACGGACGGTTCAGCACGGGCGGAGCGAGTGGCCGGAGGAGTGGCCGGTTCGTCCCCGGCCACCCCTTCCGCCCCCGGGAACTACTCGGCGGGCAGCAGCGGCAACAGCTCCGGCAAGTGCCCGTCGGACGCCTCCGCCGCCCGTACGCGCTCCTCGGGCACCTCCCCGTACAGCGTGGTCCGTGGCCTGGCCGGGCGCCCGGCCGCGTCGGCGATCGCGACCAGGTCCTTGACCGAGCGGTACGAGCCGTAACTGGAGCCCGCCATGCGGGAGATGGTCTCCTCCATCAGCGTCCCGCCGAGGTCGTTCGCGCCGGAGCGCAGCATCTCGGCCGCGCCCTCCGTGCCGAGCTTCACCCAACTGGTCTGGATGTTGGTGATGTACGGGTGGAGCAGGAGGCGCGCCATCGCCATGACCGCGCGGTTGTCGCGGGTGGTCGGTCCGGGGCGGGCGATGCCGGCGAGATAGACGGGCGCGTTGGTGTGGATGAAGGGCAGCGTGACGAATTCGGTGAAGCCCTCGCGCCCCGCCTCCAGCGCCTTGCGCTGCATACCGGCCAGCGTGCGGAAGTGGCCCAGCCAGTGCCGGGGCTGGTCGACATGGCCGTACATCATCGTGGAGCTGGAGCGGATGCCCAGCGAGTGCGCGGTCTCCACGACCTCGATCCAGGTCGCCGTCGGCAGCTTGCCCTTGGTGAGGATCCAGCGCACCTCGTCGTCCAGGATCTCGGCGGCGGTGCCGGGGATCGAGTCGAGCCCGGCCTCCTTCGCGGCGGTGAGCCATTCGCGGATCGACATACCGGTACGCGACGCGCCGTTGACGACCTCCATGGGTGAGAAGGCGTGGACGTGCATGCCGGGGACGCGTTTTTTGACGGCGCGCGCGATGTCGAAGTACGCCGTGCCCGGCAGGTCGGGGTGGATGCCGCCCTGCATGCACACCTCGACGGCGCCGACGTCCCACGCCTGCGCGGCACGGTCGGCGACCTGGTCGAGGGAGAGGGTGTAGGCGTCGGCGTCCGTACGGCGCTGGGCGAAGGCGCAGAAACGGCAGCCGGTGTAGCAGACGTTGGTGAAGTTGATGTTGCGCGTGACGATGTACGTGACGTCGTCGCCGACCACCTCGCGGCGCAGTTCGTCGGCGATCCCGGTGAGCGCGTCGAGCGCCGGGCCGTCCGCGTGCAGGAGGGCGAGCGCCTCGTCGTCGGTGAGCTTCGTGGGGTCGGCGGCGGCCTGTGTCAGTGCCTGCCTGACGTCGGTGTCGATGCGCTGGGGCACCATGCCGGGCGCGGCGGCCTCGCGCAGGGCGTCCCAGTCGCCGTACACGTGGTCGAAGTCGTCGCGCCGGTCGCCGGTGCGGCCCTCGGTGTCGATGGTGCGGTGCAGATCGGTACGGCCGGTGGCGGTGAACCCCTCGTCGGGCTCCTGCCACGGCAGCCCGGCCGGGGTCACATCGGTGCGGGCGAGCCCGGTCGCCGGGTCGGCGAGCGCGCGCACGTGCGGCATGACGCGCGGGTCGAGCCAGGGCTCGCCGCGCTGGATGAACTCCGGGTAGATCGTGAGCCGTTCACGCAGCTCGAACCCGGCGGCGGCGGTGCGCTCGGCCAGTTGGTCGATGTGCGGCCAGGGGCGCTCGGGGTTGACGTGGTCGGGGGTGAGCGGGGAGACGCCGCCCCAGTCGTCGATGCCGGCGCCGATGAGGAGGGCGTACTCCTCGTCGACGAGGTTGGGCGGGGCCTGGATCCGGGCCGCCGGGCCGAGGAGATGCCGGGCGACGGCGATGGTCGCGGCCAGCTCCTCCAGCTCGGCGTCGGGCATGGCGCGCATCGCGGTGTCGGGCTTGGCGCGGAAGTTCTGGACGATGACTTCCTGGATGCCGTGGTAGGCGCGGGCGGTGCGGCGCAGCTCGAAGAGGGAGTCGGCGCGCTCCTCGTAGTCCTCGCCGATACCGATCAGGATCCCGGTGGTGAAGGGGACGTTGGAGCGGCCCGCGTCTTCGAGCACGCGCAGCCGTACGGCCGGTTCCTTGTCCGGGGAGCCGTGGTGCGGGCCGCCGGGCTCGGACCAGAGACGGGTGGCGGTGGTCTCCAGCATCATGCCCATGCTGGGCGCGACGGGCTTGAGCCGCTGGAAGTCGGTCCAGCTCAGGACGCCGGGGTTGAGGTGCGGGAGGAGTCCGGTCTCCTCCAGTACGCGGATGGCCATGGCCCGTACGTACGCGAGTGTGTCGTCGTACCCCTCGGCCGCCAGCCACTCCTTGGCCTCGGGCCAGCGGTCCTCGGGCCGGTCGCCGAGCGTGAACAGCGCTTCCTTGCAGCCCATTTCGGCGCCCTCGCGGGCGATGTCGAGGACTTCGTCGGGCGACAGATACATGCCGTGTCCGGCGCGGCGGAGCTTGCCGGGGACGGTGACGAACGTGCAGTAGTGGCACTTGTCGCGGCAGAGCCGGGTGAGCGGGATGAAGACCTTGCGGGAGTACGTGATGATCCCGGGGCGCCCGACGGCTTCGAGCCCGGCGTCGCGCACCCGCGCGGCGGAGGCGGCGAGGTCCAACAGGTCGTCGCCGCGCGCCTGGAGCAGGACGGCGGCCTCGCCGGCGTCGAGCGCGACACCGTCCCTGGCACGTTTGAGGGCGCGGCGCATGGCGTTGGCGGTGGGGGCGGCGGGGGACGGGGCGCTCGTCGTCATATGTCCGAGCATACGAGCGGGGTCGGACGATTCCGGCTGCGAGATGAGTACATGAGCGGATCCCCACATTCGGGTATCCGGGAATAACGTCGATCATATGGACGACACGAAGGAATTGACCGACTCGGCCGGGAGCGGCGCGCTGCGGGGCGTGGGCATCGGCTGCGGGCTGCTCGTCGCGGTACCGGTTCTGGTCGTACTCGGCTTCCTCGTCACGTACACGGTGCAGCGCGGGACGCCGGAGGAGTACGAACGGGTCGCCCCCGAGGAGATGATGAGCCGTCTCAGCGCCGTCTCGCACGAGGCGTACGGGGTGCTGGGCCTCGACGGCGGCACGGGACCCGAGACCGACCCGGACCCGTCGGACCCGGCGCTCTGCTACCCCGGCGGACTGGAGAGCATCGCCGACGAGCCGGTGGAGCACGCGTACAGCCTCGCGGACCGGTGGGAGACGGACGGGGTGACGGAGGCCGATGCCAAGCCCGCGCTGAAGCGGTTGCACCGGCATCTGAAGGACGAGGGCTGGGACATCGACGCGTACGAGAAGTTCGACGGGACGGCGCACCGGGCGGCGGAGACGGCGGGACCGGCGGAGAGTCTGACGCTCCGCGCCTCGCGGGCGGGCTCGTCCGACGACGGCGGTGACACGCGGCTGCTCTTCGAGTGGCAGGACGGGAACGGCGACGGGGGCCGGTTCAGCGGTTCGGTCGTGTCGCCGTGCGCGTACGACACGGAGTAGGGCGGGCCCGGAACGCCCGGAAGGGCAGTCGCGGTGTGCGACTGCCCTTCGGCGGCGTTCCGTTCGTACCCGTATCCCGTGTCGCGTCATGTCAGGCGGCCAGTGCCACCGCCTCGACGGCCGGGCTGCGCAGGCCCCGGTAGGCCGTACCCACACTGGTGACCATCGTCGCCACGGCGCCGATGCCCACGACGACCAGCCAGATCGTGAGGCTCTGGTCCGGGATGGCGGTGTCGGTGCGGACCATGCTGAAGGAGACGATCCCGGCGAGCGCCGACAGCGTCGCGAAGAAGACGCCGAACACGGTCAGGATGAGCGATTCGAGACCGATCATGCGCAGCACCTGGCCCGGCGTGGCGCCGGAGAGACGCTGCTGACCGAACTCCCTGGTGCGGTAAGTGGTCGCCGCGTAAAGGCTGTTGACCAGCATGATGCAGGCGAAGATCACGATGATGCCGGCGATGACGAAGTTGAGCGTCTGGATGCTCTTGTCGTCGCTGGACCGGGTCAGCCCGGCGGCCTTGGCCGCGTCGTTCTCGATGATCTGCATGTAGAAGATGGCCGTGGCGATGCTGATGAAGAGGATCAGCGGCATGAGGACGCTGGAGAGCTGGTTGGCGCGCTGGCGCATGTTGTGGACGGTCAGATAGCCGCTGGCGCCGGCGAGCAGGGTCAGCGGCCCGGACAGGACGCGGAGCAGGACGCGCAGCAGGGCGGGCGAGAGGATCGCGAAGCCGGCGGCGAGCAGGATGGCGCCGTAGCCGGGTGCGGCCATCAGCGCGACGGCCGTCTTGTCGATGGCGAAGGTGGAGCCGACGGCGCCGGCGCCCAGGAGGAGGGCGGCGAAGCCGGCGACGTTCTTCGCGCGGCCACGGGACGTGGCGCCGCCGGCCGCTTCCTTGGTGGCGCGGCGGACCGCGAGGAACGCGGCGCCGACGGAGGCCAGCAGGGTGATGGAGGCGCCGAGGCTGATCGCGATCGGGCCGAAGACATGGTCGACGTGGTCGGCGACCTGGCCGCTGTCCTTGAAGACGTTGAGCAGTTGCTCGCCGCCGACCGTCGCGGGGCCGATGGCGATGAGGGAGCCGATGATGCCCACCACTGCGGCCTCGAAGACCACCATGCGCTTGATCTGCGCGGGAGTCGCCCCGCTGCGGCGCAGGAGCGAGATCTCCTCGCGGCGCTGGCGGACGTTGACGGTGAGGGTGGAGGCGATGGCGAAGAAGACGAGGAGGGCGCCGTAGCCGCCGACGACGTTCGCGGCGGTGGTGATGGGTTCCTTGCTGGCGCTGTCGATGCCCGGGGCCGCGGCGGTGTCGAGCATCGAGCCGAAGGTCATGATGACCGCGGCGCCGAGGAAGGTGGAGAGGAGGGTGGCGATGAAGCGCCCGGGGCGCCGGCGGATGGAGCTCATGGCGAGAGAGAACATGGGTCACACCCCCGCGAACGTGGTGTGGGCGAACGAGGGGACGGCGTTGTCCTGGTGGACGGTGTCGCCGAGGTGGGCGAGGCGATCGGCGACGGCGTCGACGGTGGGGCGGTCGATCTGTCCGGCGAGGCGGCCGTCGGCGAGGAAGACGACGGAGTCGGCGTAGGAGGCGGCGACCGGGTCGTGGGTGACCATGACGACGGTGCGGCCGTGGACCCGTACGGTCTCCTGGAGCAGGCTCAGGACGTCGCGGGCGCTGCGGATGTCGAGGGCGCCGGTGGGCTCGTCGGCGAAGACGACGCTGGGCTCGGTGACCAGGGCGCGGGCGATGGCGACGCGCTGCTGCTGGCCGCCGGAGAGCTGGTCGGGCCGGTGGCCGAGGCGCTCGCCGAGACCGACCTGGGTCAGGATCTCCCTGGCGCGGGCCCGGTCGATACGGCGCCCGGCGAGCTTCAGCGGCAGCACCGTGTTCTGCGCGACGGTCAGGGTCGGCAGGAGGTTGTACTGCTGGAAGATGAAGCCGATCCGGCGGCGGCGGAACTTCGTCAGCGCCGCCTCGCTGCCGCCGGTCATCTCCTCACCGTCGACCACGACCCGCCCGCTGTCGGGCCGGTCCAGGCCCGCCGCGCACTGGAGGAGCGTCGACTTCCCCGAACCCGACGGCCCCATCACCGCCGTGAAGGACCCGGCGGGAAGCGTCAGCGACACGCCGTCAAGGGCAGTCACGGCGTTCTCGGCCGACCCGTAGACCTTGGTGACCTGAGCCAGCCGCAGAGCGTCCTCGTTCCTGGCCGGCCGGTTCGCGTTCTTACGACGCATCATGATCGTTCCTTCCGTCGGACACTCTCTGTGCCATGAGTAAGACGCTACGGACGGGGCGCTTCGATCACATTGGGCGTACGGCCCGAACCACGGGTGTCGCTGGGTACACCGGCCCCCTGACGCCATCCCCCCAGGGGTGTCTTGTCGATCTTGGTGCTGTCACACTGACCAGGTGCGGACGAACGATGATTTCGGCGCTGCGCTGCGGGAACACCGGGCGCGGCTGAAGCCGGAGACGGTGGGAATACGGCCGCCGACACCGCCGACGACGCGCCGGGTCCCGGGGCTGCGCCGCGACGAGCTGGCGCGGCTGGCCGGGGTGTCGGAGGAGCATCTCAAGCGACTGGAGCAGGGGCGCCGGCGCCC
>NZ_MDCR01000229.1 GCF_001723055.1 Streptomyces niveus
CGCGGACACGCCCTAGGGCCGCAGCGCGCGCAGGAGCAGGTCGGCGAGGTGGTCGGCGACCTGCTGGGGGGTGAGCGGGCCGTCCGGGCGGTACCAGGTGGAGAGGTGGTGGACCGAGCCGAAGTGGTAGTCCACCACCAGGTCGGCCGGGGTGGCGGAGGTGAACACCCCGCTGCGCTGGCCCTCTTCGACCAGCGCGCGGAACCGCTCGTGGTAGCGCCGCCGTTCGGCGCGCACCTGCTTGTTCTTCTCGGGGCTCAGATGGTGCATCGAGCGGAAGAAGATCGCCGCGTCGTCCAGGTTCTCGATCGTGGTGACGACCACGTCGGCCGCCGCCGCGCGCAGCCGCCGCTCCACGGGCTCGTCGGCGTCGGCGAAGGCGTCCAGCCGTTCCTGCTGGAGGCGGAGCACCCGCGCGTACACCTCCTGGAGGAGGTCTTCCTTGGAGCCGAAGTAGTGGTAGAGCGCGCCCTTGGTGACGCCCGCCGCCTCCACGATCTCCTGGACCGACGTGCTGCCGTAGCCCTGCTCGGCGAAGAGCCGGGTGGCGGCGGCCAGCAGCCGCTGGGGTACGGGCACGCCCTTCCCGTCCGTCGTTCTGGCCACTGTCGCCGCCTGCCTCTCAGTTCTCGGCGGGGTGCGCCGCCGTGGTGCCCGCCGCCGTCCCCCGACGTGAACGCGGCTGCCGCCCGCAGATCTTCCCACTCATGGCCGGCCCCCTCCGTCACCGCCCGGTTGCTTCCCATTTCTGCTGAACCCGGTTCATGCCGTTCAGCCAGCGGTCGGGGTCGCCCGCCCGCGCCCGGGAGTACTCCGCGACCTCGGGGTGCGGCAGCACCAGGAACCGGTCCGTCTCCATCGCGTCGAACAGCGCGTCGGCGACGTCCTCGGGCTCGATCGCCGTGGGGGCGAGTACGAGGTCGCCCGCCGATCCCGTCGCGGCCAGCATGTCCGTCCGTACGCCCTGCGGGCAGATCGCGTGCACCTTGAGGCCGCGGTGGCGGTAGGTCAGGGAGAGCCATTCCGCGTAGGCGAGCGCGCCGTGCTTGGTGACGCTGTACGGCGCGGCGCCGATCATCGTGAGGAGTCCGGCGGCGGAGACGGTGGAGACGAAGCGGCCCGTGCCGCGCTCCAGCCAGTCGGGCAGCAGAGCGCGGGAGGCGCGTACGTGCGCCATGACGTTGACGTCCCAGGCCGACGCCCAGACGTCCTCGGCGGCGAAGGCGTCACCGGCCGAGCCGACACCGGCGTTGGCGCAGTAGATGTCGACGGCGCCGCCGAGCGCGTCGCGCGCCGACTCGACCACGGCGGAGGCGTCGCCCGGTACGGCGGCGAGGGCGCCGATGGACTCGGCCACGGCCCGCGCCTTGGCGGCGTCGAGGTCGTTGACGACGACCCGTGCGCCCTCGGCGACGAATCTGCGGGCGAGCGCGGCACCGATACCGCCGCCGGCTCCCGTGACCACCACTCGCGCGTCCCGCACCGTCACCATCGGACCTGCCTCTCCGGTTCACCGTTCAGCGTTGACCGTTCGCCGCGGCACACACCGCTCGACACCAGCAGACTAACCGGTCGGTATGTACCGACGGAAGGCTAGAGTGCGTGCCCATGACAAACAGCGTCTCGATGACGGAGGTGGCCCGATGAGCCTGACCCGACGGAGTCTGATCGCCGCGGGCGGTGCGGTGGGAGCGACGGCAGCGGTGGGGGCGGCCGGCGCCCCGGCCGCCGCGTCAGGAGGGAGGGGACGCGTCCGCACCGGCTTCGACCGGCTGGCGGCCGACGGCTACCGGCTGCTCGCCGGCCACCAGGTCGGAATCGTCACCAACCCGACCGGCGTCACCCAGGACGTACGGCATGTCGTCGACGTCATGCACGGCGACGAACGCGTCGACCTGACCGCCGTCTTCGGCCCCGAGCACGGCTTCCGGGGTACGGCCCAGGCCGGCGGCTCCGAGGGCAGGTACGACGACCCGGCGACCGGGCTGCCGGTGTACGACACGTACCAGGCCAGCGGCCAGCGGCTCGCGGACATCTTCACCGAGTCCGATGTCGACACGGTCGTCTTCGACATCCAGGACGCGGGCGCCCGCTTCTACACCTACATCTGGACGCTCTACGACTGCATGGAGGCGGCGGCCCTCGCGGGCAAGCGCTTCGTCGTGCTCGACCGCCCGAACCCGGTCACGGGCCGGGCGGCGCTCGGGCCGGTCCTGCACCCGCGGTTCGCGACGTTCGTCGGCCGCAGGCCGATCGCGCAGGCGCACGGCATGACGGTCACCGAGCTGGCCCTGCTGTTCAACGGCGAGTTCCTCGACCGGCCGGTCGAGCTGGACATCGTCCGGATGTCCGGCTGGCGCCGTGCCGACTTCTTCGACGACACCGGCCTGCCCTGGGTCCCGCCGAGCCCCAACATGCCGACGCCGGAGACCGCGCTGGTCTACTCGGGCACCTGCCTCTTCGAGGGCACCAACCTCTCCGAGGGCCGGGGCACGACCCGCCCCTTCGAACTCCTGGGCGCCGAGGGCGTCGACCACGCGTGGGCCGAGGCCGCGAACGCCGAGGAACTGCGCGGGGTGCGCTTCCGTGAGGCGTACTTCGCGCCGACCTTCAACAAGTTCCAGGGCAGAACGGTCGGCGGGGTCCAACTGCACGTCCACGACCGGGAGTCGTTCGACCCGGTACGTACGGGCATCGCGCTGCTGGTGACGGCGAAGCGGTCGTGGAGCGGCTTCGCCTGGCGCGAGGACAACTGGATCGACAAGCTGACCGGCTCCACCTCCGTACGCACATTGATTGACGCGGGCGCGGACACGGACGAGGTGGCCGGCGCCTGGCAGACGGACCTCGCGGCGTTCCGGACGACGCGTGAGCGGTACCTCCAGTACCGCTGAGCGGGGCTGATGGCAGTCCTCACGGGTGAAAAGCCCGCTGATGGCTGCCATCGCATTTTCGATGGAGCCGGATCGGGCACGCGTACGTCTATTGGATGACGCCGATGCAGCAACGACGGAGGTGGCAGGCGATGGCCGGATTCCGGAGTCTCGCGAGACAGGTGCGCGATCCCCGAAGTGACCTGGCACTACGCCGGTATTCACTGCGTAAGTGCCTTGAACGATTCGCCCCTTATGGACATCGGGCAACCTGGGACCATCTGTGTGAACGGCACGACATCGAGCCGGAGGACAGAGCTCCCGATCCGGCGCGGCTGATGGCCGCGCTCGACGAACTGGAAGAGGCGCGGGCCGTCTGGCTGGCGTACGAGACACAGTTCGCCAAGCGCCGTAAGCGCGAGAAGCACGACGGGCTGAGAAGGCCGGGCACGTTCGACGACTGGCACCGCAGGACCTGGGGCGGCAACGGGGTGGCGCGGTGCGACGACCCGGCCGTGCATCCCACGGAGCCCCTGGCCGAGGTGCTGCGCCGGCTGATCAGCGGACTTGAGTCGGGACCGGGCGGCGCGTGCCCGGTGTGCGCGGAGAAGGGAATCGTCTGGCGGGCGGATCTGTCGCAGGCTCCGTGGGCGGGAGCGGTGTGCAAGGGCTGTGGCATTGTCGTGCCGCGGCCCGTTCTCACGTCCGAGGCCATGGAGCGGGCGAAGCGCGTACGGCAGCGGGAGTTGGCCTCGGTGGCCTGACCCGCCGCCGGGCGGGACAGGCCGGCGCACGGAGTGACGGCGGACGAGGTACGGATCGGTTCGGGGGCGCGCCGATCCGTCGGACGCTACTTCGGTGCGCGTCTGCGCTCCGCCAGGAGCCGGGAGCCGGACATCCGCTCGCCGAACACGTCGTCCGGGTTGGACAGTACGCAGGTCTCCAGCGAGAGACAGCCACAGCCGATGCAGTCGGTCAGATGGTCCCGCAGCCGGCCGAGTTGTCTGATGCGCTCGTCCAGTTCGGAGCGCCACGCCTGGGAGAGCCGGGCCCAGTCGTCATGGTTCGGCGTACGCCCCTCGGGAAGCTCCGCGAGAGCGTCCCTGATGGTGGCGAGCGGGATGCCGACGCGCTGGGCCGCGCGCACGAAGGCGACCCGGCGCAGTGTGTCCCTGCTGTAGCGGCGCTGGTTGCCGGTGGTGCGGCGGCTGCTGATCAGCCCCTTCGTCTCGTAGAAGTGCAGGGCGGACGGAGCGGCGCCGCTGCGCGCTGACAGTTGCCCGACGGTGAGTTCATGGATCTTCTCCGGAATCTGCGGCACACAGCCGACCCTACGTGGGCGTCGTGTCACGCGTTGACAGGACAGACGGCCCCCACCATGCTGACCAAGCGCTTGGACACCGGGCTTGAGAGGCAGGGATCGACAGACATGGCTGAGCCGAGGGTCTTCACATCCGCGGAGGAGCTGCGTGCCGCTGTCGGCGAGCAGTTGGGACACAGCGACTGGCTGGAGGTCGACCAGAAGCGGATCGATCTCTTCGCGGAGGCCACCGGTGACCACCAGTGGATCCATGTGGACCCGGAGCAGGCGGCGAAGGGCCCGTTCGGCACGACCATCGCGCACGGCTATCTGACGCTGTCGCTGCTGCCGGTCCTGGTCCCGCAGATCCTGTCCGTCCAGAACGTGACGATGGGCGTCAACTACGGTGCCAACAAGGTGCGTTTCCCCGCCCCCGTGCCCTCGGGCTCGCGGGTGCGCGCGACGGCGGTGCTGAAGGAGATCACCGAGGCGGGCGGCGGCGTGCAGGTCACGGCCGTCGTCACGGTGGAGCGCGAGGGCGGCGAGAAGCCGGTGTGCGTGGCGGAGTCGGTCTCCCGCTACTACTTCTGAGCCGCTTCCGGACTACTTCCGGGCGCCGGTCGCCGGCAGCGGCCGGTCCCGCGCCACCACCATGCGCAGCACGAGGTCGGCGTAGAGCGTGCCGACCTCGTCGGGCGTCCGGCGCCCCTGGGTGTTGAACCAGCGCGCCACGTCGATGCAGAGCGACAGCACGGCCAGTGTGGTGCCGGGGACGTCGGGGACGTCGAACTCCCCGTCCCGTACGCCGTCCTGGAGGATCCGGCGCACCGTCGCGTCGCTGCGTCTGCGCAGTTCGACGATCTCGGTGCGGTGTTCGGCGGCGAGGGCGTCGAGTTCGTACTGGACCACGCGGGCCGTCGTATGGCGCGCCGCGTGCCAGCCGACGAAGGAGCGGACGGCGTCGGTCAGGCGCTCGGCCGCCGTGCCGTCGCGGTCGGCGGCGGCGGTCAGGATCTCCAGTGCCTTGTCGTGGCCGATGCGGCTGATCCGGTGGAGCAGTTCTTCCTTGGTCTTGTAGTGGATGTAGAGTGCCGCCGGGCTCATCCCGGCGCGGCTCGCGATGTCGCGGGTGGTGGTGGCGTGGTACCCGCGTTCGGCGAACGCCTCCACGGCGGCGACGAGCAGCTTTCTGGCCGCCTCGGGGGTGACCTCGCCCCACGGCATGCCCTCGCCGTCGGCCGTCCGTTCCGCCGTACGCATCCCTCGCGCCCCTTCCGGCCGCTTCCTGTCAACAGAACGCACACCCTACCCCGTGGGTGAGCAAGCGCTTAGGTGTCTGGTCGAACCGGCGTCGCACGTGCGGCGGGCCGCCGCCGGGTCGCCGTCCTACGATGTGCGCCATGGCCCGACCCCGTACGCCGCTCCTCAGCAGAGACCGCATCGTCGCGACCGCGGGCGCGCTCGTCGACGCCGAGGGACTCGGCGCCGTCTCCACCCGCCGGCTGGCGGCGGAGCTGGGGGTCAGCGGGCCGTCCCTCTACAACCACTTCCGCAACAAGGACGAGATCCTGGACGCCGTCGCGGACTCCGTCAGCGCGCAGGTCGATCTGTCGATGTTCGACGAGGACGACGTACGGGACTGGCGTACCGCACTGCACGACTACGCCGTCTCCTACCGCGCCGCGCTCACCGCGCACCCGCACATCGTGCCCGTGCTCGCCCAGGGGCCCGGCCGCCGTCCGGCGGGGCTGCGGGTGGCCGACACGGTCTTCGGCGCGATGGTCCGGGCGGGCTGGCCGCCGGTCCAGGCCACCCATATCGGGGCGCTGATGCGGTACTTCATCACGGGTTCGGCGCTCGGCTCGTTCGCCCGGGGCTTCGTGGACGACGAGACGGCGTACGACCCCGCCGACTATCCGCATCTCGGCCAGGCCCATCTGCTGGCCGAGCGGCAGCAGCGGGTGGACGAGGGCGCCTTCGAGACGGGGCTGACGGCACTGATCGTCGGGCTGGCCGCTCAGTACGAGACAGTTCGGGCCACACCGAAGAGTTCTTGAGGCACCCTGGAGGCATGCCGCAGACCTCCACCCCCGAGCCCGACCTTCTCGAACTCCCCGCCCCGTCGGCGTCCCCCGGCGCGCTCGTCGCGGGCTTCGCCGCGCTGCTCGCCGACGAGACCCGCGCCGTCTTCTGTCTGTCCCTGCTCGACGGGCGCGCCTGGACGGCGGGCGAGCTGGCACGTGAGGCCGGAGTCGCCGCGTCCACCGCCAGTGAGCACATCGGCAAGCTGATCGCCGCCCGGCTGGTCACCGAGGAGCGGCAGGGCCGCCACCGGTACGTGCGGCTGGCCGACGCGACCACCGCCGAGCTGGTCGAGTCGCTGGCCGCGCACGTCATGCCCGGCCGGGACAGCCCGCACATCGTGCGCGCGTCTCGGGCGAGCGGCGCCATGGCGCGCGGGCGTACCTGCTACGACCATTTCGCCGGGCGGCTCGGGGTGACCCTCACCGACGCCATGGCGCGGCGCGGACTGCTGCTCACCGACGCCGGCTTCGCCCTCACCGAGCAGGGCACGGACTGGTTCCGCGAGCGCGGGATCACGCTGGACGGCCCCGGGCGTCGCCCGGTGGTCAGCTCCTGTCTGGACTGGACCGAGCGCCGGCGCCATCTGGCGGGGGTGGCGGGCGCCGGGCTGTGCCGTCTCGCGCTGGAGTCGAAGTGGTGCGTGCGCATCGGTACGGAGCGGGCGGTACGGGTGACACCGACCGGTGAGCGGGTCTTCGCCGAGCTGCTGGGGATCGAGGCGGCGAAACTCCGCTGACAGTCCGAATTAATAGTTCGGTGACAGCCGAACTATTCAGGGCTTAGCATCGCTCCCATGGCGAAATTCTCAGCTCCACGCGCCCAGGCGCGCCCGGCCGCCCCGGCGGCCACCACCGGTGCGTCCGGCACGCCCGACAGCCCCGTCCGGCGTGCGCAGCCGCTGGCGCTGGCCGCCGCCGGGGTCACCGTCGTCCTCTGGGCGTCGGCCTTCGTCTCCATCCGCAGCGCGGGCGAGGCGTACGCGCCGGGCGCGCTGGCGCTCGGGCGGCTGCTGACCGGCTCGCTGGTGCTGGTCGCGATCCTGCTGATACGCCGTGAAGGGCTGCCGCCACGGGCCGCCTGGCCCGGCATCGTGGTGTCCGGACTGCTCTGGTTCGGCGGCTACTCGGTGGTCCTCAACTGGGGCGAGCAGCTGGTGGACGCGGGCACGGCGTCCCTGGTCGTGAACATCGCGCCGCTGCTCATGGCGCTGCTCGCCTTCCGGCTGCTCGGCGAGAGCCTGGCGCCCCGGCTGCTCACCGGCATGGCGGTGTCCTTCGCCGGCGCCGTGGTGGTCGGCCTGTCGATGGCCGGCGGCGGCAGCACCTCCGTACTCGGCGTGGTGCTCTGCCTGGTGGCGGCGGTGGCGTACGCGGGCGGAGTTGTCGCGCAGAAGCCCACGCTGGCGTACGCGACGCCCTTGCAGGTCACCACCTACGGCGCCCTGATCGGGGCGGTCGGCTGCCTGCCCTTCGGCTGGCAGCTCGTGCAGGACGCCGCGCACGCGCCGCTGTCCGCGACGCTCAACATGGTCTATCTGGGCGTCTTCCCGACCGCGCTGGCGTTCACGACCTGGGCGTACGCCCTGGCCCGTACGACCGCGTCGCGGATGGGCGCCACGACGTACGCGGTGCCGGCGATCGTCGTCCTGATGGCCTGGCTGCTGCTGGACGAGATCCCCGGCCCGCTCACGCTGGCCGGTGGTGTGCTCTGTCTGGCGGGTGTGGCGGTGGCCCGTTCGCGCTCACGCCGGGTGAAGGACCAACTGCCCGACGCCTCTTGAGCTTCGAGTACTACGGGAAAACGATCAGTGCCCGGCCGCCGCGCCCCGCGATCATGGTGTCGAAGGCGGCCGGGATCCCGTCCAGTGAGATCCGTTCCGTCACCAGCGCGCCGAGGTCGAACCGGCCGGCCCGGACGTGTTCGGCGATGACCGGCAGATCGCGGGCCGGGTCGCAGTTGCCGTACACACACCCCGACAGCGTGCGTCCCCAGTGGAACAGCTCCAGCGCGTTGAACGTGACCTGCTGGTCCTTCCCGCCGATGCCGACAACCGTGGTCCGCCCGCCCCGGCGGGTGGACTCCCAGGCCGTACGGATGGTGACGGCGCGGCCGACGCACTCGACGGCGACGTCCGCCCCGTGGCCGCCGGTCAGCCGGCGGACGTCCTTGGCGGTGGTGGCGGAGGCGACGAGATAGTCGGTGGCTCCGGCCGCCCGCGCCAACTCCTCCTTCTCCGGGGAGACATCGACGGCCACGACGGTCGAGGCCCCCGCGATCCTCGCGGACTGGAGTACGGCCAGACCGACCCCGCCGACGCCGAAGACCACGACGGTCTCACCCTCGCGGACCCGGGCGCTGTGGTGGACGGCGCCGTATCCGGTCAGGACGGCGCAGCCGAGCAGCGCCGCGTCGGTCAGCGGGATGCCGTCGGGGGCGGGCAGGACGCAGTTCGCGGCGACGACGGTCTCCTCGGCGAACGCGGCGACGTTCAGGCCGGGGTGGAGCGGCGTGCCGTCGGCCGTACGGGCGTGGACGGCGCCCACGCCGGACAGCGCCGAGGCGCAGAGCCAGACCTCGCCGAGCAGGCAGTGGTGGCACTGTCCGCAGGACGGCGCCCAGTTGAGTACGGCTCCGTCGCCCGGGGCGACGTGTCTGACACCTTCGCCGACGGACACGACCGTGCCCGCGCCCTCGTGGCCGAGGACTGCCGGGACGGGCACCCGCATGGTGCCGTCGGTGAGGGACAGGTCGGAGTGGCAGACCCCGGCGGCGGCCAGCCGGATTCTCACCCGGCCGGGGCCGGGCTCGGGCAGTGCGATGTCGGTGATCTCCAACGGAGCCCCGACGGCGGGCAGGACGGCGGCGCGGACCACGATCGGTTTCTCTCCCGGCTCAGAACTGGAGGGACTTGGTCTGGAGGTACTCGGCGAGCCCGTGCGCGCCGAGTTCCCGGCCGACGCCCGACTGCTTGTAACCGCCGAACGGGGCAAGGGGGTTGAACCGGCCGCCGTTGATGTCGACCTGGCCGGTGTCCATCCGCCGCGCGAAGGCGGCGGCCTCGCTGTCGTCGCCCGCCCAGACGGCGCCGGCGAGGCCGTAGACGGTGCCGTTGGCGATCCGCAGGGCGTCGTCCTCGTCCTCGTAGCGGAGGATGGACAGGACGGGGCCGAAGATCTCCTCCTGGGCGATGCTCATCTCGGGGGTGACGTCGGCGAAGACGGTCGGGGCGATGAAGTAGCCGGTGTCGTACGGGGGTTCGACCCCGCCCGTGACCAGTCGGGCGCCCTCGGCGACACCCTTGTCGATGTGGCCGCGCACCCGGGCGTGCTGGGTGGCGTTGACGACGGGGCCCACACGGCACAGTTCGTCGTGCGGGTCGCCCGCGCGGTACGACGCGACGGCAGCCGCCGCGGCCTCCACGGCCTCGTCGTACCGGTCGGTGTGGACCAGCATCCGGGTCCACGCGCTGCACGTCTGGCCGGAGTTGGTCATCACGTTGGCGACACCGGCCTTGACGGCCTTGGCGAGATCGGCGCTCGGCAGGATCACGTTGGCGGACTTCCCGCCCAGCTCCAGCGCGACGCGCTTGATCGCCGCTCCGGCCGTGGCGCCGATCAGCCGTCCGACGGCGGTGGAGCCGGTGAAGGAGACCAGGTCCACGTCCTCGTGCGCGGCGAGCGCCTGCCCGGCGACGGCGCCGGTCCCGGTGACCACGTTCACGACGCCCGCGGGCAGGCCCGCCTCGTGGACGGCCTCCGCGAAGAGCTGAGCGGTCAGCGGGGTGTCCTCGGCGGGCTTGACGACGACCGTGCAGCCGGCGGCGAGCGCGGGGGCGACCTTGGCGACGATCTGGTGCAGCGGGTAGTTCCAGGGGGTGATCGCGCCGACGACGCCCACCGGCTCCATCAGCACCGTCGAGTTGCCGATCCGCTCCTCGAAGGCGTAGGAGGCTGCGAGTTCGGCGTACGAGCCGGCGACGGCCACCGGCACCGAGGCGTGCACGGCCTTCGACAGCCGCAGCGGGGAGCCGAGTTCGGCGGTGACGGTCTCGGCGATCTCGTCCTTGCGGGCGGCCATGGCGTCCCGCAGGGCGGTCAGGCGCGCCGCGCGTTCGGCGGGCGCGGTGGCGGCCCAGCCGGGGAAGGCGGCGCGCGCGGCGCGTACGGCGGCGTCGACGTCCTCGGCGGTACCGGCCGGGACCTCGGCGATGACCTGCTCGGTCGCCGGGTTGACGACGGCGATGGTGCCGGGCCCGGCGGCGGGGCGCCACTCACCGCCGATGTACATGCTGTTGTGCGCCTTCATCGCTCGTTCCTCCCGGGGGGACTGGCGCGTGCGGCTGCGGTTCGCCGTCGCCACCCCCAAACTAGCGGCGTTAGTTTTCCGGCGCCAGGGACCCGGGGAGTCCCGAACATCACAACCCCGGAGCGGTCAGGTGTCGATGCCGGGCATGTCCATCGGCGCGGGACAGATCCGCTGCCCGTAGTCGTCGAAGACGTAGAGATGCGCGAGGTCGACCAGCAGCGGCACCTGCGCCCCCGTACGCAGCCGCATGTCGGGGCCGGTGCGTACGACGAGGTCGCTCGAGGTGATCGCGGGGCGGTCCGGGGTGTACGTGGCGGGGTTCTCCGGCTCCGGGTCGTCCAGCGCCACCACGGGACCCGACACATTGGCGGGCACCCGGCCGGGGACGTGCGCGGCGGCCCGGTCCCGCAGCCGCTCCAGGACCCCCGGCCCGCTCCGGCCGCGGCGGCGGCGCGGGGCCGCCCTGAGGCGCGGCGATTCGAGGTCGGGCACGACGGCGGGCTGCGAGCCGGTGTTGAGATGCACCAGCGCCTCGTGTCCCTGGTACTCCATGTGCTCGACGATGCCGCTGAGCGCGACCTCGCCGGGGCGGGCCTGGCTCGGCGGGGCGATCCGCGCCGCCTCGGACCGCAGCCCGACGATGATCTTCCGGCCCTGCTGGATACGGAGCAACTGGTGGTCGGGGCTGAGGGGTTCGGGCAGGGGCAGCCGCTGCCGGCCGAGATCGATCGACATCCGGCCTTCGAGGGGCGCGTAGACGACGGCCTGGAGCAGATTGATGCGCGGGGTGCCGATGAAGGCGGCGACGAAGACGTTGCGCGGCAGCGCGTACGTGTCGCGCGGCGAGCTGACCTGCTGGAGGACCCCGCCGCGCATCACCGCGACCCGGTCGCCGAGTGACATCGCCTCGGCCTGGTCGTGTGTCACATAGATGGTCGTGACGCCCAACTCGGCGGTCAGCTGCGCTATCTCGGCCCGGACGTGGTTGCGCAGCTTGGAGTCGAGGTTGGACAGCGGCTCGTCCATCAGGAACGCGGACGGGCGCCGTGAGATCGCGCGGCCCATCGCGACGCGCTGCCGCTCACCGCCGGAGAGCTGACTGGGGTAGCGGTCCAGGACATGCTCGATGCCGAGCATGCGGGCGGTGGCCTCGACGCGTGCGGAGCTGTCCTGCCGGGGGCTCTGGAGGCTCAGCGGGAAGCCGATGTTGTCGCGGTTGGTCATGTTCGGGTAGAGCGCGAAGTTCTGGAACACCATCGCCATCTCGCGGTCGCGCGGCGGCAGAAGGTTGGCGCGTTCGCCGTCGAGCAGCAACTCCCCCTCGGTGATGTCCTCCAGACCGGCGATCATGCGCAGCACCGTGGACTTGCCGCAGCCCGACGGACCCAGGAGGACGACGAACTCGCCGGGATCGATGTCCAGGGAGAACCGGTCGACGGCACGCGTGGTCCGCCCGTACACCTTGCTGACACTGTGCAGAGAGATGGCGCGAGTCATGAGGATGCCGCCCGGAAGGTGAGGTTGAGCGCCTGCGACGCCTGAAGTTAGCCGACTACGCGGGGTCAGGGAATGACTTGCGGCGTCACAGGTGGCACCCGGGCCGATCCACCGCAGGGCGTACGGCAGTTGCGGGGGGCGGTGTCCAGACAGGAGTCGTAGACGGTGTCGTTCAGTGGCGGTCGCGGCCGTCCTCGGCCGCAACGGGCGTCTCTTCGGGAGTCTCAGGAGCCTTCGCCGGGGCGGGAGTCGCCGGCGCCGGGGCCGGATCGCGCGGCGTGGACCGTACGCCCAGGCCCGCCGCGCCCAGCAGCAGCACGCCGAGCATCATGAACGGCGCGCCCGTGCCCGCGACTCCGGCGACGAGCCCGGCGGACGCGGGGGCGGCGACCTGCCCGAGCCGGTTGCCGGTGAGCCTGAGCGCCAGCGCGGTGGAGCGGGCCTCCTCGGGAGCCGCACGCACGACGGTCGTCATCGACAGCGGCTGGCCGACACCGAGACAGAAGCCGAGCGCCACGAGCATCAGGGCCAGCCCCCACACCGGCACGGGCAGCGCGATCCCCGCGCAGAGCAGCCCGCCGAGCAGGCAGGAGCCGGTGAGCAGGACCGTACGCCCCATCCGCTGGATCATCGGTGTCATCACCAGGCGGCAGGCGATGGCGGCGGCCGCCCGCAGACTCAGCAGCACACCGATCACGGTCGGGGAGATGCCCCGCTCCTCGCCGACGACCGGGAGGTACGCGGTGAGGATGTCGGTCGCGGAGAGCACGGCCAGGCTGACGAGGATGCCGCTGGGGACGCCACGGGTGCGCAGGATGCGCCACACGGACACCTTGCCGGGCTTGGACTCGGGCTTCTTGGCGGGCTCGGTCTTCCCGCGCCGCTTCCGTTTCCCGCCCGGCCCCGTCGTCGTCCCGGCGGGGATCATCGGCGCCTCTATGCGCCGCAGACAGGTGAGGGAGACGGCGGCGACCCCGGCCGAGACGACCAGGGCGAGCGCACTGGTACGCCCCATCGCGCCGTCGTGGCCGGAGACCAGCAGCCCGGCGGCGACCGGGCCCACGAGCTGGCCCAGCGACGCGCCGATGGTGAAGTGCCCGAAGTTACGGTCCTGTTCGGCCGGTGAGCTGCGGCGCGCCACGATGGACTGCGCCCCGATGACGAAGCAGAGATGGCCGAGGCCCATCACTCCGCTCCAGGCGGCGAGCGCGGCCAGGGACCCCGCCGTGCCGCTGAGCCCGCAGCCCACGCCGATCAGCACCGCGCCGACGGCGAGGAGCGGCACACAGCGCCCCCGGTCGGTCCTGCGTCCCAGCGGTACGGCGGCGAACAGCGGCAGCAGCGCGTACACACCCGCGATGACGCCGACCGCGCGCTCGTCGGCGCCGAGCGCGAGGGCCCGGTAGGAGACGGCCGGCCGTGCCATCGACACGGCGGCCTGGGAGAAGGCGAAGGCGATGACGAGACGCAGCAGCCACCGTCGGTCCCCCGCCCCCGCCCGCGCCGCCATCAGATGGTGCCGAAGAGGATCGCCGCGGCGAGCACGACGAGGGAGGTGAGCACGGCCCACTTGACGGTGAACCTGGTGTGGTCGCCGAACTCGACCTTGGCCATGCCGACGAGGACGTACACGGCGGGGACGAGCGGGCTCGACATGTGCAGCGGCTGGCCGACGATCGAGGCGCGGGCGACCTCCAGCGGGGAGACACCGTGCGCCGCGCCGGCCTCGGCGAGGACGGGCAGGACACCGAAGTAGAAGCCGTCGTTCGACATGAAGTACGTGAGGGGCAGGCTCAGCAGTCCGGCGACGATTCCCATGTGCGGGCCCATGCCCTCGGGAACCGCGCCCACCAGCCAGTCAGCCATGTGTTCGACCATACCGGTGCCGGTCAGGACGCCGGTGAAGACGGCCGCCGCGAAGACCATGCCGGAGACGTTGAGCACGTTGTCGGCGTGGGCGGCGATACGGGCCCGCTGGTCCTTCATGGAGGGGAAGTTGACCGTGAGGGCGAGTGCGGCGCCGAGCAGGAAGAGGACCGGGATGGGCATGAGCTGCATGATCATCGCGGTGAGCAGGACGAGGGTGAGCCCGGCGTTGAACCAGTAGAGGCGCGGACGCAGGGTCGAGCGGTTGGGGTCGAGGCCCTTGAACTCCTCGTCGTCCGCGGGCTCTTCGGCGTCGGAGCCCTTGCTGTCGGCGCCCTTGTCGTAGGAGACACCGCCCGCGGACGAGCCCGCGCCGCCGCCGGACCCGGTCCGCGCGGTGCCCTTGCCGCCGCTGCCAGCGCCCGCCTCGACCAGCACCGTCTCGGTCACCGGCTCCAGCACCTCGTCGAGGGTGAGCGTGCCGAGGCGCTTGCGCTCGCGCAGCCCGAGGACGTACGAGAGGAGGAAGACGGCGAGGAGCCCGACGGCGAGCGCGGGGATCATCGGGACGAAGATGTCGGTGGCGTCGACCTTCAGCGCGGTGGCGGCGCGGGCCGTGGGCCCGCCCCAGGGAAGGGTGTTCATGACGCCGTTCGCCGTGGCGGCGACACCGGTCAGCACGACCAGGCTCATCTTCAGCCGCTTGTAGAGCGGGTACATCGCCGAGACGGTGATCATGAAGGTGGTCGAGCCGTCGCCGTCGAGCGAGACGATCGAGGCGAGCAGGGCCGTACCGACCACGATGCGCATCGGGTCGGCCTTGCAGAAGCGCAGGATGCCGCGCACGATCGGGTCGAAGAGCCCGACGTCGATCATCACACCGAAGTAGACGATGGCGAACATCAGCATCGCCGCGGTCGGCGCCAGATCGCCGACCCCCTCGATGACGTAGTCCCCCAGCTTCGCGCCCTGGCCGACCAGGACGCAGAAAAGCGCGGGGATCAGCACGAGGGCCGCGATCGGGGACATCTTCTTCGTCATGATCAGCACCAGGAATGTGGCGATCATGACGAATCCGAGGATTGTCAGCATGTGGGGTACCTCACGTTCACCGTTGAACTCCCACCCGGATCGGCGGTGCGGATGACGTTAGGTGTCGTTTCCTCGCGTTAACAAGATGTTGACGTGCGAGCAATACGCGCAAAACCCCAGGTCAGACAAGGGTGCTGGTCAGGCGGGGGCCAGCTCGACCGGAAAACCGTTGAGCACGGACGTCCCGGACAGCGGGTCGCGGCGGCTGCCGTCGAGCAGTTGGTTGACGTTGACGCCGGGCCGTGCGCGGGCCACCGCCATGCGGGTGCCGGGACGGTCGTGCCCCCAGCCGTGCGGCACGCTCACGACCCCCGCCCGCACCGTGTCGGTGATCTCCACGGGGAGCGTGATCTCGCCCGCCTCGGTGGTCACGCGCGCCGGGCCGCCGTCCGTGAGGCCGAGACGTTCGGCGTCGGCGGGGTGGACCTGGACGGTGCAGCGGTTCGAACCGCCGTTGAGCGTAGGCACGTTGTGCATCCAGCTGTTGTTGGAGCGCAGATGGCGGCGCCCGACGAGCACCAGCGACGCGGGGACGCCGGTGAGCGCGGCGCGCAGCCGGGGCAGGTCGGCGGCGATCGGCGGGGGGAGCAGTTCGACCCGCCCGCTCCGGGTCTTGAGGATCGCGGGGAGCCGGGGTTTCAGTGGCCCGAGGTCGATGCCGTGCGGCCGGTCGGCGAGCCGGGCGAGGGTGAGCCCGGCCGGGTCGGCGCCGAAGCCGTCGCCGTACGGGCCGAGGCGCAGCATCAGGTCGAGCCGTCGCTCGGGGCCGCCGGGACCGGTGAGCGCGGCGGCGAGTTCCTTCGCGTCGCGCCCGTGGACGGGTGACAGCGGGTCGGCGACGGCCTTGCCGAGCGTACGGTCGATGACCTGGTCGTCCACGGCCGACGGGTCGGCCCCGTGCATGCCGCCGACGGCCAGCACCAGCCGGGCCAGGATCTCGCACTCGTCCATCGATCCGGGCGCCAGGGGGACGGCGGGCGGGCTGTAGCGGACCTGGTTGCGTACGGCGAAGCCGTTGAAGGCGAAGTCGAAGTGGGCGCTGCGGGAGGGCGGCGGCGGGGGCAGGACGACGTCCGCGTGGCGCGACGTCTCGTTGAGGTAGGGGTCGACGCTGACCATGAAGTCCAGCCCGTCCAGGGCCCGTTCGAGGCGGCTGCCGTCGGGCGCGGAGAGCACGGGGTTGGCGGCGAGGGCGATCACCGCGCGGATCCGCCCGTCGCCGGGTGTCTCGATCTCCTCCGCGAGGGCGGCGATGGGCAGTTCGCCCTTGGCCTCCGGGTGGCCGCCGACCCTGCTGGTCCAGCGGCCGAGCGCGAAGCCCTTGCCGGGGCCGGCCGGGCGGGGCGCGCGGTCGGTGGCGGAGAGCGGGAAGAGCGCGCCGCCCGGCCGGTCGAGATTGCCGGTGAGCGCGTTGAGTACGTCGACGAGCCAGCTGGCGAGCGTGCCGTACTCGACGGTGCAGCTCCCGATGCGTCCGTAGACGGCGGCGGTGGGCGCCGCCGCGAGTTCGCGGGCGAGGGTACGGATCTCCCCGGCGTCCAGGTCGCAGGCCGCGGCGACGGCGTCGGGGGTGAAGTCCCGTACGGCTTCGCGGAGTTCGGCGAGTCCTTCGAGGTGGCCGGCCAGTGCGCCGGGGTCGGTGAGTTCTTCCTCGAACAGGACCTGGGTGAGGGCGGCGAGCAGCAGGGCGTCGGTGCCCGGCCGGATGGCGAGGTGCCGGTCGGCGAGGCGCGCGGTGCGGGTCCGACGCGGGTCGACGACGGTGAGGGTGCCACCGCGCCGGCGCAGGGCCTTGAGCTTGCCGGGGAAGTCGGGGGCGGTGCAGAGGCTGCCGTTGGAGTCCAGCGGGTTGGCGCCCAGGAGCAGCAGATGGTCGGTGCGGTCCAGGTCGGGCACGGGGATCGCGAGGGGGTCGCCGAAGAGCAGCCCGGACGACACGTGTTTGGGCATCTGGTCGAGGGTGGAGGCGGTGAAGAGGTTACGGGTGCGCAGGACGCCGAGCAGTACGGGCGGGTAGAGCGCGCCGGCCATGGTGTGCACGTTGGGGTTGCCGAGGACGACGCCGACGGACTCCGGTCCGTGCTCCTCGGCGAGGGGGCGCAGCCGGGCCGCGACCAGGTCGAACGCCTCGTCCCAGCTTCCCTCCCGCAGTTCGCCGTCGACCCGGATCAGTGGGGTGCGCAGCCGGTCGGGGTCGGCGTCCAGCTCGCCGAAGGAGGCGCCCTTGGGGCAGATGAAGCCCTTGCTGAACACGTCGTCGCGGTCGCCGCGCGCTCCGGTGACCGTGGTCCCCTCGATGGTGAGGGTCAGTCCGCAGGTGGCCTCGCAGAGCGGGCAGACGCGCGGGGCGGTGCGGACGGGGCCGGTGGGCGGCATGGGTCCTCCAGGGCGGCGGCGATGGCGCGCGGGCTGCCGCCGAGCATACCGACCGGTACGGATGAGGGAAGGGGGTCGGCCGTCAGCCCAGCGTCCGGGCCAGATACGCGCGGACGAGTTCCCTGGTCTCGGCGATGATGTCCGGATCGCCCGACGCGTCCGTACGGAAGGCGAGTTGGAGCAGCGCGTCCGCCGCCTCGACGGCGACCAGGACCGTCCGGCGCAGCGCGGTGTCCGGGGCGCGGCCCAGCTGGGCGGCGAGCAGCGCGGTGAGACGGTCCGCGACGCGGTCGTTGGCGTCGGGCACGGGCGCGGGGTCGGCGCCGGGCGCCGGAGCCGGGCCGGGCGGGCCCGCCGGGATCCGGGTACCGAAGTCGACCGGCCCGAAGCCGGGCACGGTGCGTTTCATGGCGAGGTACTCGTCCAGCACCGCGTCGATCGCCGACCGCCAGTCGGCGGCCGGGATCGCGGCGAGCCGGTGCTCGACACGGGCGGCGTAGCTGTCCAGATTGCGCCGGGCGAGCGCGTCGGCCATGGCGCGCTTGTTGCCGAAGAAGCGGTAGACGGACCCGATGGGGACGCCCGCCCTGGTGGCGACGGCACGGGTGGACAACTCCTCGTAACCGGTCTCGTCGAGCAGTTCGGCGCAGGCGTCGAGGATCCGGGCGAGGCGGGCCGCGCTGCGCCGCTGCACGGGGACCGTGCGGAGGCCGGGCGTCACATGAGGTCCGGCGCTGGCTCCGTGCACGGGCTGGCCCACCCTTCGGCGCGATGTGCGGTGTTGCCGTCCTTCGAGTCTCCCTCGTGACGGGCCGCTGTTCGAGACGCCGTGCCCGTACTTCTGTTCGCGCCCTCGCTTTCACGACTTCCGGTCCCGCGCGCGTCGGGCGTCTCTTTCGGACAACGTGATCCCGCCCGCCTGTCCCCGTTGACGCGCCGCCCACTCAATCCTACGGTGGACCATAGGATTCAGTGATCGGCACGAGAGGGACACGGGGAGCGACCATGAGCGGCATCGAGCAGGCGAGGAAGACCGCCGAGGGCCTGGCGTACGCCACCGGCTTCGGCAACGAGCACAGCTCGGAGGCCGTGCCGGGCGCCCTGCCCGTGGGCCGCAACTCACCGCAGAGAGCCCCGCTCGGGCTGTACGCGGAGCAGTTGAGCGGCAGCGCCTTCACCGAGCCCCGCGCGCACAACCGCCGCTCCTGGCTCTACCGGATCCGCCCGTCGGCCGCGCACCCGCCGTTCACCCGGACCGACAACGGCACGCTGCGCGCCGCGCCGTTCACCGAGTCCGTGCCCGATCCCAACCGGCTGCGCTGGAACCCGCTGCCGCCCCCCGGGCCCGGCACGGACTTCCTGGCGGGCCTCTGGACGCTCGGCGGCAACGGCGACGCCACGCGGCGCAGCGGCATGGCGGTGCACCTCTATCACGCCAACTCCCCTATGACGGACCGGGTGTTCAGCGACTCCGACGGTGAGCTGCTGATCGTCCCCGAGCACGGCGGGCTGCTGATCCACACGGAGTTCGGCCTGCTCGCCGCCCACCCCGGCGAGATCGCGCTGATCCCGCGCGGTGTGCGCTTCCGGGTCGACCTGCTGGCGGAGACCGCGCGCGGCTACGTCTGCGAGAACTACGGCAGCCCCTTCGTCCTGCCCGATCTCGGCCCGATCGGCGCCAACGGCCTGGCGAACGCGCGGGACTTCCGCGCCCCCGTCGCCGCGTACGAGGACGTGGAGCGCCCGACCGAGGTGGTCAACAAGTTCTGCGGGAATCTGTGGACCGCGACGTACGACCACTCCCCGCTCGATGTCGTCGCCTGGCACGGCAACCATCTGCCGTACGTCTACGACCTGCGCCGGTTCAATGTGATCGGCACCATCAGCTACGACCACCCCGACCCGTCGATCTTCACCGTGCTGACCTCACCGTCGGACACCCCGGGCCTCGCCGGCGTGGACTTCGTCGTCTTCGCGCCGCGCTGGCTGGTCGGCGAGAACACCTTCCGGCCGCCGTACTTCCACCGGAACGTGATGAGCGAGTACATGGGCCTGATCGAGGGCGCGTACGACGCGAAGGCGGAAGGCTTCGTGCCCGGCGGCGGTTCGCTGCACAACATGATGTCGGCGCACGGGCCGGACCGGGAGACGTTCGACCGGGCCAGCGCCGCCGAGTTGAAGCCGCAGCGGATCGACGACGGACTGGCGTTCATGTTCGAGACGCGCTGGCCGGTGACCGCGACCGCGCAGGCGGCGACGGCCGGGCATCTTCAGACGGGTTACGACGACGTGTGGCAGGGTCTGGAGCGCCACTTCAGGCCGTCTTCCGGCCCGGCCGCCCCCACCGACAGAGTCTGACCCGACCCGGAGCCCGCCGTGACCGCTTTCGCCCCCGATTCGCTGGTCCTCAACCGCAAGCTGCCGCTCTGGTACCAGGTCTCGCAGTCGCTGCGTGCCTCCATACTCGGCCGGCGTCCGCACGACCCGCTGCGCCTGCCCACGGAGGAGCAGTTGGCCGCGCACTACGGCGTCAGTGTGCTGACGATGCGTCAGGCGCTCAAGGAGCTGGAGCAGGAGGGGCTGATCAGCCGGCACCGGCGGCGCGGCACGTTCATCGAGCCGGGCGCGCGGCGCGGCGCGCCCCGCCGGCTGCTGGGCTCGGTCGACGCGGTCGTGGCACAGCAGTCGGGCGATAGGACGACGGTGATCGGCCATGGCCGGGCGCTGGTGCCCGGCGAGGTGGCCGAGTATTTCCCGGGCGTCGACGAGGTGGCCCTCTACCGCCGGCTGCGCCGCGACGGCGAGAGCGGTGAGCCCGTCAACTGGGCGGAGAACGCGCTGCGTACGGAGGTGGCGGACCGTCTCGATCCCGGCGATCTGGAGCGCTGGCCGATGACGAAGGTGCTGCGCGACGTGCTGGGCGTGAAGATCGGGCGGATCACGGACACGGTGGAGGCCACGCTCGCCGACCCGGCCACGGCCGAGCTGCTCCAGGTGCCGCTGCTGAGCCCGATCCTGCACTACACGGGTGTCACGTACGACGCGGACGGCCAGGTCGTGGACGTGGCGAGGATCCGCTACCGGGGCGACCGGTTCTCCTTCTCGGTCACGATGGAGACGGACTGACCGGCTCCAGGACCCGCCGGTGGACCCGGTCGGTACGCTTTCGGGGACGGCACATGACGGACCTGGGAGGGGTGTGCCCGTATGACGGCCGCTTCGGCCCCGCTGCTGAGCGACCTCATGCCGTGGTCGGTGGCGCCGCTGCGGCTCGGGCGCGGCTGGATCCTGGCTCCCGACGCGGGCACGCTCACCGCGCGCTGGGACACGCTGATACGGGCCACGGGCGCCGAGCGGGAGGCGCTGTTCCGGCCGACCCGGTCGCGTACGCCGCACAGCGCGGTCGCCGCGCTGCCGGGGCAGCTCACGGGCACGGGGAGGTTCGCGCGGGAGTCCGGGCGCTGTCCGGCGCCGCTGCGGGTGGGGCACGGTCCGTTCGACGAGCGGTATGTGATCCCCGACCACCGGCTGATCGACGCGGCCAGGCCGGAGCTGTGGCGGGTCGCGGACGAGCGCCAGCTCTTCGCCGTGGAGCAGGGGTTCGTGCCCGGCGCCGTGGGTCCGCCGCTGCTGGTGAGCGCCCTGCTGCCGGACGGCCGCTCCCCCGCCGGGCGGCCCGGCCGGATCCGGCCGCTGTTCCGGCGGCCGGGCGGCACCGAACCGAATCTGACGCCCGGACTCGTCGAGTCGCTGACCGCGCGCCTCGGACAGGAGGTCACCCCGCGCCAGTTGCTCGACTGGGCGGTCGCGGCGGGCCGGCCGTCTGCGCGCGGCTGTGTGGTGCCGCTGACCGCCGACCCGGCCCTGTGGACGACCGGTGTGGCGCTGGGCGCCCTGCTGACCGGCATCCAACTGCGCGGCGCGCGGGGCGGGGAGCGCCATCGGCTGCCCGGTGGCCGCAGGCCGTACGTACGCGCGGCGGTCCCCGCGCGGCCCACGACGATCGGTTACGACTCCGAGGACGAGACGCTCCACCTCGGTGACGGCCGGATCTCCCCCGTGCCGGCCGAGGCGTGGGATTTCCAGGTCGGCGGGGTCCGGATGATCGAGCTGTGGTTCGAGCGGCGTGCCGAGTCCCCGGAGCCCGGCACGCTGGAGGCGATCGGCCCGCGCGCCTGGCCGCGGGAGTGGACCTCGGAGCTGCTGGAGCTGATCACCGTCCTCGCGCTGCTCGCCGAAGCGCGGCCCCGGCAGCGGGAGTTGGGCCGGGCGCTGGACGACGGCCCGGTGTTCGGGGCGGACGAGCTGCGGGCCGCCGGTGTGCTGCCGGTCCCGGACGGGGCCCGGCGCCCCGCCTCGGTGTTCGACCACCACGAGGAGGGCCCGGACGGGCAGTTCGCCCTGATCTGAGGCGCCCCGGGAACGGGTGTCAACCGCGTGCGAACGAGTTCAGCACCCGGCTCAGCGCCCGGTCGAAGACGGCCTCCATGTCGACCGGCCCCGAATCCGCGGCGACGGCCGCCGCCAGTCGCGGATAGCGCCCGGTGGCGAGCTCCTTCGCCAGGTGGGCCGTCCTGATCTCCTGCTCCCGCTCGGCCGACCAGGGCAGGGAGCGGGTGCGCTCGGCGGTCTCGATCTCGTTGGCGACGTAGGTGGTGACGACGCCGTTCACCATCGCCACCAGCTCGACCTTCTGGCCGTACGGCAGATCCAGCGGGTCCAGGCACCACAGGCTGTATTCGAGGAACTTCATCGAATTCGGACTGAAGCCGTAGGCCGCCGACATCAGGCGCGACATCCACGGATGACGCCGCATGATCGCCCGCGACCCGTGGGCGAGTCCCGTCAGATCGGCCCGCCAGTCGCCGGTGGGCCGCTCCGGCAGCTCGTGCTCGTCCGCGACCAGATCGACCATCAGCTCGTACAGGTCCTCCTTGCGCGGCACGTAGTTGTACAGCGACATCGTGCCGCAGCCCAGCTCCCCGGCGACGCGGCGCATCGAGACGGCGTCCAGGCCGTCGGCGTCCGCGATCCGTACGGCGACTGCCGCGATCTCGGCGCGTGTGTACGCGGGCCTGGGGCCACGGGCGGCGCGCTCGGGACGGGACCAGATCACTTCGGGTTCAGCAGGTCGCCCCGCCATCGGTCATCACCTCGTCCGTCATTCTCCCCCAGGAGCCCAGTTACGTACAGCGTACGTAGTGAGGTACGGTGAGCCGCATGAATACTACGTACGCCGTACTTAGTGAAGGTCTCGAGAAGCGGTTCGGTGACATCCACGCCCTGCGCGGCCTGGATCTCGCCGTCGCCCGGGGCACGGTCTGCGGAGTGCTGGGGCCCAACGGCGCGGGCAAGACCACCGCCGTACGCGTCCTCACCACGCTCAGCGCACCGGGCGGCGGATCCGCCCGGGTCGCCGGGCACGACATCGTGACCGAGGCGGCGGCGGTCCGCGCCGCGATCGGCGTCGCCGGCCAGTACGCCTCCGTGGACAGCGAGTTGACCGGCCGGGAGAATCTGCGGCTCTTCGCGCGACTGCTGCGGCTGCGCGGAGCGACGGGCCGGGCCCGCGCCGACGAACTGCTGGAGCGGTTCGAACTCGTCGAGGCGGCCGACCGCGCCGCCCGCACCTACTCCGGCGGGATGCGCCGCCGTCTCGACCTGGCGTCCAGCCTGCTCACCCGGCCGCAGGTGCTCTTCCTCGACGAGCCGACGACCGGGCTCGACCCGCAGAGCCGGGGCCAGATCTGGACGGCGGTGCGCGAGCTGGCCGCCGAGGGCACGACCGTCCTGCTCACCACCCAGTATCTGGAGGAGGCCGACCAACTGGCCGACGACATCGTGCTGATCGACCACGGCAGGGCGGCGCACCGGGGCACGCCCGCCGAGTTGAAGTCCCGTATCGGGTCCTACGCGGAAGTGGTGGTGGCCGACGAATCGACGGAGGCGGTCTTCCTCACCGCGGCGGGCGTGCTCGACCAACTGACGGGCACCGAGCCGGTGATCGAGCGGGAGCGCCGGACGGTGGGCGCCGTGACGACCGACGGCACGCTCACCCTGCCCCGGATCGTTCGCGAACTGGACGCGGCCGGGGTGCCGGTGGCCGACGTGAGCCTGCGCCCGCCGACGCTGGACGAGGTGTTCCTGCGGCTCACCGGCCGGGCGGGCGCGCCCGGAACGACCGCGCCGACCACGACCGGGACCAGGACCGGGACAACCATCAGGGCCACCGAGGAGAGCGCCGCATGAGCACCGTCGCCTACGACAGCACGGCCGTCCTCGGCCGCCATCTCCAGCGGATCAGGCACTCCCCCGGTGTGGTGATCCTCACCCAGACCATGCCGATCACGATGCTGCTGTTCTTCGGCTTCGTCTTCGGCAGCGCTCTCGCGACCCCGGGGCAGGAGTACCGGGCCTTCCTGGTGCCGGGGCTGCTGGCGGCGACGGCGGCCGGCGGCATCATGACCGGCATGTTCCAGTCCGCGCAGGACGCGCAGCGCGGGGTGATGGACCGGTTCCGTACGCTGCCGATGAGCCGGGCCGCCGTACCGCTGGGCCAGACGGCGGCGGATCTGCTCACCACGGTGGTCGGCATGGTGCCGCTGGTACTGGTGGGTCTCGCGGTGGGCTGGCGGATCGAGGGCGGCGTGGGGGGCGCGCTCGGGGCCTTCGGTCTGCTGCTGCTCTTCCGCTTCGCCGCCAACTGGGTCGGCGCGTATCTCGGGCTGCTCATCCGCAACGAGGAGATCGCCGGTCAACTGGGCAGCGTGACCTTCGTCCTGCCGCTGCTCTCGAACGCGTACATCCCCACGGAGGGCCTGCCGGGCTGGCTGCGCGTGGTGACCGAGTGGAACCCGCTCAGCGCGGTGGCCGCCGCCGTACGCGATCTGTGCGGCAACGCGTCACCGAACCCCGACGCGGCCTGGCCGACGGCCGAACCGGTGGCGGGCGCGCTGCTGTGGAGCCTGCTGCTCCTGGTGGTGTTCGTGCCGCCGACCATCCGCAGGTACACCAGGAGCGGCGAATAGGCGCTCGCCCCCGTCCTGCCGGGCCGCCGGTTCACCTTGCCGGGTGGTGAGAGGGCGGCACCGCTGGAGGGGGACGGTCCTGGCACTCGGTGAGCACACCGACGCACCGCCGCGCGCCCTGGGAGTGACGGGCGAGCGGGGAGCGGCGCTGCGTCGGGACGGCGTGATCGCCCGAGGACTGTCCGGGGTCGGCGGGGCGCCGACCGGCTGGGTCAGCGGCGGCTGCCGAAGAGGGACCGTCGCAGCCGCCTGAGCGGTGCGAACAGGGAGACACGCGCGCTCTTGCGGGTCCGTACCTCGTCGCGCGAGGTCAACTCCCGCATCAGCATGGTCGCCTCGGCCGTCTCGCGCTGCGGGACGGCGGGGCCACCCAGCACCGACAGGTGACGGTCGAGCCGTGAACTGGTCGCGCTGCTCCCACATGTAATGGCAGGGACTCGCGCCCTGCTGTGCACTATCTGATCCATTGTCACTCCCCACCCGTACGAGGGCACCCGGCTCGGGCAGGTTAACCCTATCGCCCCCATGGGACACACGTGTATCCCGCCTCCGGGATTGACAACACCCGTTGGAGGATGGCAACCCGCCCGGTGAATCCATTCTATTCCAGGGCGAGTTGGACAGTTGACCACCGAAATGTTCGAGCGGATCGAACGTCGATTCCTGTCCGCCCGCCCGGGGGGACGGGCGGACAGGAGCCTGCCCGGCGGTCAGTTCGTACGATCCGCGATTGGGTCAGACGGCCGAACCGGACCGCCGAGCCGGGCGGTTCAGACGGCCGACGAGAACGTCGGCAGATATCCACCCGACTGGCCCTGGGCCGTGGGGTGGTAGGACTCACCGATCGGGAAGGTGACGCTGTGCAGCCAGGTCGACGGCGAGCAGATCTCGTGGCCGGAGAAGCGGCTGGTGACGTCCGCGAACCGGAAGCCGTGGTCGGCTGCCCGCTTGGCCAGCAGGGTGTTGAGGTGGTCGGCGGCGCCGTTGATGGCGGCGCGCTCGACCTCGGTCATGCCCACCACGCAGGTGCCGTTGAGCTGGTAGAAGCGCGGGTAGCCGATGACGACGACCTGGGCGGCGGGCGCCTTCGCGCTGATCGCGTTGTAGACGGCGTCCAGTTGACCGGGCAGCGTCGAGTCGACGTATGCGCGCGCCGTGTTGACCCGCGCCACGCAGCTGGCCTCGGACTGCAGGACACAGGTCGTCATGACGTCGGCGAAACCGGCGTCGTTGCCGCCGACGGTGATGCTGACGAGGTCGGTCCCGGAGTTGACGGGGCCGAGCTGGCTTCCGGTCACATCACCCGTACGAGCGCCCGAGCAGGCGGCGAAGGCGAACGACGAGGGCGAGTTGGCGGCGGCCCACAGGGCCGGGTACGCCTTGCTGCTGCGCTTGCAGTTGCCGCTGGCGCTGTCGTAGGGGCCGGCACCGAGGCCGGAGGAGTAGGAGTCACCGAGGGCGACGTAGTCGAGTGCCGCCGCCTCGGCCGCCTGGGCCTGGCCCGCGCCGGTGAACGCGAGAACGGCACCGAGCAGGAGCGTGGACGAGAACGCGGCGAATCTGGACAGCTTCATGGAACCTCCATCGAGCAGGATCTCTGCCTCAACGTTCGTACCAGGCACAGGACTTCACTGGAAGTGTCCATGCCAAGTAGATCTGGTGACAACTTGCAGATGGACGCGCGTATACCGCTCGAAGTGGCTCGAACGGGGGCGCGCCGCCTAACGGATCGAGTAAATCGGAACACGGAGGTTCCGGAAACCACCGTCGAAGTAAGGCCAAATAGCAAATAGGCGCGTTCATGTCGCACCCCTTGCCATACAGTCGTAAGTATCAATACCTTCTGACATCCACTCGCATCGGTCCGTCATGGAGAGCGACTTCAGGGGGAGGGCTCGGACGTCGCGACGGCTCCCGCGCGGGGCGCGGCAGGGGGGGTGCCGCGCGGCACTCGAATCTCGACAACTCACCTGGCAGGCACGGAGATCCACGCTGTCACGTACAGGGTGAGAACCCCCCTTTCGAACCGGCACATCATCCGGACCGCCCGGGGGCGGGCGGTCCACCGGTGGAGAGGGAAAAGATCTCGTGAGCTCATTCCCGCGCCCGGCGGCCCCGGGCGAAGACGCGTTAACCGTGTCGCTGCCCGACGGCCCGCACACCAACGGCCGTTATCGGCCGGTCTCCTCGTATCTCGCCATCGCACCGCCGGTGAGCGTGGTGATTCCGGCGATGAACGAGGCCGAGAATCTGCCGTACGTATTCAAGACACTGCCCGACTGGATACATGAAGTCGTCCTCGTGGACGGCAATTCGACCGATGCCACGGTCCGCGTCGCCCGGGAGCTGTGGCCGGACGTCAAGGTCGTCGGGCAGCGCGGCAAGGGCAAGGGTGACGCCCTGATCAGCGGCTTCGCCGCCTGCACCGGGGACATCATCGTGATGATCGACGCGGACGGCTCGGCGGACGGCCAGGAGATCGTCAGTTATGTGTCGGCCCTCGTGTCGGGCGCCGACTTCGCCAAGGGGTCGCGGTTCGCCAACGGCGGCGGCACGGACGACATGACGCCGATCCGCAAGCTCGGCAACCATGTGCTGTGCGCGGTCGTGAACGCCAAGTTCGGCGCCCGCTACACCGACCTCTGCTACGGCTACAACGCCTTCTGGCGGCACTGCCTGGACCGCATCACCCTCGACTGCACCGGGTTCGAGGTAGAGACCCTGATGAACATCCGGGTCGTCAAGGCCGGTCTGAAGGTGCAGGAGATCCCGAGCCACGAGTACGACCGGATCCACGGCGTGAGCAACCTCCGGGCCGTACGCGACGGGCTGCGGGTCCTGCGGGTCATCCTCCGGGAGCGGGGCGTGCCGAGGGCCGCGCGGCGCCGGACGGCGCGCGTCCGGCCCGCGCTGCCGCTGCCGCTCGCCGTCCGCACGGGCCTCGCGGGGCCTGTCGTCAGGCAGGGGGAGGTGTCTTGATCGACCGTCACCTGCACCGGTCGTTCTCGGTGGTCGTCTGCGCGTACACCGAGGAGCGCTGGGACGACATCCTGGCCGCCGTCGACTCCGTACGGGGCCAGTCGATGCCGGCCGCGGAGACGCTGCTCGTGGTCGACCACAACGAGGCGCTGCGGGCGCGGCTGCTCGCCCGGTACGCCTCGCTGTCACCGGCGGACGGCGGGGAGGTGCGGGTACTCGCCAACGCCGGTCCCCGTGGGCTCTCGGCCGGCCGCAACACCGGAATCGCCGCCGCGCGGGGGGAGTTCGTGGCCTTCCTGGACGACGACGCGGTCGCCGAGCCCGACTGGCTGCGGTATCTCGCGGCGGGGTACGGGGATCCCCTGGTGATGGCCGTCGGCGGCAGGACGCTGCCCGTCTGGGTGTCCGGGGGCCGGCCGGACTGGTTCCCGGAGGAGTTCGACTGGGTCGTCGGCTGTACGTACCGGGGTCTGCCGCCCGGGAAGGTGCGGGTGCGCAACGTCCTCGGCGGCAACGCCTCGTTCCGCCGTACCGCGTTCGACGCCGCCGGGGGCTTCGCGACCGGGATCGGGCGCGGCGGCGACAGGCGTCCGCTGGGCTGCGAAGAGACGGAGCTGTGCATCAGGCTGGGGCGGGCGCTGCCGCGCGCGGTGCTGCTGATCGACGACCGTGCGGTGATCCACCACAAGGTGCCCGCGGCGCGTGCGCGGTTCGGCTACTTCCGCGAGCGGGCGTACGCCGAGGGTCTCTCGAAGGCCCTGGTCGCGCGAAGTGTCGGCGCGGGCAAAGGACTTGAGTCGGAGCGTCGCTACGCCACGCGGGTGCTGCCCGCGGGGGTGGCGCGCGGGCTGCGCGACGTGGTGCGCGGGCGTGGGCGACGGCGTGGCGGCGCGGCGCGCGCCGGCGCGATCGTGGCCGGGGTGCTGACGACGACGGCCGGCTATCTGGTGGGCAGCGCCCGCGTACGCCGGGGCCCGGCCACGTTTGCGTCGGGTCCGGTCACGCCCGCGGACACGCCGGTGCGGGTATGAGCACGGGCGTGCCGATCCTGATGTACCACGCGCTCGCGCACCGGCCGGGCCCGTCGGTGCGCGCCCTGTCGGTGTCGCCCGACGCGTTCGCCGAGCAGCTGGCGCTGCTCGGCGAGCGGGGGTTCACCCCGCTGACGACGGGCGCGCTGGCCGCCGTCTGGCGCGGCGGCGCGGGTCGGCTGCCGGCGCGGCCGGTGCTGATCACGTTCGACGACGGCTACGAGGGCGTGCACCGGTACGCCCTGCCGGCCCTGGCCCGGCACGGCTTCGCGGCCACCCTGTTCGTGTCGACGGGGTGGCTGCGCGGCCGGTACGACGAGGGCGGCGCCCCCGACACGATGCTGGACTGGGACCAGGTACGCGAACTGGCCGCCGGGGGCGTGGAGATCGGCGGCCACAGCCATACGCACCCGCAGCTGGACCAGCTGGACGACGGCCGCCTCGGCTACGAGGCGGCGCGCTGCCGGGACATCGTCGCCGCCGAACTGGGCACGCCGCCGGACTCGTTCGCGTACCCCTACGGCTACTCCACCCGCCGCGTCCGCCACGCGGTCCGGTCGGCGGGCTTCAGCCAGTCCCTGGCCGTGGGCAACACCCGGGCCCACCGCACACAGGGCCCTTACGCCCTCCAACGCCTCACGGTCCGCCGCTCCACGACCATGGCCGATTTCGAGCACCTGCTCACGGCCCGCTCCCCCGGCCGCGCCTTCGCGGTCGACCGCACGCTGACGAAGGGCTACGCCCTGGTGCGCGCGGCGCGCCGGGCGGCCCGCGGGATCGGCGACGGCTGAGGGGGCGTCCGCAGGGGCGCCGCGGCACGCACGGGCCAGGCGGCGGGCAAAACGCCGTGCGTCGGGGGCGGGTGTGTCGGATCATGGGGGTATGTCTGCCAAGCCTCAGGACGCCCTGCCGATTCGGCTCAACGTCGATGACAGCGACTCGCCGTCGGACGTGGTCGACGCGCTCTTTCTCGGCCGTTTCGCGACGGGCGAGCAGCCGCACTCGCACAGTTCGTCCATCGACCGCGTCAAGTCCGGTGTCTCACTGCTGCCGCCGGGCGCCACGGTGCTGCGCTCCGCCCGGGACGACGACCGCAGCGCCACCCTCGCCGAGGGCGACGGCTGGACGCTGCTGATCTCCCGGTGGAACCGGGGCGCGGACATCACGGTGACCGCGACCACGTCCGAACTCGCCGAGAAGGTGCACGCCCAGGCGACGGACGGCGCGCAGGACGAGCCGGAGCCGGTGCCCGAGAACGTGACGATGGGGTTCTGGTACGTGTCCCCGCGCCGTGGCCCGCACCGTACGACCCGGCAGATCGCGGCCGGCACCTGGGACGAGGTCAGGGCCAACTACACGGCGCCGGTGGCGGACGCGATGGACCGGCTGATGAAGGTGACTCCGGACGACATCGCGGGGCGGCTGCTCCTGCTGCACGGCCCGCCGGGCACCGGGAAGACCTCCGCGCTGCGGACGCTGGCCAGGTCCTGGCGCGACTGGTGCCAGGTCGACTGTGTCCTGGACCCGGAGCGGCTGTTCAACGACGTCGGCTATCTGATGGACATCGCGATCGGCGAGGACGAGGGCTCGGCGAAGGGCCGCTGGCGGCTGCTGCTCCTGGAGGACTGCGACGAGTTGATCCGCGGCGAGGCCAAGCACACGGCCGGCCAGGCGCTCTCCCGGCTGCTGAACCTCACCGACGGGCTGCTCGGCCAGGGCAGAAACGTCCTGGTGGGCGTGACGACCAACGAGGATCTGGAGCGGCTGCACCCGGCGGTCGTCCGGCCCGGCCGCTGTCTGGCCCGGATCGAGGTCGGCTCGCTGACCCGTCCGGAGGCGGAGAACTGGCTGGGCCGGGAGGAGGGCGACTGGGAGGGCTCGGTGGGCCGCGAGGGCGCGACGCTGGCCGAGTTGTTCGCGCTGCGCCGTGGCGGCGGGCCGACATCCGTCCCCGGCCAGTCGAAGGGCGCGGACGCCGGGCTGTACCTGTAGTCGCAGCGGGGACAGCCGACCCGCCCCAAGTGCGCCTTTTGGGCGATTCCTCACAGTCAGAGCTAAAATGTAGCCATGACTTCGGTTGAGTTCCCCGACTCGCTCTCCGACTCCCTCGCCGACTCCCTCGCCGACGTGCTGGCCGGAGTGCAGCGCACCGTCCGGCGCCGGCTGAGGGTCGGTCTGACGGCCCCGCCCCTGCGCGGCGCGCAGGTCGATCTGCTGCGGCTGGTCGCGGCCCGCCCGGGGATCCGGGTGTCGGGCGCGGCGAAGGAGCTGTTCCTCGCCGGGAACTCGGTCTCCACCCTGGTCAATCAGCTCAGCCGGGCCGGCTATCTGCGCCGTGGCACCGATCCCGCCGACGGCCGGGCCGTCCTGCTGATGCCGACGCCCGCCGCGATCTCGCGGCTGGCCGACTGGGAGGCCCGGCGCTCCGCCCTGGTGCGCGAGCAGGTGGCCCGGCTGACGGACGAGGAGCGGACGGCCCTGGCCGGCGCGCTTCCGGCGCTGCGCAGGCTCGCCCGGAATCTGCACGAGGAGGTGGAGGGCAGGTGAACCTCCAGCCCGCTCCCGACTCCGCAGAGGAAGCCGTCAGTTGCCACGCGCTGGACTACTCCTTCGGCGACACCAAGGCGGTCGACAGCCTCGACCTGTCCGTCCGCACCGGCGAGATCTTCGGCCTGCTCGGCCCCAACGGCGCCGGCAAGACGACCGCGATCCGCTGCATCACCACGCTCCTGCCGGTCCCGACGGACCGGGTGAAGGTGTTCGGGCACGACGCCGCGAAGGAGCAGATGGCGGTACGGCGGCTACTCGGCTACGTACCGCAGCAGTTGTCCGCCGACGCCGCGATGACGGGCCGCGAGAACGTGACGCTGTTCGCCCGCGTCTTCGACGTCCCGCGCCGCGAACGCGCCGCCCGGGTCGCCCAGGCGCTGGACGTCGTCGATCTCACCGGCGCCGCCGACCGGATGGCCAAGACCTACTCCGGCGGCATGATCCGCCGGCTGGAACTCGCGCAGGCGCTGGTCAGCGCGCCCCGGCTGCTGATGCTCGACGAGCCGACGATCGGTCTCGACCCGATCGCCCGCAGCAGCGTCTGGGAGCACATCAACGCCGTACGGCAGGCCACGGGCATGACCGTGCTGGTGACGACGCACTACATGGACGAGGCCGAGCAGTACTGCGACCGGGTCGGGCTGATGCACCGGGGCCGGATCCACGCGCTCGGCACCTCCGACGAACTGCGTGGCCAACTGCGCGACCGCCGCCGCAAGGAGGCGCGTGAGGCGGGCACACCGGTGCCCGCCGGCGACACCGCCACACCGACGCTGGAGGACGTCTTCCGCGACGTGGCCGGCCAGGGCCTGGACGAGGAAGGAGGCGATTACAGCGATGTCAGAAGCGCACGACGGACGGCGTCCCGGCTCGGCTGATGCCGTCGACCCCGGACGGTTCGAGCTGCTGCTCGTACCGCCGGCGCCCCGGACGGGCTGGCGGGTACTGCCCGCCAGGGTCATCGCCATGTGCGTGGTCGAGCTCCAGAAGCTGCGTCACGACCGCACCGAGCTGTACACCCGGGCCATCCAGCCCGCCCTCTGGCTGCTGATCTTCGGCGAGACCTTCACCCACATCCGGGCCATCCCGACCGGCGGCATCCCCTACATCGACTTCCTCGCGCCCGGCATCATCGCGCAGTCCGCGATGTTCATCGCGATCTTCTACGGCATCATGATCATCTGGGAGCGGGACGCCGGCATCCTGACCAAACTCCTCGTCACCCCGACCCCAAGAGCCGCGCTGATCAGCGGCAAGGCGTTCGCCTCCGGGGTGAAGGCGCTGATCCAGGCGGTCGTCGTGATCGTCATCGCCGCCGCCCTCGGGGTCGCGCTGACCTGGAATCCGCTGAAGCTGCTCGGGGTCGCGGTCGTGGTGATCCTCGGCTCGGCCTTCTTCTCGTGCCTGTCGATCACGATCGCGGGCATCGTCCTGACCCGCGACCGGCTGATGGGCATCGGGCAGGCCATCACCATGCCGCTCTTCTTCGCCTCGAACGCCCTCTATCCGGTGGCGATCATGCCCGGCTGGCTCCAGGTGGTCAGCAAGATCAACCCGCTCAGCTACCAGGTGGACGCGTTGCGCGGACTGCTGCTCGGCACCCCGTCCCATCTGCTGCTCGACTTCGGGGTGCTGATCTTCGCGGCGCTCGTGGGCATCACCACCGCGTCGTCGCTGCTGGGCCGGCTGGCGAGATGAGCGCCGGCCCACGCGACCGCCCGCGCCCGCGCGTTCAGCGCGAGTACGCCGCCCGCACCGCGTCCTCGGCCAGCGACAGCGCCTGGGCCCGGGCCAGGCCGAGGCGCCTCGCCTGTTCCGCGTACTCCTGCGCCGCTGCCGCCGCCTTGCGGTCGGCCGCGTCGCCCGCCGCCGCGACGAACGTGCCGTTCCTGCCGCGCGTCTCGATCACCCCGTCCGACTCCAGCGCCCGGTAGGCCTTGGCGACGGTGTTGGCCGCGAGGCCGAGTTCCTCGGCGAAGCCCCGTACCGTCGGAAGCTTGTGTCCCACGGGCAGCGCGCCCGAGCGCGCCAATTCGGAGATCTGGGTGCGCAGTTGCTCGTACGGGGCGGCAGCCGCGTCGTCGTCGATGGCGATTCTCAAGGTCACCCGGCCGATTGTCCCCCATCCCCCGCGATCCGCCCCCGTGTCCGCCGCGGCGTTCACCGGCGCGTCCGCCCTCTCGTCGCCCGCCCGAAAATGAGAGGCGTGCCGGCGGCGCGCCCGCGTACCGTGCCGCTCCATGACTGTGATCGTTCGTGACTTCCGCCCCGAGGACGCCGCCGCCGTCGTCCGCGTCCGGCGTGCCACCGTGCCGTACGCGGTGACGACCGAGGAGGCCCTGCACTTCGCGGTGCGCGGTGCCAACCCGGCGTCGAAGTACCGCATGCTGGTCGCCGAGTACGACGGGGAGGTCGTCGGCACCTCGCATGTCGCGCTCGCGTACGACAGCGACGAACCGGGTGTCGCCCGTCTCAACCCCCATGTGCGCCCCGACCACACGGGCAAGGGCATCGGATCGGCGATCCTGCGGACCGCCGAGGAGCATCTGACCGCCGAGGGCGCGACCACCCTCTACACCTGGGTCAACGACGTCCCGGCCGGCCGCGCCTTCGCCGAGCGCCGGGGCTACTCGCCGCTGCGTACCGCGCACTTCCAGCGGCTGGATCTGGCGGCTGCCGCGCTGCCCGGACCTCCGGTGCTGCCCGCCGGCTACACCCTGGCGACGGCGGCGGACTTCGCCGGCGACCCGCGGCCGGTGTTCGAGGCCGACGCCGAGGCCACGTCGGACGAACCGGGCGACGTCAGTACGGACCTCGACGACTACGAGGACTGGCTGAACCAGACCTGGAACCACCCCTGTCTGGACCACGGACTGAGCACCGTCGTGGTCAGCGACGGCAGGATCGCGGCCTTCACCGCCGCCCACACCGACGGGGCGAGCACCTATCTGTCGGCCATGACGGGCACCTTGCGCGACCATCGCGGCCTGGGTCTGGCCAAGGCCGCCAAGGTCGACTCGCTGCGCCGCGCCCGCGCCGCCGGTTACACGGACGCCTTCACGAACAACGACGCGGGCAACGGGCCGATGCTCGCGGTCAACAGCTGGTTCGGCTACCAGATCTGCGCCTCGGAGGTACGCCATGTCCGCACGCTCGGCTGAGACCGGGCCGGACACCACCGGCGAGGTCCAGGTCGAGGTGCGCCTGGTCAAGGCGGGCCGTACGAAGATCAGTTACCCCGCGACCCTGGTCGCCGACGACGGCACGCACCTGGTGGTGCGCGCGCCCTGGGCGGCCCCCGGCGTACGGGACTTCGGCTTCGTACGCTTCGAGCCGGGCGATGTCTTCACCGAGCACTACTGGCGCGACCGCTGGTACGCGGTGAAGGAGGTCCGTACGGGCGACGGGACGCTCAAGGGCTGGTACTGCGACGTGACGCGGCCGACGGTCGTGCACGGCCGGGGCCCCGGCGCGCTCCGCTACGAGTTGCTGGTCGAGGACCTGGATCTGGACCTGTGGGCGTCGGCGGACGGCGGGACGGTCCTGCGGCTCGACGAGGACGAGTTCGAGGAGAGCGGCCTCGCGGACCGGGACCCGGTGGCGGCCGACGCGGCGCGCCGCGCACTGGACGAGCTCGAACTCCTCGTACGCGACGGTGCGTTCACGACCCTGCTGGGTCGGCCCCGCCCGTCGTAGTGTCGGTGTCGGTCTTGGCCAGCAGGACCGCGCGCGATATGCCGTCCGGGTCGTGGGCGATCGGGTCGGCGTCCTCGTGCCAGTGGATGACGAAGCGCTCCCCCGCCCGGTACGCCTCCAGGCCCGCGCGGCAGTACGCGACCATGTCGTCCGGGAGCGCGGACAGCGGGTGCCAGGAGAGACCCGAACACTTGGCGGGCTCCCGGTTGTACGGCTCCCAGGACGCCCGCTCCGCCTCGTACCGCACCTCGAAGAACCAGCCGGTGCGCGGGCGTCCGCCGGGGCCCCGGTGGTGCATGACCAGAGCCGTCCGCAGGTCGTCGGGGTCCAGGGCGGCGCCGATCTCCTCGGCCGCCTCGCGGATCATCGCGGCGCGGACGTCCTCACCGTCCTCGACATGGCCCGCCGGGGCGTTGAGCAGATCGTCCGCGTATCCCGTGCCGGACCGGCGGGCGAGCAGCACCTCGTCGCCCCTGCGCAGGATCAGATGGACGTCGACCACTTCCGTGTGACGGCGGTGCTGGGCGGCGTGGGCGATCAGCGCGTACCGCTCGTCGTCGACGGCGCGGCCCCAGAGTGTGGCGTCGGCCGAGAGATGTTCGTGCTGGACGCGCTCGACGAGCGGGGCGACGGACATCGTGACGCGGGTCGCCGGCAGTCCGGCGCCGGCCCAGACGCCTTCGATGAGCAGCAGCCGCCCGCCGGGGCGCAGCAGCGACAGCCAGTGGGTCAGGGCGCGGTCCGGATCGGGCAGCAGCCACAGGACATGACGGGCCATGATCACGTCGAACGTCCGCTCCCCCACGGGGGGCCTGGCCGCGTCGCCGACCAGCACTTCCGTGTCCGTGCCGGAGAGCTTGGCCCTGGCGAGCCCGACCATGCGCGGCGAGAGGTCGACGGCGGTGACGCGGTGGCCCTGCTCGGTGGCGAGGAGGGCGAGGCTGCCGGTGCCGCAGCCGAGGTCGAGCACCCTGGACGGCTCGGCGGGCAGCCAGCCGGCGAGCCTGGCGGCCCACGCCTTGCGCACGGACGGATCGAGCAGCCCGTGGTCGGGCTCCTCGTCGAACGAGTCTGCGGCGGCGTCCCAGTCGATCGGGGTCATACGACGATGGTCCCATCCGCCACCGACAGTCCGGACGGGCGGGCTCTCGGTCACCGTGAGCGGAAGCGGTTCGTCCGTAAACGCCGGAAGGGCCGCGGCTGTCCCCAAGTGCCGGGACAGTCGCGGCCCTTCCGGTGCGTCACACGGACACCTTCGTCTCCTCGTCCTGCTTACGGCGGCCCGGTACGAGCTTGCGTACCAGGGGCCAGCAGACGATCAGCGCGATCACCGCGTAGACGGTCACCGAGAAGGGCGTGTTCACCAGGCCGGTGACGCTTCCGTCGCTGATCTGGAGCGCCCTGCGCATCTGCTGCTCGGCGGCCGGGCCGAGGATGACACCGATGACGGCCGGCAGCACCGGCAGTCCGTAGCGCCGCATACCGAACCCGATCAGACCGATGATCAGCAGGATCACCAGGTCCAGGGCCTCGCCGCCCACGGCGTACGCGCCGACCGCGGCGAAGAACAGGATGCCCGCGTAGAGATAGGGGCGCGGGATCCGCAGCAGCTTCACCCACACCGGGGCGAGCGGCAGGTTCAGTGCCAGCAGCAGCACCATGCCGACGAACAGCGAGGCGATCAGGCCCCACACCAGCTCCGACTCGCGCTCGAACAGCAGCGGTCCCGGCTGGATGCCGTACTGCTGGAACGCGGCCAGCATCACCGCGGCGACGGCGGTCGTCGGCAGACCGAGGGTCAGCATCGACACGAGCGTTCCGGCGGCCGACGCGGACGCGGCCGACTCGGGGCCCGCGACGCCCTCGATGGCGCCCTTGCCGAACTCCTTCTTGTGCTTGGAGAGCCGCTTCTCGGTGACGTACGAGAGGAACGTCGGAATCTCCGCGCCGCCGGCCGGGATCGCGCCGAACGGGAAGCCGATGAGCGGCCCGCGCAGCCACGGCTTCCAGGTGCGCCGCACGTCGTCCTTGCCGAGCCACGGGCGGCCGACCGGAACGGGCTCGCCGGAGGAGCGCCGCAGATGCGCGGCGACCCACAGGGCCTCGCCGATCGCGAAGAGACCGACGGCGACGATCACGACGTCGATGCCGTCCGCGAGTTCGAGCGTGCCGAAGGTGAGGCGCTGCTGGCCGGTCATCTGGTCCAGGCCGACGAGGCCGATGGTCAGACCGATGAGCAGTGAGGAGAGCCCGCGGATCCGGGAGGAGCCGAGGACCGAGGTGACGGCGATGAACGCCAGCACCATGATCGCGAAGTAGTCGGGCGCGCCGATGTCGACGGCGAGGGAGGCGACGGTCGGGGCGAGGACGACCAGCAGGATCGTGCCGATCATGCCGCCGATGAAGTGACCGCCCGCCGCCGCGGCGAGCGCCTGCGCGCCGCGTCCCGCCTTGGCCATCGGGTTGCCCTCGATGGCGGCGACCACCGCCGCGCTCTCACCGGGGGTGTTGAGCAGGATCGAGGTGGTGGAGCCGCCGAACATGGCGCCGTAGTAGATGCCGGCGAACATGATGAACGCGCCGGTCGGCTCCAGGCCGTAGGTGACGGGGAGCAGCAGGGCGACGGCCATGGCCGGGCCGATGCCGGGCAGCACACCGATCGCGGTGCCGAGCAGTACGCCGATCGCCGCCCAGAGCAGGTTCATCGGCGTGAGCGCCGTACCGAACCCGTCCATCAGGGAGTTGAGGGAGTCCATGGTCTAGATCACTCCCATCAGCGGGCCACCGGGGAGGGGGACGCCGAGCAGGTTGTTGAAGATGAAGTAGGTGAAGAGGGAGAGGCCCGCGGCGATGAGCGGGTCACGGCTCGGATGGCGGCTGCCGAGCGCGTACGCGGAGCCCCAGAAGAGCAGCGCCCCGGATATGGGGAAGCCGAGGGGGCCGATGAGTACGGCGTTGCCGAGGAAGACCCCGGCGAGGAGCAGCACGGTGCGCCAGTCGCTGGGTTCGCTGAGGTCGATGTCCTCGCCGGTCTCCGACTCGCCGCGACCGCCGCGCAGGACGTCGAGGCTGAGCAGGACGGCCAGGACGAGCAGACCGATGCCGATGACGATCGGCACGGTCTTGGGGCCGACCGGTCCGCGCTGGGTGATGTCGACGTCCATGGTCAGGGCGTCGGTGAGGACGAGCACCCCGAGGACGAACAGCATGAGGCTGACGCCGAGTTCGGAGTGCTCGCGCAGCCAGGAGGCGCCGCGGGACGCGGAGGTCTCCTCTTTGGGAGGCGCGCTGGGAGGCGTGTTGGCAGGGGTGTTCGGTCGGGCGGTCACAGTCCGAGCTCCTTCAGGACGGATTCCACGCGCTTGTCCTCGGCGGCGAGGAAGTCGCCGAATTTCTCACCGGTGAGGAAGGCGTCGTCCCAGCCGTTCTTCTTCAGCGAGTCCTTCCACTGAGGTGAGGCGTGCAGCTCCTCGAAGAAGGCGATGAGCTTGTCGCGCTCGGCGTCGGAGAGTCCGGGGGGCGCGACGACGCCGCGCCAGTTGGTGAAGTCGGTGTCGAGTCCGGCCTCGCGCAGGGTGGGCGCGTCCATGCCGGGGGTGCGCTCGGGGCCGGTGACGGCCAGCAGCCGCAGCTCGCCCGCCTCGATCTGGTCGCGGTACTCGCCGAGACCGGAGACACCGAAGGCGACCTTGTTGCCGAGGATGGAGGCGAGGAGTTCGCCGCCGCCGTCGAAGGGGACGTAGTTGACGGTCTTCGGCGCGATCCCGGCGGCCCGCGCCATCAGCATGGGCGCGAGGTGGTCGGGTCCGCCGGGCGACGAGCCGCCGCCGACGGGCAGCTTGGCCGGGTCCTTCTTCCAGGCCGTGACCAGCTGGTCGAGCGTCTTGTACGGGGAGTCCTTGCCGACGACGACGATGTCGGTCTCCTCGCTGATGCGCGCGATCGGCGTCGTGTCGGCGAGGGTCTCGTGCGAGTTGTTGGTGCGTACGGCGCCGACGACGCCGAGGCCCATGGAGACGGCGAGCTTGCCGTTGCCGTGCTCGCTGACGGCGCGGGCGAGACCGACGGTGCCGCCCGCTCCCGGCAGGTTGAAGACCTCGATGTTGTGGTTGAGTTCGGCGTCCTCGGCGTTCTTGGCCATGGTGCGGGCGGTGATGTCGTAGCCGCCGCCCGGCGTGTTCGGGACCATGAAGCGCAGACCGGGTATCTGGGTTCCGGTGTCGCCGCCACTGCCCACGGAAAGCAGCGGCGGACCCACCAGCACCAGCAGCGCGGCCCCGAGGAGGGCGAGGGGAGTGCGGAAACGCACGTGTGCCGCCTTTCAGGGAAGCAAGTGGTAGGGGAGTGAGGTGGCCCACATGTTGCCTTCGCGTTAAGAAGCTGTCTCTCTTCCGGAATCAACGGACGTTGTGGTCGTTGCGGTCGCGGCCTAGCGTGTCCGCGTGACAAAAGTGCTGGTGGTGGACGACGACTTCATGGTCGCGAAGCTGCACGGCCGCTATGTGTCCGCGATGGACGGGTTTGAGGTCGTCGGCGCGGCGCACAGCGGTGCCGAAGCGCTGCGCGCTGCCGAGCGGTCGCGGCCTGACCTGGTGCTTCTCGACATCTATCTGCCCGACATGGACGGCATTGCCGTGCTGCGCGAGCTGCGGGCGGCGGAGGAGCGTGACACGACCCGTACGAGCGTGGACGCCCTGTTCATCACGGCGGCGCGGGACGCGGGTGTCATCCGCTCGGCGCTGCGGGCGGGGGCGCTGCACTATCTGATCAAGCCGTTCAGTCAGTCGGCGCTCCAGGAGCAGCTGCGGCACGTGGCGTCGCTGCGGACCAGGCTCGACCGGCTGGGCGAGGCGCGCCAGGAGGACGTCGACCAGATCTTCGGTACGCGCCCGCCGGGCTCACGCGAACTTCCCAAGGGTCTGGCTGCGCACACGGCTGAGCTGGTCGAACGGACGCTGCGGCGGCACGCTGGGGGTCTGTCGGCGACGGAGTGCGCGGACGAGGGGGAGCTGTCGCGGGTGAGCGCCCGGCGCTATCTGGAGTACTTCGCCGACACGGGCCGTGCGGAGGTCACGCTCCGGTACGGGGGCACGGGCCGCCCGGAGCGCCGCTACCGGTGGGTCGGCTGACCCGCCGCGCCCCTACCAAGGTCACCGCCCCGTAGACCTTCGGCCGACGTCCCGGTGTCCGCGCGCTCGGCACAGTGGTGCGCACACACACGGAACACGGGGAGGCACGGTGCGGGGCAACGGGATCAGCCGGGCGCGGTTTCTGGGCGGGGCGGCGGCCGTCGGGGTCGCGGGAGTGACGGGGTCGTTCGC
>NZ_MDCR01000023.1 GCF_001723055.1 Streptomyces niveus
CCCCGGACAGCCCGCCGCAGGGCGCCAACCCGCCCCACCGGACGGGACCCCCGCAACGGCACAGCGCCCAGCGCTACGCGTCCTCCCGGCGCACCGACAGCAGGTCCTCCAGTTGTTCCTCGCGGGCCTGCGCCGCCACGAACAGCAGCTCGTCCCCCGCCTCCAGCGTCTCCTCCGCGTGCGGCGTCAGCACCCGGGAGCCCCGGATGATCGTCACCAGCGAGGTGTCCTCCGGCCAGGTCACGTCCCCCACCTGCGTACCCGTCACCGCCGACTCCGGCGGCAGCGTCAGCTCGACCAGGTTCGCGTCGCCGTGGCTGAAGCGCAGCAGCCGTACGAGATCGCCGACGCTCACCGCCTCCTCCACCAGCGCCGACATCAGACGCGGCGTCGACACCGCCACGTCGACGCCCCACGACTCGTTGAACAGCCACTCGTTCTTCGGGTTGTTGACGCGGGCGACCNNACCTTGTCGTCCCCGGTCGCCGCGATCACGACGTTGCACCGCTGAAGCGCCGCCTCGTCGAGCGAGGTGATCTCGCACGCGTCGGCCAGCAGCCATTCCGCCATCGGGACCCGCTCGACCGAGATGGCGGTGGGCGCCTTGTCGATCAGCAGGACCTCGTGCCCGTTCTCCAGCAGCTCGCCCGCGATGGAACGACCCACCGCGCCTGCTCCGGCAATCGCGACGCGCATCAGTGACCGCCCTCCTCAGGGCCCTCGGCGAAAGCCGCCTCGACCTTCTGGATCTCGTCCGTACGCATCATCACGTGGACGAGGTCGCCCTCCTGGAGCACGGTCTGCGACGTGGGCAGTATGGCCTCGCCGAGCCGCGTGAGGAATGCGACGCGGACGCCCGTCTCCTCCTGGAGGGTGCTGATCTTGTGGCCGATCCACGCGGCCGACGTGTGGACCTCGGCGAGCTGGACGCCGCCGCTCGGGTCGCGCCACAGCGGCTCCGCGCCGGACGGCAGCAGCCGCCGGAGCATCTGGTCGGCGGTCCAGCGGACGGTCGCCACGGTGGGGATGCCGAGCCGCTGGTAGACCTCCGCGCGCCGGGGGTCGTAGATGCGCGCCGCGACGTTCTCGATGCCGAACATCTCGCGGGCGACCCGCGCGGCGATGATGTTCGAGTTGTCCCCGCTGCTGACCGCGGCGAACGCGCCCGCGTCCTCGATACCCGCGTCGCGCAAGGTGTCCTGGTCGAATCCGACGCCGTTGACGCGCCGTCCGCCGAAGCCGGAGCCGAGGCGGCGGAACGCCGTGGGGTCCTGGTCGATGACCGCGACCGTGTGCCCCTGCCGCTCCAGGCTGGTCGCGAGCGCGGCACCCACCCGGCCGCAGCCCATGATGACGATGTGCACGTCCTCTTTACCCCGCAGTCCTGTTCGCCGAGCTGACCTGCGTAAACACCTGGTTCACTCTTTCTTCTCCGTGCGTCGGGCCACGGACGGGACACCCGTACGAGCCGCCGCCCGGGACTGAGCTTATGCGTCCGCGCCCGCCGTGCCGTCACCCGTGTCGGGGAGACGCGGGGAGGCGTCGGGGGATACCCCGAGACAACCCCGAGTTCCCCTCAGTCGACCCTGATATGTGTCAGCTTTCTTTGACAGGTGCGGACGGCTACTGTCAGCCTTCTCTGACAGGTGCTGATGAAGGGGGCTGCGATGGACGAGGTCCCGACCGGCGACGAGCTGCTGAAGGTGCTCGGCGCACTCGGCAATCCGCACCGGATGCGGATCGTCGGCGCACTCCTGGAGGGCCGGAACTACGTCAGCAGGCTCGCCCGCGAACTCGGCATCGGCCGCCCGCTGCTGCACATGCATCTCCAGCGGCTGGAGGCGGCCGGGCTGGTCGTCGGGACGCTGGAGCTGTCCGAGAGCGGCAAGTCGATGAAGTACTTCGAGCTGACGCCGTTCTGTTTCGCCCTGACCCCCCAGTCCGTCGCATCGGCGGCGCTGACTCTCACCGAGGAAGAGAGACCGACCATGAAGGAGTCCGCGAAATGAACGATTCGGGCTGGACGGACCTGGCCGGAGCCGTCGGCGCCGGCGGTGTCTTCCTGTTCCTCATCGTGGTCGTCTGGCAGGTCGCGGCGACCTGGCGCGCCCGCATGCTGGCGGCGCGCGAGGAGCAGTACAGGAAACTGGCCGTGAAGTACGCGCAGTTGTTGGAGGACAACGTCGAGCTGCACCGCCGCACGCTCGACGAGCTGACACAGGCCCGCGGTTCGATCGCGTCGATGGAGAAGATGATGCGCGAGATCGAGTAGCGGCGCGGAAGTCCAAGTGAGTTCGTACGGCCGGGAGTTGCAGCTCCCGGCCGTACTCATGGAGATCCATCGCTCAGGGCACCGCCCCGCGCGCCACGGCAGGTCGCGAAACCAGCACGCCGTGACGCGGCCGGAGTGTGCCCTCCACTCCATACGGAGGAGATTACTCATGACCACGTTGCCCAAGCGGCTCGCCGGCGCACCCGGCGGCAGCCGCGGGAAGTGGTTCGTCCTGCTCGCCTGGCTGATCCTCGCCGTCGCGCTCGGCCCGCTCGCGGGCAAGCTCGGCGAGGTCGAGGAGACGGGACCGAACGCGTTCCTGCCCCGGGGCGCGGAATCCGCCAAGGTCAACACCGAGCTGGAGAAGTTCCGCACCGACACGCTGATGCCGGCCGTCGTCGTCTACACCGGCGAGGGGGCGGCCGCGAAGGCCGGCGCGGACCGCCCGCGCCTCGCGCCGCTCGTCGCCGGGGGCGAGCAACTGCCGCCCGCCGTACGGTCCGACGACGGCGAGGCCCTGATGGTCGTCGTACCCCTGTCGTACGAGGACGAGATCACCGACAGGATCGAGGAACTGCGCGACATCGCCGGCGCCGGCGCGCCGCCGGGCGTCCGGGCCGAGGTCGGCGGCCCCGCCGGCTCCCTGACCGACTCCGTCGCCGTCTTCGACACCCTCGACTCGACCCTGATGATCGCGACCGGCCTCGTCGTCGCCGTCCTCCTGCTGATCACCTACCGCAGCCCTCTGCTGTGGCTGTTCCCGCTGCTGTCCGTCGGCTTCGCCGCCGTACTGACGCAAGTCGGGACCTATCTGCTCGCCAAGTACGGCCACCTGCCCGTCGATCCGCAGAGCGCCGGCATCCTGATGGTGCTCGTCTTCGGCGTCGGTACGGACTACGCGCTGCTGCTCATCGCCCGCTACCGCGAGGAGCTGCACCGTCAGGAGGACCGCCACGAGGCCATGAAGACCGCGCTGCGCCGCTCGGGACCGGCGATCCTCGCCTCGGCCGGCACCGTCGCCGTCGGACTGGCCGCCCTGGCCTTCGCCGACATCAACTCCTCGCGCTCCATGGGTCTGGTCGGTGCCGTCGGGGTCGTCTGCGCCTTCCTCGCGATGATCACGGTCCTGCCCGCTCTGCTGGTGATCGCCGGCCGCTGGGTCTTCTGGCCGTTCGTCCCCCGCTTCGGCGCGCCCATCCGTAAGGAGGCCACCGTCTGGTCCCGGATCGGCGCCCTGGTCGCCCGCCGCCCGCGCTGGTCCTGGCTGATGTCGGCCGGCGTCACCGGCGTACTGGCGCTCAGCGCCTTCGGCATCGACATGGGGCTGCGGCAGTCGGAGATCTTCCAGGAGAAGCCCGCATCCGTCGTGGCACAGGAGTTGATCTCCGCGCACTACCCGTCGGGCGCCTCCGACCCGGCGAAGATCGTCACCCGCGCCGACCGGGCCGCCGAGGTCTCGTCGGCCGTACGGGACGTGCGGGGCGTCGCGCGCGTCGAGGACGGCGACCGTACGCCCGACGGACGGCTCGCCACCCTCCAGGTGGTACTGGCGGACGCCCCGGACAGTACGGCGGCCAAGGACACCGTGGACCGGCTCCGGGACGCCGTACGGACGGTCGACGGCGCCGGCGCGCTGGTCGGCGGGGCCACCGCGCAGACCCTGGACACCCAGCGGGCCGCCGACCGGGATCTGCGGACCGTCATCCCGGTGGTGCTGGTGGTGGTGCTGGTCGTCCTGATCCTGCTGCTGCGCGCCCTGGTCGCGCCGCTGCTGCTGCTCGCCACGGTCGTCCTGTCGTACTTCGCCGCGCTCGGCGCCTCCAACCTGCTGTTCGAGAGTGTCTTCGGCTTCGCCGGTGTCGACTGGTCGATACCGCTGATGGGCTTCGTGTTCCTGGTCGCCCTGGGCATCGACTACAACATCTTCCTGATGCACCGCGTCCGTGAGGAGGCACTGCGGATCGGCCACGCGCGCGGTGTCCTGGAGGGGCTGACCAGCACCGGGGGCGTCATCACCTCCGCGGGCGTGGTGCTCGCCGCGACGTTCGCCGTCTTCGCGGCGCTGCCGCTGGTGACGATGGCGCAGATGGGCGTGATCGTCGGCATCGGTGTCCTGCTGGACACCTTCCTGGTCCGTACGGTGCTGGTACCCGCGCTCGCGCTGGACCTGGGGCGCCGGTTCTGGTGGCCGGGGCGGCTCTCCGTAGGAGGCGGTGACCCGGCCCGGACGGTGGACGGGAGCGCCGAGGAGCGCGCGCCGGAGCGCGTCTGACGCCGCTGCGGAGTCCCGGCGTCGCCGACCGTGACACGGATCTTTGGCACGAAAGGGGCGCCGGGGCCCCGGCCCCGCCTTGGCGGGGTGGTGCTTGGTACGGCGCACGTCGGACGGCTTACGATCCTCATCGTGCCGAAACTGACCGACGTGCCCAAACGGATCCTGATCGGCAGGGCGCTGCGTAGCGACAAGCTGGGAGAAACGCTCCTTCCCAAACGCATCGCACTGCCCGTCTTCGCGTCCGACCCGCTTTCCTCGGTGGCCTACGCGCCGGGGGAGGTCCTCCTGGTGCTCTCCATCGCGGGCGTGTCGGCGTACCACTTCAGCCCGTGGATCGCCCTGGCCGTCGTGGTCCTGATGTTCACCGTCGTCGCCTCCTACCGGCAGAACGTGCACGCCTACCCGAGCGGCGGCGGCGACTACGAGGTCGCCAACACCAACCTCGGCCGCAAGGCCGGACTGACCGTCGCGAGCGCGCTGCTCGTCGACTACGTGCTCACCGTGGCCGTGTCGATCTCGTCCGGGGTGGAGAACCTCGGCTCGGCGATCCCCTTCGTCATCGAGAACAAGGTCCTGTGCGCGATCGGGATAATCGTCCTCCTGACGCTGATGAATCTGCGCGGCGTACGGGAGTCGGGCAAGCTCTTCGCCATCCCGACGTACATCTTCGTCACCGGCGTCTTCATCATGATCGTGTGGGGCGCCTACCGGGGCTTCGTCCTCAACGACACCATGGAAGCGCCCACGGCCCACTTCGAGATCAAGGCGGAGCAGGGCGGACTGGCCGGCTTCGCGCTCGTCTTCCTGCTGCTGCGCGCGTTCTCCTCCGGCTGCGCGGCCCTCACCGGCGTCGAGGCCATCAGCAACGGCGTCCCCGCCTTCCGTAAGCCCAAGAGCAAGAACGCGGCGACGACCCTCGCGCTGATGGGCACCCTGGCCGTCACCATGTTCTGCGGCATCATCGGCCTGGCGATGGCCACCGATGTGAAGATGGCCGAGTTCCCGGCCAGGGACCTGCTCCGCGACGGGGTGCCGGTCGGCGAGGGCTACGTCCAGAACCCGGTCATCAGCCAGGTCGCCGCCGCCGTCTTCGGCCCCGAGACGTTCTTCTTCGTCCTGCTCGCCGCGGCCACCGCGCTCGTCCTGTTCCTGGCCGCCAACACCGCGTACAACGGCTTCCCGCTGCTCGGCTCGATCCTCGCCCAGGACCGTTACCTGCCGCGCCAGTTGCACACCCGCGGCGACCGTCTCGCCTTCTCCAACGGCATCGTGCTGCTGGCCGGCGCCGCCGCCCTGCTGGTGTGGGTGTACGGGGCGGACTCGACCAAGCTGATCCAGCTCTACATCGTCGGCGTCTTCGTCTCCTTCACCCTCAGCCAGACGGGCATGGTCCGGCACTGGAACCGCCATCTGCGGACCGAGCGAGACAAGGCCAAGCGCCGCCACATGATCCGCTCGCGCGCGATCAACACCTTCGGCGCCTTCTTCACCGGGCTCGTCCTGATCGTCGTCCTGGCCACCAAGTTCACGCACGGGGCGTGGGTCGCCCTGCTCGGCATGGTGATCTTCTACGGGACGATGTCCGCGATCCGCCGGCACTACGACCGCGTGGCCGAGGAGATCGCCGCCTCCGAGACACCCGGCCCCGACAGCGTCCGGCCCTCCCGCGTGCACACCATCGTGCTGGTCTCCAAGGTCCACAAACCGACACTGCGCGCCCTCGCGTTCGCCAAACTGACCCGCTCGGACCGGCTGGAGGCGCTGAGCATCAACGTCGACCCCGTCGAGACGAAGCAGCTCAGGGACGAGTGGGAGCGGCGCGGCATCAACGTGCCGCTGAAGATCCTCGACTCCCCCTACCGCGAGATCACCCGGCCCGTCATCGAGTACGTGAAGGGGCTGCGTACCGAGAATCCGCGTGACGTGGTCAGCATCTTCATCCCCGAGTACGTGGTCGGCCACTGGTTCGAGCAGGTGCTCCACAACCAGAGCGCTCTCCGGCTCAAGGGGCGGCTGCTCTTCACACCGGGCGTGATGGTGACCTCGGTGCCGTACCAGCTGGAGTCCTCCGAGGCCGCGAAGAAGCGCGCGCGGCGGGGAGCGGACTGGACCGCGCCGGGCTCGGTACGGCGGGGGCCGGTGGACACACGGCCGAAGAGGGTGCCGACAGAGAAGCCCTGAGGGGTGTCCGTGGGCGGCGCGCGCCGCACGTAGACTTAACGGCTGCCGTCCCGCACCACCCAGCGTTTTGGAGCCCCGCCCCTCATGCAGAACGAACCGCAGTCCTCAGCGCAGCCTTCGCTGGTCGGGGAGGAGTACGAGGTCGAGGTCGGCCCCGTCGCGCACGGCGGCCACTGCATCGCCCGCACCGACGAGGGCCGGGTGCTCTTCGTACGCCACACGCTGCCCGGCGAGAAGATCGTCGCCCGTGTGACGGACGGCGACGAGGGCTCGCGCTATCTGCGCGCCGACGCGGTCGAGATCCTGGACGCCTCCAAGGACCGCGTCGAGGCCCCGTGCCCGTACGCGGGCCCCGGCATGTGCGGCGGCTGCGACTGGCAGCACGCCAAGCCGGGCGCGCAGCGCCGCCTCAAGGGCGAGGTCATCACCGAACAGCTCCAGCGGCTGGCCGGGCTCACCCCGGAGGAGGCGGGCTGGGACGGCACGGTCATGCCGGCGCCCGGCGACAAGCTGCCCGCCGGCGAGGTGCCCCAGTGGCGTACGCGTGTGCAGTACGCCGTCGACGCCGACGGCCGGGCCGGCCTGCGCAAGCACCGCTCGCACGAGGTCCAGCCGGTCGACCACTGCATGATCGCCTCCGAGGGCGTCAGCGAACTGGGCGTCGAGAAGCGCGTATGGCCCCAGATGGCCTCGGTCGAGGCGATCGCGGCCTCCGGCTCAGGCGACCGCCAGGTCATCCTCGCCCCCCTCAAGGGCGGCCGGCTCCCGCTGGTCGAACTGGACAAGCCGGTGTCCGTGCTGCGGATCGAGGAGCACGACGGGGGAGTCCACCGCGTCCACGGCCGCGCGTTCGTCCGCGAACGCGCGGACGACCGCACCTGGCGCATCGGCATGGGCGGCTTCTGGCAGGTCCACCCGAAGGCCCCCGAGGTCCTGGTGGAGGCCGTGATGCAGGGCCTGATGCCCCGCAAGGGCGAGACGGCGCTCGACCTCTACTGCGGGGTGGGCCTCTTCGCGGGAGCCATCGCCCAACGCGTGGGCGAGACGGGCGCGGTGCTCGGCATCGAATCCGGCCGCCGCGCGGCGGAGGACGCCCAGCACAACCTCCAGGACCTGCCCCGGGTCCGCATCGAACACGGCAAGGTCGACACGGTCCTGCCCCGCACCCAGATCACCGAGACGGACCTGATCGTCCTGGACCCCCCGCGCGCGGGAGCCGGCAAACAGGTCGTCACCCACCTCGCCACCCTCGGCGCCCGCCGCATCGCCTACGTGGCCTGCGACCCGGCGGCCCTGGCCCGCGACCTGGCGTACTTCCGCGAGGCGGGCTACAAGCCGCGCACGCTGCGGGCGTTCGACCTCTTCCCGATGACGCACCATGTTGAGTGCGTGGCGATCCTGGAACCGGTCCGCGAGGGCGCCTGACCTTCTGTCCTGGGCAGGACCGTTCGCTTTGGTGATGTTTTCGTGGCTGCCTGCTTTTGTTCGTTGCTCTTGGTGAGCGGGTCGTGACAGCATTCGTCGGGTGTTCGACAACGGGGACGACATAGCGGAATCGCCTGCGCGGCGATCGGGAATCGCGGACTTGACGGACGGACCGGATCCGGCGCCGTTCGATCAGATGGCGGCGGCGCGGCGGGAGTTCGCTGTGTTGTTGGGTGAGTTTCGGCGTTCGGCGGTGTTGGTGCCGTTGGATGCCGGTGGGGATTTGTGGTCGGCTGACCAGGGTGGTGTGCGCTGGATCTGTGCGTTCTCGGACGAGGCGGCGTTGGCGAGGTTCGCGGTGGCTCGTGGTGAGGCCGGGCGGGAGTGGGTGTATCAGAGCGTTCTTGGTGCGCGGTTGCTGGATGTGCTGGTGCCGTTGCTGCCGGGGCCGGCCGGGGTGGCGTTGGACGCGGGCAGTGCGGAGGGTGGGGTGTTGTTTCCGCCGGTGGTGGGGGTTGTGCCGGATGCGGTCGCGGTGGATCTCGGGGGCACGCGGTGAGCGGGGACGGTGCTGATCTTCAGGTGCCGCCGGAGGCGTTGGCCGCGATCGCGAAGGGGATCGGTCTGGCGCATGCGGAGCTGAAGGATCTCGGGATGATCGGTGAGGCGTCGGCGGGGCGCGGGTTCTCCGATCTGGGGTTGTCAGGGCTGGAGTTGGGGCATGGGGGGCTGGCGTCGAAGTTCGGGACGTTCTGCGACCGGTGGGAGTGGGGTGTGCGGTCGCTGACGCAGAAGGGGAACGGTTTCGCGCAGGGGGTGGGGTTGTCGGCGGGTGCCCACGCGGAGCAGGAGCGGTACGTCAAGGACTCGATCAAGATCGGTGTGAACTCGGTGAACGGCAATCCGCACCTGTCCGAGGACGAGGTCAGGGCCAAGAGCTGGGACACGATCAGCAACCAGACGCAGTTCGACAATCCCGACTGGAGCGCGGAGTCGTTCTCCGAAGCCCACGGGGAGGTCAAGCAGAACTGGCAGAACACCACCTACGACATCGAGGACGCCGCGCTCGACTCGATGGAACGCAACGGACTGATGGACCCTGAGGTGCGGGCGGCGGTGGACGAGGAGTTGAAGGAGCGGCTCGATCCGTCGCGGGAGACGATCGATCAGGCTGAGGAGCCGCGGTGGGGTGAGGGTCGCTGATGACGGACTGGGGGAAGATCGGCGGGGACCTCTACGACGGTGCGGGCAAGCTGTTTGACGAGGGCAAGGAGCTTGTCGGCAGGGGCATCGACAAGGGCACCGAGGTGGTCGGCTCCGGGTTGGAGAAGGTCGGTGCCGATGAGTGGGCGGACACGGTCGAGGACTGGGGCGATGAGACGGCGTCCTCGCTCGGCGCGGAGGTCGGTGAGCAGCAGCTCGGGCAGAGCGAGGAAGCCAACGAGCTGATCCACGGGAGACCGGAGAAGATCACCGCGACGGTGAAGAACCTCCGCGACTTCCAGAAGGCGTTCGATCTCGTCGGCGGCGGGATGAAGAAGCTCGACGCCGGCCTGTGGAAGGGTGAGGGGGCTGATGCGTTCCGGGCGAAGTTCGCTCCCCTGCCCACCGACTGGCTGCGTGCGGCGGACGCGTTCGAGGCGGCGGCCAAGGCGCTGGAGACGTACTCCACGGCGGTCACCACAGCCCAGGGCAGGGCGGGTGAGGCGATCGCCCTGTTCAAGGAGGGTAACGAGGCTTCGAAGACGGCCGCGGCCACGTTCAACAAGAAGGCGGACGCCTACAACGCCGCCCGGAACAGCGACGCTCCCCTTCCGCACCCCGGCGAGTTCTCCGATCCGGGTGTGGCGATGCGCCGGCGCGCGCGGGAGATCCTGAACGACGCCCGGCGGGCGCGTAACGAGGCCGGTGCGACGGCGGAGGGCGTGGTCGGTGCGGCGATGGCGCACGCCCCGAAGGAGCCCACCGGTCTCGACCGCGCCAGGCAGGAGATCCTCGACTACGGATACGGCCAGGGCGTCGAGCTGGCCCACTTCGGTGGCGGCATCATCAAAGGCACCGCCGGCCTGGCGAACTTCGTCCGCTCGGTCAACCCGCTGGACGCGTACAACCTGACGCACCCGGCCGAGTACTACAAGGGCGTCAACATGACGCTCGCCGGCCTCGCCTCCACCGCCGCCAACCCCGACCGGGCACTGAAGAACGCCTGGGACTCCGCCAAAGGCGACCCCTCCGAATTCCTCGGCCGCCTCGTCCCCGAACTCATCGGCACAAAAGGCGCGGGCGTGGTGAAGGGCCTGGTCCGCCACGGGGTGAAGGACGGGGCGGAGAGCGCCGCCCGCAAGGGTGTCGACGATCCGGCGAAATCGTCGAAGCCTGACAAGGGAGTGGAGAAGGACCCGACGGACCCGGTCGATCTGGCCACCGGAACGATGTATCTGCCGCAGACGGACATCGCCCTGCCGGGGACACTGCCGCTGATCTTCCGCCGCAGAGTCGCCTCCGACTACCGCGCGGGGCACTGGTTCGGCCCCTCCTGGTCCTCCACCGCCGACCAGCGGCTGGAGATCGACTCCCAGGGCATCGTCTTCGTCTGCGAGGACGGCCTGCTGCTGTCCTACCCGCACCCCGCACCGGGCGTACCGGTCATGCCCAGTCACGGCCCGCGGTGGCCTCTCGACCTGGACACCGCCGGGGACTACACGATCACCGATCCGGACAGCGGCCGAATACGGCACTTCACCACGGACACCACCGGGGCTGTCGCGCTGCTCGCGCAGATCGACGACCGCAACGGCAACTGGATCCAGTTCGAGTACAACGAGACCGGAGCACCGGCCTCAATCGTCCACAGTGGCGGCTACCACCTCAAACTCACCACGAACGACGGCAGGGTCACCGCACTCCACCTCGTCGGGGCTGCCCCGGACGGCACCGACCAGGAACTCCTCCGCTACGGCTACACCGACGGCCACCTCACCGAGGTCATCAACTCGTCCGGGCTCCCACTGCGGTTCGCCTACGACGACCGCGGCCGGGTCACGTCCTGGACCGACACCAACAACAGCCGCTACGACTACGCCTACGACGACCGCGACCGGTGCATAGCCGAAGGCGGCGCCGCAGGTCACATGGCACTGCGCCTGGACTACGAGAGCACCGATCCCGAAACCGGGATGCGCGTCACCACCGTCACCAGCAACAGCGGAGCCGTCCACCGCTACGTCATCAACGACAGCCACCAGGTCGTAGCCGAGATCGACCCGCTGGGCGCGACCACCCGCTTCGAACGCGACCGCTACAACCGCCTGCTCTCCCGCACCGACCCGCTCGGCCGCACCACACGCCTTCAGTACGACGACGCGGGCCGTCTCACTTCTGTCATTCGCCCGGATGGCCGCGCAGCCACTGCCACGTACAACGAACTCGGCCTGCCCATAAGGGTGACGCGCCCGGACCGGACGTCGGTACGCCAGGAGTTCGACCAGCGGGGCAACCGCACCACGGTCACCGACCCGTCCGGCTCCATCACGCGCTATACGTACGACGAGGCAGGCCGGGCGACTTCGGTCACCGACGCGGTGGGCAACACCACCCGCATCCGGTGCGACGCGGCAGGTCTGCCGATCGAGATCACCGATCCGTCGGAAGGGGTCGTGCGCTGCGAAAGAGATGTCTTCGGCCGGGTGGTCGCCCTCACCGATCCGCTCGGTGCCACAACGCGCTTGGAATGGACAGCAGAGGGCAAGGCCGCCCAGCGTATCGAAGCGGACGGCAGCAAGCAATCGTGGGTCTACGACGGCGAGGGTAACTGCGTCAGCCACACCGACGCCATGGGCGCAGTGTCCCGCTTCGAGTACACCCACTTCGACCTCATGACGGCCCGCACCGGCCCCGACGGGGTCCGCTACGAGTTCGAGCACGACACCGAGCTGCGCCTGCGCAAGGTGCTCAGCCCTCAAGGTCTGGCCTGGGACTACACGTACGACGCGGCAGGCCGCCTCGTATCGGAAACCGACTTCGACGGCCGCACCCTCGCCTACGACCACGACCCCGCGGGCCGCCTCAGCGCGCGCACCGACTCGATGGGCCGGACCGTCCGCTACGAGCGGGACGAACTGGACCGCGTCGTCGCCAAGGACGCCGACGGAACTGTCACCACGTTCGCCTACGACTTCTCCGGCCAACTGGCCCATGCGGCAGGCCCGGACGCGACCGTCACCTACCTCCACGATCGCTTCGGACGCCTCAGGTCCGCGACGGTCAACGGGCGCACCCTCACCTACGATCACGACACCCACGGCCGCCGCATCCGCCGGACGACACCATCCGGCGCGGTGAGCACGTGGGCCTACGACGCGTCAGGACGCCGAGCCGCACTCACCACCTCCGGCCGCACACTCACCTTCGAACACGACGCCGTGGGCAACGAACTGACCCGACACATCGGCGACACCATCACCCTCACCAGCCAGTGGGACCCCACCGGCCGCCTCACCACCCAGTCCATACACGGCGCGACCACCGGCCTCCTCCAAAACCGTGCCTACACCTACCGCCCCGACGGCAACCTCACCGCCATCGACGACCACCTCTCCGGCACCCGCCACTTCGACCTCGACCCGGCAGGCCGCGTCACCACCGTCCACGCCACGAACTGGACGGAGCGCTACACCTACGATGAGACCGGCAACCAGACGCACGCGACCTGGCCCACCAGCCATCCCGGCACCGAAGCGACCGGCCCCCGCGCCTACTCCGGCACCACCATCACCCGAGCCGGCAACGTCCGCTACGAACACGACGAACTCGGCCGCATCACCCTCCGCCAGAAGACCCGGCTCTCCCGCAAACCCGACACCTGGCGCTACACCTGGGACGCGGAAGACCACCTCACCTCCGTCACCACCCCCGACGGGACCGGCTGGCGCTATCTCTACGACCCACTCGGCCGCCGCACAGCAAAACAGCGCCTCGCCGCCGACGGCACCACCGTCGAAGAACAAGTCGACTTCACGTGGGACGGCACCACCCTCTGCGAACAGACCACCACATCACCAGACCTGCCGAACCCGGTCACCCTCACCTGGGACCACAAAGGGCTGCACCCCATTGCCCAGACCGAACGCATTACCGCCGCACACGCCCCACAAGAAGTAATCGACGAACGCTTCTTCGCGATAGCCACCGACCTCGTCGGCACCCCCACCGAACTCATCGACGAAACCGGCCACATAGCCTGGCACACCCGCACCACCCTCTGGGGCACCACCACCTGGAACAAAACCGCCACCACCCACACCCCCCTCCGCTTCCCCGGCCAATACCACGACCCCGAAACCGGCCTGCACTACAACTACTTCCGCCACTACGACCCCGAAACCGCCCGCTACCTCACCCAAGACCCCCTCGGCCTCACCCCCGCACCCAACCCGACGACCTACGTCCACAACCCACATGGAGTGGTCGATCCTCTTGGGCTTGCCCCGTCATATGAGAATCAGCTGCCGGAAGAGCTCGAACGAGAGCTGGCGGATGCCGAACGCCTCAGCGTCAAACCACTCAAAGTGGGAGATAGTGGTTTCGATGAAGCAATCAACTCGGGAACCGTCAAGTGGGCAGTCGACCAGAATGGCGATCTCCGCGTGATTCCCAAGCATGTGAACGGCACGGAACTCAAGCATCCTGTATTGACACGCGGTGGACCAGTACAGGCGGCCGGTGAAGCAGAGATTGCAGGAGGAAGCGGAAGCTATTTTGGCATGGAAATCAACAACAGCAGTGGCCACTTCCGACCATCGCTAGAGAGCCTCCAGACAGGGAAGGACGCGTTCGAACGTGCAGGGATCATCTTCCTCGAATGAGCGACGACAACCGGGCCACCTTTCCCTGAATGGGGAAGGAATGGCGCTGAAGTCCCTCGATGAGCTAGAAAGATCGGTTTCCAGCACTGACAGCACTGCCGTAAATTGGCAGATTTGGGAAACCGTTCGTGAGCTGGCTGTCGGGCGGATGGGGGACGGCGGGCTGGACGTCGCGACGCGGCTTCGATGGGCGGAGCTCGCTCTCGCTGCCGTGCGCCGAAAAAGCGAAGCCTCCAATTCGGACAGCCTCAGAACTATGACCGAAATAGCCCGCATCCGCGCACACGCGATCCGCGAATTCGGGGTCGGCAAGAATGGCGAGCTTCGGGATCCTGTCGATCTCTGCAGATCAGCACTGCTAGAGATCGGGGAATCGCGCGCCGAGGTGCGCGCCGAGGCGTCACATTGGCGCACCCTGCCCGCCGAGAAAATGCTGCGGCTTCGACTCATCAAGAACATGCTCACGCCCCTACAGGGCCTGGAGGCTCTCCTTCCTTCCAGAGGTTCCATGCACCAGGAACTCACGGGGTGGCTTTCCTTGCTGCCCGACCTGCCTTGACGAGGCGGGGCCCAAGGCCGCAGTTGGGTTGCCCACGGAGGCCGAAATGATGTTCCGCATTCACCAGGACTCGATGTGACCGTGGTCGCGGTCGCCTCGGTGGGAGTGAAAGTCGAAGTCGACGGCGAGACCGGATCCACCGACCAGGTGAAGTATCCGCCCTGGTGGAACGAGAACGCCGCCCCCGCCGCAGGCCGGTCGGCTGCACGTCGTCGTGCTCGACGCGAGCCGGGAGCCGCCCCGGTTCAGCTCGCTGCAACGGGACATCGACATCGCGCGGCGCCTGCGCGACACCGGTGCGTGAGGTGCACGACAACGGCCTCTACGACACCCGTATAGGTCCGTGGTCACGTTTCGTTGCACACCCGGCTCCGAGGCCCACTAATGGCGAAAGCCTGGTGGCCCCTCGAAGGGGAAATGCCCGAAGATGAAGCTTCCCCTTGATCGTGACTGTCGGGCTCCCGCCAGCGATCAATCGCCAAGCGTGATCGATGCGGCCAAAACGTTGGCCCGGTTGTAAGACCCGTACAAGGAATCGGTCACCAGTAAGCCCAAGCGCCACCGCCCCGGTAGCCATCTGTCAACATGACGCTCGCCGCTCTGGTGTCCACGGCGGCAAACCCCGACAGGGCACTGAAGAAAGCCTGGAACTCCGCCAAGGGCGACCCCTCCGAATTCCTCGGCCGACTCGCCGGCACCAAAGGCGGCGGCCTGATCAAAGGCGGCCTGCGCGCCGGGACGAAGGACGGGATTGAGCGCCCGAATGGCGGGAATCGGTACGAACACGAGAAGAACCCCGATTCCAACGCCAAAAAGTGCAGCGAGGTCAAGTGCGCCGGAGACCCGTCGACGTCGTGACCGGGCGCATGCTGCTCCCGCAGACGGACATCGCGCTCACCTGCGCCTCATGGCTGGTCCAGAAAGGAGTCTCGCTCTACGAGGTCCAGCACCTCCTCGGACATGAGAGGGCGTTAAGTCCGTTTCTGGTAGCGGCCTCGTCCGGGCTGGATGAGGAAGCCTTGGCGGGTGAGGCGTCCGAGACGGCTGCGGGCGATGTTGACGGATGCCTCGTCGGTGGGCATGCCGAGGAGTTCGTGCAGCTCACGGGCTCGGAACTCTTGGTCGGGGTGCTGGTTGAAGGTGTTCACGATGGCCTGGTAGGCGGTGTTCGTCTCGGGCGGTGTGGGTTGGCCTCCAGCCGCTGCGAGTCCGGTGATGACCTTCCGGGTCGTGGCCAGGTCCGCGAGTCGCGCTTCGGTCTCGGCCAGGGAAGCGGTCAAGTGCTGGATCCGGTCACGCAGTTCACCGGCACGGGCTGCGGTCTCGTCGTGCTGGGCCTGGAGGTCGGCCAGGAGCTCGATGACGTTCACGCGGCCAGCCCGAGGATGTCGCGCCAGGCTGGACTCGGTGTGGTGAGGCGGCGGATCATGTTCGCGATCGAGGCCCAGTAGACGCGCGAGGCGGACGTGTCGGGGCGGTGGTCGTACTCGCGGGCCAGGCGGCGGTGCAGCATCAACGTGCCGTTGACCTGCTCCACGATCCACCTCTTCGGTTGCGGGACGAAGCCTTTGCCCTGGTCGGCCGGGTTGCGGCGGACGACTTCGAAGTCGATGTCCAACAGCGCGCCGTGGATGAGGACTTCGTCCTTGAAGCCCCGGGTCCACCAGAGCCTTCTCCAGACGCATCCCGCACCGCTCGGCGGCCTGGTCGAGCAGGGCGGTGCCAGCCGTCTTGTCGTGGGCGGAGGCGGCCGGCACCACGACGCCGATGATCAGCCCCAGAACGTCGACGGCCAGTCCCCGCTTGCGCCCCGACACCTTCTTGTTGGCGTCCAGTCCCGTCGTGGCCTTCGGGACACCCGCGGCCGCGCGCACGGACTGGGTATCGAGGATCACGAGGGACGGGTCCTCTAATCGCCGGGCCTTCTCCCGTACCTGGCAGCGCAGGAGTTCCTGGATCCGCTGGTCAAGAACGTCCTGGCGCCACAGGCCGAAGTAGTAGAACACCGCCGACCAGGCTGGCAGGTCATGTGGCAGGTAACGCCACTGGCAGCCCGTCCGGTTCTGGTAGAAGATCGCGTTCACGACCCCCAGCAGATCGCAGGATCCGGGATCTCCGGTCGCTGACCGTGCCACCCGGTCCTGTTTCCAGACCGTGATCATCGGCTCGATCAACGCCCACTGCTCGTCCGCCAAGTCGCTGGGGTACGGCTCTCGCTCCATGCCCGCATCTCAGCATGCACATGACCAGCAGACACCCTGCCCGACGATCAGTACCTCGATCGAGCGATCACGAACCGAGAAAGATCGGACTTAACGTCCACTGAAACCAGCCGCCACATCCCCTACCGGTTTCGCGAACCCGGGAGCCGCCCCAGGGAAATGGAGCCGCCCTTCAGGTCAACAGAGCGGGCGGCAAGCGGATGCTGCCGGAGGACGGCCGCTGAGCGGCCGCCGTCCAGTGTCCCTTTGGCGGTCAACGGCACCCGCCGGACGGTGACCGTCGACAGCCGGACGTCGCTGCTGGACCTGCTGCGTGAGCATCTTGGTCTGACGGGCTCGAAGAAGGGCTGCAACGCCGGGGCCTGCCGTGCGTGCGCCGTGCTGGTCAACGCCTGCCTGACGCTCTCCGTACGTCTGGAGGACGCCGAGGTGACCACGATCGAGGGCCTGGCGACGGCGAACTCCACCCTGCAGCAGGCGTTCATCGACTAGGACGCCTTCCAGTGCGGTCACTGCGCCCCGGGTCAGATCGTCTCCGTGGTGGGTTGCACCAAAGAGGGCCACACCGGTTCGCCGAAGGGTTCATCGTCCCTCTGCAAGCAGCCGTCAGCCTGCCGAGGCCCTGGCATACTCGAATGGATTGCAGAAGGCACGGCTTCATCGGGTGCGCCCGCGGCTCAGCCCGAAAGCCCACAAGCGCGCCTGCCGAGCCAACGGGCCGTGCCGGGCAGTTGGTTGTGACAAACTGTTCCGCCCCGGAGAGGTGGGATGTGCTGTGCGTCATGACGCTCGTTTGACGCTCTGGGCTCCCGCAGGCGGGACACGAGCCGAGAAATGGCCTCTGAATTGGCCTTTTCCGAGACCTGCGCAATCCGAGATCTTTCCGATGACGCACCACGTGGAGTGCGTGGCGATCCTGGAGCCGGTCCGCGAGGGCGCCTGAACTGCGACTTTGACCGTGCGCACGATGTGCGGTGCGGGCGTTACGGGCGTATCTCGACGCTGAGATGACGCTCGTGACACTAGTTCTGATGGAGTGTCAGGCGTGCTCTCGGGCAGATCGACGCCCCGGGGGACTCCCACCGCTGACGGACGCCTTTCGGCTCCACGTCACGTAGGGCAGCGTGGCGGGGCCGATGCTGTGCGCCTGCGGTCGGTCTTGTCGCTCGCGCGGGGAGCGCGTCTGCTGGTCTACGTGGGTGTGCTGCGCCCACCGAGACACCGGGGACTGACCTGTCGGCCGGAAACACGACACGCCCCACCCGAACCAGGCAGAGGGCTCTGTCGCCGACAGATCGCGCCTCATGCTTCCTGCGGCACGAGAAAGGGCTTCGGCAGTCCTTCGGGTCCCGGAAGGCCCGCAGGCTGACCGCAACCGAATCCGCAGAGCGAGATCGCTCAACCCGACGCGTAGACCGGAACCCTGGCGGCCTCGGTTTACCGGGGGCAGGACTCAAGAACGATCGTGCGGCTTCCACTCCCCCCGGCGAACGTTTCGCCGCGCTTCTCCGTCATATTGAAAAGAGAGGGAGGATCCCAGATGGCGGCATGGCACGGAGTCAGACGGGCCGGCTCGGACGCACGGTCTTCGCCTCGCTCCGAGGACGCTTCCGTGCGCGCGGTCCTTGCCCTGGGCGGGGTGCCCTGGACCGACCTCGATGACGGAGTCCAGCAGGTCAAGTTGAGACTTCTGGAGGCGGAGGCGGACCCGGTGCGGGAGGAGATCCGTAACCCGGCGGCCTGGCAGGCGGTCGTGGCCTCCCGTGTTGCCGCCGACTGGCACCGGTCGCGCTCCAGGGAGGAGGGGCTGCGGGAGCGCCTCGCCGCGCGCTGGGCCCGGAGCGACTCGGTTCGCCACCCGCAGGCGGACCGGGTCCTCGCACTCTCCGTCGCGGACGCACTGGACGGCCTGGACGCCTCCCATCGGCAGGTCCTGACTCTGCGCTTCTACTCGGACATGACGGTTCGTCAGATAGCCCAGCACCTCGACATCCCGGAAGGCACCGTGAAGAGCCGACTGCACACGGCTACCTCGGCCTTGAGGTCCAAGCTGCGCGACATGGAGGTGATCTGAGGTGACTGGTTTGACGGACTCCGAGGAGAGTCGGCTTCGGCGGGCTCTCACCCTGATCGGCGAAGAGGCCGGGCGGGTGGACCTTGTCGCGGAGCCGGTTCGCCGGCGCGCCTCGCAACGTCGCCGGGGAATCACCGTCGGCGCGCTCGTCGCAGCCGTGGCCGCGGGCATCGGCCTGCTGACCCTCACACTGGGGGATCCGAACTCCGCCTCACCGGGCGGAGGTGACCGTGCGGCTGCGGACGCAGAGGGCGGCCAGGGCCAGACACTGCTGGAGTGGGTCGCCTGCGGGCGGACCATCGCGGTCGGCGACGTGATGGCTGTGAAACCGTCCGGGCAGGGTGGCCGACTGACGGTGACGTTCGCCGTGCAGGACTGGATCAAACCCTCCCAGGGGGAGCGCGAGATCGAACTCGATGTCGTCGACCCGGCCGTGTCTCGCGTACGCGAGCCGTGGCGCGTCGGCCAGCATCTGCTCATCGTGGTCCCGCAACGCCGTGACCTGGAGACGGACACATTCGGCGGCGCCGAACTCGCCGCCAATCAAGTAAGTATCGAGGAGGCGCTTCCCACGGCCGCGCAGACGCGGTGCCCGGCGGTCTGGCGGTCGGAGGCGGGCTGATCGTGTATATCGGTTGACGACACACCGTCAGATTATATGTAGTGGTCTTGTGCTGATTCGGGGGAGCTGCACGGGACTTGTTCACTTTGCCGCGAGTCGCGTGTGCGCAGAGCAGAACATCCGCGGCTTCGCCGAGCTGGTGTTTCAGACCAACTCTGCGAACGGTGAGGTTCAACGTGTTCGAGAAAGCCAAGAGACGAGTTGACGGCCCGGGCGACGGGGCGGTGCGTACATCGCACGGCAGACGCACTGCCATGTCCGCCGTGACCGTGGCCGCTCTGCTGGTGGCCGCCGGCGTCGCCTGGGCGGCGGCCACCGACAACATGGTTCCCACGAACAACTACAACAAGGCGTGTTCCACCGGGAACGCCGACAGTGGGGTTGTCTGCCAGACGGACAACGCACAGGTCACGTACTACATGGACAGCGGCGGCAGTGACGCGCTGGAGACCGTTGACAAGAACATCGTGCAGAAGATGATGAGCGCGCAGTACGCGCCGACGGACCTCTCGATCAGCTACGACTCGACGCCTGCGTGGAGCGGAAGTAGCGAGACCGACATCTACTACGCGGAAGCGACAGTTCCCGGCAGTGCCGACGGCACGACCTGGTGCAACGACGCGGTCAGTACCTACAGGTGCGACCAGACGTATATCCGCATCGAAGGCGGCGGCTCCTACACCCCTGGCCTCAGCTGTCACGAAACGGGCCACGCCGTGGGCCTTCTCCACGGATCCAGCGCCTCACCCCAACTGTCGAAGACCAACAAGGCACTCGGCTGCATGCAAACGCCGGTGAACTACTCCGAGCCGCTCGGATCGAGCAACAAAGAGAACATCAACGGCCTCTACTGACCGCGAACGGAGGAATGGACGAACGTGAAGAGAACACTGCGTATCGCCGCCCTGGCGGGTGCGGTCGCCGCCGTCGTCGTGGCCACAGGGCTGACCACCGATGACTCGGGCACCGTCCGGGCCGGCACATCCGGCAAGAGCAACGACATCGTCATCGCGAACGGAAGCGACCGGCTGCCCAACACAACCGCCTCGGACTGGATCACGTACGCGGACCACGTCGTGGCCGTGACCCCGGTCGCTGAGTCGGAGATACCGCCGACCCCGGAGGAAGTCGAGCGTGGCGAAGGGATGATACTTCGGAACGTAGAGCTGCGCGTGGATGACATCCTGTGGTCCAAGCCAGCTGCCGACCGGCCCGCTCCGACATCCTTCAACTGGGTCGCCTACGGCTGGACTTTCAGTGGCCCGGAGACCTCCCAGCGGGTGAAGATGGCCGGCGAGGACGAACCGCGCCTTGAATCCGGCCACAGCTACCTCATGGCCATCGAATGGCAGGAACCGCGCTGCAGCCCCGGCGACGAGCCCGTACCCGGCCAGTGGCGAGGTCTCGGTGAGGACTCCACCGTTCCCTTCGACGGTCAGGTGATCGGCGAGGGGGAGATGGAGGGGAAGCCCCAGTCCGCCGCCAAGGTGCTCGCGACCCGGGACATCGACGAACCGGACATGAGCCTTGAGGACGAGATGACCGGTCAGGATGCCGCCGCGCTCGACAAGGCCCTGGACACCGCCCCGCCACAGACCGAGGAGCAGTTCGGCCCCGACCCGGCTGAGACAGCATGTGAGTAGTACGTCTTGCTCGACTTCCAACGATGACGAGGCAGGTCGCTCCCTCTGCCATTTCTGACGGGGAGCGAACCGACGCTCAACCACTCAGGTCCGCCTCGCGAAGGGCACCCTTCGCGAGGCGGACCTCTGTGCCGCCGTCATGGAGACAGGCGCGAGGAACGGCCTGCGGTGCGGCTAACGGGCAGGTGCTGGTGGGGGCCTATGCCGATGTGGATCCAGGCCCATCCGTAGTAGCGCGGGTCCTTCGCGCCGGGGCAGCGCGTCGATGCGTTCTTCGACACCCATCTGAAACAGCCGCCGAGCCCCGGTGACGTACGGCGTACGGCGAACAACGCCGTCCGTCCGGAATCCCGGCATGACCGATTGCATGGCCAACGCCGTTCCTGCGGGCATCACTTCACACGCGAGCCGATCTCATGAGCACCACACCGGCAGAGCGGGAAACCCGGACGGCGGAGACGGACGCGGAGAAGGGGTGGCATGTCGATGACCGCTGCCTGAACTGCAACATCGCCCGGCAGCTCGCCCCCCGGCATGATCGGCTACACGGAAGGCGGACAGTAGGGTGGCCTGTCGACGGTCATCCGCCAGGCGGAGACCGAGGCCGAATCGGTGGCCCGCAGGGCGGAGGAGCTGGCGTTCGAGTGGGTGCTGCCGGGCCACAGCGATCTGCACCACCTCCCGGTCGACGCGCCGCGAACTACCCCGCTGGGCCCCCTAACGGACGGCCGGGGACGTGAAACCGAAGCCTCCGTGGTCGCGCATCCGGTAGTTGTCCCCCTCGACGCTGATGATCTCGGAATGGTGGACGAGGCGGTCGATCACGGCCGAGGCCACCGCGGCGTCGCTGAGGACGAGGTCCCAGCTGCTCAGGGGCTTGTCGCTGGTGACGATCAGAGAGCCGCGCTCGTAGCGGTGCGCGACGAGGCGAAAGATGAGCTGGGCCTCTTCTGCCTGTAGGGGGAAGTAGCCCAGCGCGTCGACGATCACCAGAGGGTATCGGTCCAGCCGGGCCAGTTCCTCGGTGAGGCGGCCTGCGGCCTTGGCGTCGGCAAGTCGGGCGACCCATTCGGCAACGGTGGCGAACAGTACCTGGTGGCCGGCCTGGCAGGCGCGCGTGCCGAAGGCGACGGCGAGGTGGGTCTTGCCGGTGCCGGGTGGGCCGAGGAGGACGACGTTCTCCTTGGCGGTGATGAAGTGCAGCTTGCCGAGCATTGCCACGGCCTCCCGGTCGAGTGACCGGGGGTAGTCGTGGTCGAACTCCTCCAGCGCCTTGGGGGCGGGGAAGCCCGCGGCGCGGATACGGGACTCGGCGCCCGAACCTCCAAGCGACGATGCCGGAGCCGAAGCCGAAGCCGAAGCTGAAGCCGGAGCCGGAGCCGAAGCCGGCGTCGCTACGGAGGCGGAAGGCGTCGCCCGTCCTGATGACGTGGCGTCGTCGTGCGCCCCGGTGGACGGCTTCGGGATCAGCTGCAGGTTCCCTTCTCCGTGACTGTCCGCATGGCCGCCGCCCCCATGACCGCCGCCCCCATGGCC